>CALENB010000400.1 GCA_937910235.1 uncultured Myxococcales bacterium | reverse complement strand
ACCGGCGCGAGGAGCGGATGAACGAGCCCAGGCAACACCGCGCAACCGGCCCAGGCGACCGGCGCAGCGAACCCCCACCATCGGCCTCGTCCTAACTCCAACGCTGCCCCCGCTAGGAGGTCGCGGTTGCCCCCCTAGTACAACGCTGGGGCGCAAGGAGATCGTCGGGTGCGTGTCGAAAAAAGGCCAAACTCCGGGCAGATTTCTGGGCACCGGTCGTTCGGCCTGCCGATTGGACGGCTACGGGCGGCGCGACGTCTAGAAGCGATACTGGGCCTCAAGGCTCACGCCCTGCTCTCGATTCGCCGGCAGCTCCGCTTTCGCGTTCTGAACCTGGCGGTCCTTGTAGAGCAGCGAGAGGATCCCGATGTTGCGGTAGAAGAAGAAGTGCGCCGCGACGCGAAACTGCTGCTCGTCGAGCTGCTTCTTGATGTCGGTCTCCAACGTCGCCGGCGGATTCTTCATCTGCTGCAAGATCACGTACGCGCCAAAGTCCGCGGCGATCAGCAGCCGCTTCGGAATCGCCAGGAAGCCAATCTGCGCCACGTAGGCCGTCTGCAGCGAGTCGAACTCAAGCTCCTTCTTGGTGTAGCTCTCCGTGAGCAGCACGAAGCGATTCCAACGAAACACGGCCGCCACGTTCACGGCCGGGTAACGCTCCTGCGCGCGCTGGTCGTATTTCGCGCCCGCCCACATCGCCAGGGTCAGCGGCACCGGCGTGTACAGGAATGGGCTGTCGAAGCGGCTGTAGTGGCCGATGACGTTCACGGCCAGCTGCGCGCCCAACGCGTACGTGTAGTTGCGGTTGTTGTAGCTGAAGTAGCGACCGCCAACGTTGCCGGAGAAGCGACCCGAACCTCCCGCGGCGAAGACGCGAAACTTGAGCTTGCCGCTGCTGCCGATCGGTCCACCCACCTCAGCCGACGCGCCATTGCCCTGCTCGAAAGCGTTGTACACGTAGTACGCCGGCTCCAAGAGCAGCTGCTTGGCTGCGGAGACGATCAGCGCGCTCGACAGGCCGCCGCCGCCGCTGTTGACGTTGACGTAGTGGCCCTGGCTCCCGATCGGCATCTGGAACATCGCAAACGTCAACCGCGGCGTCTTCTCAGCCCGCAGACTCAGCAGGTAGAAGCTGTTCTGGATGAGCGGCATCGGGCCGAATGAGCGCAGCTGGATGCGCGAAAAGCGCGTATCCAAGGTCCCGTCGCCGTCGCGGTAGTTCTTGATGTTGTAGTCTTGCGCGATGCCAGCCACGACCGAAAACCGCATGCCGGCGTTGCCTCGGCACACCGTCACGCTCGGATCGAAACGGCAACCAAAGTCCGCGCAGTCTGTGCGGCCGTCCTTGTCGTTGTCGATGCCATCGGAGCAGAGCTGGTCATTGCGCTCGCCGTCCTTGTCGCTGCCCTTGCCGATCAGATCCTCGACGGCCATCCCTTTGCCAAGCTCAGGGACGTCGTCCTCGGGCCCTGCGCCATTGCCGGCGCCGCCGCCAGTGTCCAGGCTGCCCTTCCAGGAGCCCTTACAGACCGTAATTCCGGGCCCGTCGCAAGCTGAATCGTCACAATCCACGGCGCCATTGCCGTCGTTGTCGATCCAGTCGCTGCACCTGGCGTTGCTGTTCTCTTGGCCCTTGCCCGCCCTGCACGACGCGTGCGTCTTGTAGCAGTCAGCGTCGGCGCAATCGATCATCGTATCGTTGTCGTTGTCGCGGCGGTCCGCGCACTTGCGCTCGGTGCCCTGCGCGCCCACGGCTGGGGTCGCGTCCGGCAACCCGGCCTTCACGGTCGGCGCGGCGCCGTCCTTCGCGCCGGTCGGCGCTGGCGCCCCAGCGGCTGCAGCCGGTGCGGGCTTCGCAGCAGGCGCAGGCGGCGCGGCAGCTGGGGCGACCGGAGCAGCCTTCGGATCGTCCGCGACTGGCTTCGCGGCCGCCGGATCGGCCTTGGCCGTCTTCGCCGCGGGCGCCTTCGCTACGTCCGGCTTCGCTGCATCCGCCTTTGCCGCGGGCGCGACCGGTGCCGCCTCAGGGGGCGGCGGAGCGGCGAGGCCCACAGTCGGTAGCAGCAGAACCAAGGCACCCAGGGCCGTCAAACGGTTCATCTTCATCTCCCATCCCTAGTCGTGACCAGGATGTCGGTTCCTCACAATGTCGGCTCGATCAGCGCCGCCCACGAGGCGGCTGGCACCCAGTCGCGCACGCGGCCAACCCCTATGGCCCAGTGACGATCACTGGCAGACCTTCAGCTTCTTGCCGTCGCAGACCGTCACTTTCGGATTCCAAGCGCAGTCCCAGTCGTCGCAGTCGGTAAAGCCGTCCTCGTCGTTGTCGACTCCATCGCTACAGACCGCGTTGAGCTCCTTCGGATCATCGCCCGGCCTGAAGCTCTCCTGGCACGGATGGCGGTCCAGATGGATCGGGGGCACCGTCGAGGCTGGATCCCAGGCGTCCGCGCCGCGACATGACCGGTCCGAGCAGTCCTCGTAGCCGTTGCCGTCGTTGTCCTTGCCGTCCTTGCACTTGACCCAGGTGTCTTCGGCGAGGGACTTGCAGTACTCCGCGACGGTCTTGAACGCGTCGCCAGTCTTGTCGTCCTTGGTGTAAGGCTCCAGCGATCCCTGGCAGGAGAAGTCCGCGCAGTCCGCGAACCCATCGCCATCGCCGTCCTTGCCGTCGGTGCACTCCACGTCACTGCTCTCTTGCAACGAGGCGCAGTGACTCACGATGATGAAGTTGGCCGACTTCGCGCACGCGTTGTCGTTGCAGTCCGTGTAGCCGTTGTGGTCGTTGTCGATGCCATCCTTGCACTTGTCGAGCGTGTTCTCGCCGATCGACTCGCAGTAGTTGCGGATCACGACGTTCTCCGACTGGCTGCAGACGTTGTCGTTGCAGTCCGTGTAGCCGTTGCTGTCGTTGTCTTTGCCATCTTTGCACTTCTCGAGCGTATCTTCGGCGGCGTCGGCGCAGGCCTTGAGCACCTCTGCGTCAGAAGACTTGCTGCACGAGAAGTCGCCGCAGTCGGTGAACCCGTTGCCGTCGTTGTCCTTGCCGTCCGTGCACTTGGCCGCGGTGTCCTCTTTGGAGTCCGCGCAGTAGGCAACCGCGGCCGGATCTGCAGACTTGGTGCACGAAAAATCGGCGCAATCGACGTAGGTGTTGCCGTCGTTGTCGTACCCGTCCGAGCACGCTTCTAGGCTGGTTTCTGGGCCGTCCACGCCTTTTTGCGGCGGCGCAGCGCCGCCCAGACCGGATCCGCCGCAGGCCGTCGCTTTGGCGCAGTTGGCATCGAGGCAGTCGGTGTAGCCGTCGCCGTCATCATCCTTCTTGTTGTCACACAGCACGTCGGTGTTCTCGACGCAGACCGTCACGAAGATGCCGTTGCGACAGCCGAAGTCCTCACAGTCCGTGTACCCGTTGGCGTCGTTGTCGACACCGTCCTTGCACTGCTCGTTCGTAAACTCGCGGCTGCAGCAGACCTCGGGGATGGACTGGCACTTGCGATCGCCGCAGTCGAACTGCCCGTCGTCGTCGTTGTCGACCTGATCGATGCACAGGTTGTACGAGTTCTCAGGCTGCCAGTAGGGGATCGCCGGGATGATCTCACCGCAGTGGCCGGTCTCGTAGATGCAGTCCGGATCGTCGCAGTCGGTCAGACCATCTTGGTCGTTATCGAGGCCGTCGTTGCAGCTCTGATCGCTGGTCTCGTAGCCATACGGCGCCGACGTTGGACGCGTGAACTCAAAGGGTCCGACGTTGCAGCCCCAGGCCCCAACCACCGTGGACACGGCCGCAAGCAGCAGCCACAGCCATGGCGCGCGTCGACGTTGTGACGACTTCGGGAACATGCCGACTCCTTCGTGACGCTTTAGTGCAGACAAGACGCGGACCCCGAGCCGTAGCGGCGATTGAATGCGGCGTGAACCATACAGGAGCCCAGCTCCTTGCTCAGGATCGTCAGTCCCCCGCCCTGCACCAAGGCGGAGAGCGCCTGGTCGAAGGCCACCAGGTGTTTGCGGGTCGTCACCAAGTCGAAGACGCCCTTGTTCCTGTGGTTCCTCACGAGGCCCAGGTCCCCGTTGAGCCGGTAGGAGTTGAGCAGCGCGCGCAAGCGGTCGTCGTCGTAGGCTTTGATGAAGCCGGCCAGCGTGGGATCAGCGCGGAGGGCCTTGATTCCCATGGCGTGGGCCGCGGGGGTCAACACCACCTCCCACCAGCAGACGTTGTCGCACTCGCTGTAGATCTTGCGGTGTTTCCACTTTCGCGACGCGCCAGTGACGCTGGACACCATGCGGTTGTACGGAAATCCACCGAACCAGGGCTCGTCGGCTGCGTGGAGCGATGTGACCACGTAGCGCGGCACGCCGTGCGACCACATCCCGCGGCGGTTCTTGATGGCCTCCGCCTGGGCCGCCACGAGCATCGGGATACCGGGACCCTTGACGCTCATGACGTGTGCGAGCCCCTTGCGAATCTGGTCTTCGGCCAGATCGGGACACCACCAAAGAATCCGACCGTAGCCGTCACGTTTCATGTCCGACGTGCAATGCCAGGCTTGGCTGCACCCGCGTCGGTAGCGTTCCGAGGCGTCATCCCAACATGGACCACGGCGGGCGTTGTACGTGCCCATTTTTGCGTTGTGGTACAGCTCCTTCGGGTCCCAGCCGCCCCACGAGTGGGTCTTGCCGTAACTCTCGAGCGTATTGAACCCGGCGAGCCGTGCCTTGGTGCCCTTGAGCGGTCCGCCGAGGACGCGGAAGCTGTCCCCATCGTTAAAGTAGACCGGATAGGGCACGCCGTTGAGGTAGACCTTGCTCGCTGGCGTCGCCACAGCGTCGCGCGCGAGGCCAACGGCGCTCACGACGAGCGCGAGCAGCAACGCTGACACGGCGACTTTTGTGCGCGAACGGCTCATGGCGCCTCCCTCTCTGAACGTCGGGATCCCAGCGGACAGCCCGACGCTTGTCAAGCCGCGGAAAACGAAGCGGCGTGTGCCCGAATGAGCACACGCCGCCAGTTCGACTCATGCCGAGATGACTCGGCGTGTACGAATCACTTGGCCGGTGCGTCGTCCGTACCGACCATGATCGCGAAGTTGGGCTCGCGGTACTCGTTGCGACCGCAGGTAGCCATGACCATCTTGATGACCCCGAACGGTACGGAGCGGTCAGCCTGGATGATGATCTTGCGATTCTTCCGGATCTTCGCGTCGGAGTTGCGCTGCTGCAGCTTCCACGCCTTCTTCAGCGTCTCGGCGAGCGGCTTGATGTCCCAGGACGGGTACTTCACTTCGTTCACGTCGGCGAGGCTCAGGACCATGTTGCCCTCAAACAGCATCGTGCCGGGCTTGCCGCCTTCACCACGCGTCAGCGCGATCATCGGCGCGCGCTCAAGCTCTTTTGAGGCGCTGGCCTTTGGCATCGTGATGTTCGGGTTCATCAGCATGAGCTCACCGGAGGAGCTGAACTGCATGACCAGGAACACCACGAGGATGATGAACATGTCGATCATCGGCACAACGTTGAGCGTCGCGAAGATGCCCTTGCCGCCGCCGCTCATCACGTGCTTGGCGACGCTCTTGAGCGCGATGCCGGAGCCGGCGCGCGATCCTGGATTATGAATGGCCATCTGTGCGTCCTGTGTCGCTCTCGGTGAGCGAAGGTGTGCCCGGAGGGAAGGAGCCGAGCGCGGTAGCCCCCGACGGCGGCGCGAGCCGCGAGAAACAGCTACTCGAAGGTCGTGAAACCCTTAGCGCGCAACAAGTTAATGTCGCCGACGCTGGGATTGCGGAGGCAGGTCTTGCCGGCCTCGTCTTCACAGGAGTGCAACACGACGTCGAGCGTGCCGATGAGGTGCAAGTACTGAACCTTATCGTGCGCGGCGACCATGATCTTGATCTTGTCGCCCAGCTTTCCTTCTTTCATGAAGCCGGCCAGCGTCTCTTTGAGCTTGATCTTGTCGTACTTCTTGAACGTGTCGAAACCACCGGGGCAGGCCCCGTCTTTGCCGACTTTGCCGCGACAAATCTTGGTCTCGCCAATCGTTGGGATGCGTTTGGGCTGCGCCAGATCGGCGTTCTCGGCGTCGTGCAAGTTCGCCAGGTAGCCCGTGGGCGTGATGGCGAGGTTGATCGCTGCCTTCTTCTCAGGCTTGTCCTTCGGCGGCGTCTTGCTCGCCTTCGGCAATGCCTGGTCCACATCGATTCGCGACAGGCTGGTCCATGCCGCGGAGATGACGAGGAAGCAGATGAGACAGATGAGGAGGTCAATAAAGGGGACGACGTTCAACGAAGCGTCAGCTACGCCGCCCTTACCACTAGCTCCACCGGCCATCGCGGTCTCCTGGTTGCCTGACGCTGCGGATCGGGGACTGAGTAACGGTCTTGCTACTCAGCCCCCGACCTCACAGAGTTGTCGTCGGCAGGTGTGGCGGTCGTCGTGACGACCAGCCTTGGTCCATTGCGCTCTTCCGAGCTTGATTTGGCGGGGCTACAGCACCACCCAAACACGCTCTGAGAACTCGGGCAGCTTGATTAAGCTGCGTCTTCCTTGATGTCGCCCATCTTGTTTCGATTGGCGACGATCAAGTTGAGAACGCGCACGGTGCCTTCGTTGATATCCGACTCGATGGCCGTGGCCTTCGACGAGAGGATCGCGAACGACAGAACGCCGATGATACCTGTGGCCAGACCGAACGCCGTGCAGTTCATGGCTTCGGAGATACCCTGAGCCAGAAGTGTCGAGCGCTGCGACGGATCCACGTCCGGACGACCGATGGCGCCGAAGGTGCCGATCAGACCGGTGATGGTGCCGAGGAGGCCAGCGAGGGTCGCCGTGTTACCGAGAAGGTTGAGGTAGTCGACGCGCTTCTTGATGTGCGGCATCTCACGCAGGTAAGCCTCGTCCATGGCGGCCTGAACCTCCTCGTCCGAGCGCTTCACTTTGAGCACGCCCGAGTGGACGATGCGCGCGAGCGGGTACTGGTAGGTCGAGCAGACCTTCAGGACGCGGTTGAGGTCGCCCTTCAAGATCGGCACCTGCAAAAGCTTGATGAATTCCTCTTTTTTCACGCTGGAGCGGATGTACAGCACAAAGATCCGCTCGAACATGATCGCGAGGATGAAGATGAGGTGCCCAAGGATAGGCCACATGCCCCATCCGCCCTCTTCGAAGAACTCTGCAATCGTGTGGAACATCCTGAAAACTCCCTAGTTCAGCAGGCGCCCGGACATTCTGTGCCGTCGCGACGCTGGAAGGACATTGTGGACCGTTGTAGATGCGTATTGTCCGTTGGATCCTTCGCCAGACAAGCGACGAGTCCTACGCATCCTCTGCCTTCGCCTGTGAGGCCGCCGTGATTGTTCCTGCAGACATTGGTTCGTGTCAACGGGATAGACCGGGCGGACTCGGCAGTCGAGTGGTCGGTATTTAGCACCGGGTTTGCGGGACGGTCAAGTCACTAGACGGCGACCGCGGACCCGAGGTTGACACGTTGCAACACGGCCCCGCGGACGAACCCGTGGTCGCGGTCGTTTTCGGGTCGCAGTGGCAAACAAAAATCATAGCTTGCTACGCGGTTAGCTTCTGTGGTGCGGACGGCAGTCGAGGTGTTTCAGCTGACGGTGTGGGTTTGTGAGGCCAGTTGTTTGACGCGACGCCTTGCGCCTCGTCGCAGAGCGTGGCCGAATCGGCCCGCTGCGCGTTAGCTGCGCTGGAGGTGATCATGCGACGGAGCGACGGTGAGGCTATCGAGGAAGCGCTCGAAGAGGCCCCTAGGGAAGCATTGGCGATGGTGAGGGAGTTGCTGGAGGAGGACGACGGCGACGCCGATTTGTGGGCCTACCTCGCGGAGTGCCAGACCGAGCTGGAGGACCGCGAGGGGGCGCTCACGAGCTGGGCGCACTACCTGACGTTGGATCCCCACTGGCCCGAGGCGTACACGGCGCGGTGCGAGCTTTTTGCCGACGCGGGCGATCTGCACGCGGCGCGGATGGAGTTAGCGGTCGTCGCGGAGCTTGTCGGCGATGACGCGCGGGTGCTGCGGACTCAGGCGCTGTTGGCTGAGCTGTCCGGCGATTTCAACCTGGCGGACGCGCTGTACGGCAAGGGGGAGGAGGCCGACTCGCTGTGGCCGGCGCCCAAGCGCTACAAGCGCAACCAGGCGGCGCTGTATCTGCAGGAGGAGATCGACTCTGCGCGGGTCGACGTTGAAGAGCTGCCGGAGGTCGCCGAGCCGGGCGGCATGCTGCGGCGCGCCGAGCTCATGGCCGACGGCGGCGTGACCTTGTACTTGCGAAATCTGGAGCGCGATCTCGTCGCCGAGTCGACGCTGTCGGACCTGCTCGACGCGGCGCTGGACGCGCTGGACGCCCTCGATCTGGATGGCGTGAACTAACGCGCGCACGGGGTGTGGCCGGCGGCTTCAGCTGGCTCAGGATCGCTCGAACGCCGTCGCCACGCCCTGGCCCACCCCCACACACAACGTCGCAATTCCGCGGTGCACGTCGCGCCGCGCCATCTCGTGAAGCAGCGTCGTCGCGATGCGCGCGCCGCTGCAGCCAAGGGGATGACCAAGGGCGATCGCGCCGCCGTTTGGGTTCACGCAGCCATGATCGATCGGCCACTGCTGCAACACGGCGAGGGATTGCGCCGCGAAGGCCTCGTTGAGCTCGACGAGGTCGACATCCGACCAAGCCCAGCCGACCCGCGCCAGCAACTTGGCTGTCGCAGGAACCGGTCCAATCCCCATGATCGTTGGGTCCACGCCGGCCTGCGCTGCGCCACAGACGCGCGCCATCGGCGTCACGCCCAGGGACGCGACCGTCGATGCGGAGGCCAGCAGTAGGGCCGAAGCGCCATCGTTCAAGCTGGAGGAGTTGCCTGCCGTCACCGTGCCCCCCTCTCGGAAGATCGGCCGCAGCCGGCCTAACTTCTCAACTGAGCTGCCAACCCGTGGTCCCTCGTCTTGATCGACAACCACCTCGCCCTTGCGCTGCGGCGCGGTGACAGCGACGAGCTCGGCATCGAAACGGCCGCATTCCTGGGCCGCCAGCGCGCGGCGATGGCTCTCCTGGGCATACGCATCCTGCGCGTCGCGCGAGATGCCATGTTGATCGGCGAGGTTCTCGGCTGTGCAGCCCATGGCTTCAAGCGCAAAACGCTCCGCCAGCCGCGGGTTGGGATAGCGCCAGCCCAGGGCGGTGTCCCACATCGTGTTGTTGCCGCGCGGCGCGTCAGTGAAGGGTTTGGGAACAGACCACGGCGCCCGAGACATACTCTCAACGCCTCCGACTACGAGCAGGTCGGCCTCGCCCAAAGCGATGCGGCGAAAGCCCGCGTTGATCGCGTCGAGCCCCGACGCACACAGTCGATTGACCGTGATTGCGGGCACTTCGTACGGCAGTCCGGCAAGCAGCGTGGCCATCCGCGCGATGTTTCGATTGTCTTCACCGGCCTGATTGGCGCAGCCCAGGATGACCTCATCGACGCGTGCCCCGTCAACGCCGACTCGCGCTAGCAGCGCGCGAATACAGTGTGCGGCGAGGTCGTCAGGTCGCACGCGCGACAGGCCACCGCCGTAGCGACCGATGGGGGTCCTGACGGCGTCGAGCACATAAACCGGCTGCATGGGGTCTCCGAGTGTCGTTGACGGTGCGCGATCGCGGGCGGCACGATGGGCGGCCGGGGCGCAGAATCAGGCTGAGGCGCGACAGATGCAAGAACCCCGCGACTGAGGAGTCCCCGTGACAGGTATACCGATGGAAAAGCTGAAGTCGACGATCGTGGGGCTCGCCATCTGCGCGTTTCTTGCCGCGGTGGTGGTCACGACAGCGACGGCGGCACCGCGCGCACCCGGCAGGTCTCCGCTGATCGGGGCCGCGCCGAGCACATCAAAGATCGCGCCCCGCGTTGGGGGTGTGGGCATGGTCCTCGACGGCCGCGGTGGACGCGTCGTGGTCGCTCGCGTCGTGCCCGGCGGACCGGCAGCGCAGGCGGGGGTGAAACCTGGCGACGTCGTGTTGTCGGTCGACGGCGCTGACGTGCAGCCTGGCGCGCCGGTGTCCAAGGTCGCTGGCATGGTGCGCGGCCCCGTTGGGGGCTCCGCCGCGCTGCGCGTTCAGCGCGATGGCGCACTGAAACCGTTGATCTTGCAGGTTCGCAGGGCGGATTTGAGCCTCCTGTTCCCGAAACGCGCCCGCAGAGTCCTCGTGGTGGAGCCCGGATTGGCGCTGATCGCGACGAGCGGGCGCTGGAGCCTCGGCGTGATGTTTCCGCGTGGCGGTGCGCAAGGTGATCTGCTGACGTATCAGTGGGCGTTGGTCTCGGCGGGACAGAAGCTGTCGGCGGCGTCAGCCCAACGCGGACTTGGCGCGGTGGCGTGGGGGCGCGGCGGCGCGACGGTACAGATTGGCGACTGGCGACTGGACCTGAAGCCCTGGCCGGCGCAAGGCAAGCTGATCGTGGCGGACTCGAATCTACCGCTGGCGCCCGTCGCCGCCGCTGAGTGGGTGGCCGCCGATCCAGCCACGGCGCAGTACGTGCGGCCACGGGCGGCGCCTCAATCCTACCGTATCAAGTGGCCCGCGGGGCCGTGCACGCTGCGATTGCAGGCGCAGGTAGACGGCTCGGCGGCGGCTGATTATCGGCTAACGTTGCGCATGACGGACGCGCAGGGCGACGCCAGACCGACCCCGACGGTGCGGATGAACGCGAGCGGCGGCGGGGTTTTGCGCTTGCCAGCGGGGCGTTGGATCGTGAACGGCCTGCAATCGAGCTTGGCGGGCGCGGGGCATGATCTCTTCTACGCCGCCACCCTGCCCGAGACGATCACGGTGCGTTGTAAGGCTGGGGAGACGGTGGACGTGACGGTGGCGACGAAGCGACCGGTGGCGACGCAGGGCGACGCGGCGCCGACGCTGCCGGCCGCTGCATTTCAGCACAGCCTTGTCGGTCAGCCGCTGCCGGACATCGCGGTGCAGAAGTGGCTCGGCGGCCAGCGGCCGCTCGGTGGGACCCTGAAGGGCAAGGTGCTGTTGGTCTACTTCTGGGCGACATGGTGCGGACCGTGCAAGCGCGTGTCGCCGATGATGTCGGAGCTCCACGCCCGGCTCGGCGCACGCGGGTTGGTGGTCGTTCCGACGTCCGTCGATCGCGACGAGCTCGCCTTACAGGACTACGTGGACGCCGAGCTGGAGGGCGCGCCGGCGGTCGCGTGGGTCGGTCCGGAGCCGCTGGCGAAGCTGCCGATTCGGGGGATCCCGACGGTCGTGGCGATCGACGACCTGGGGATCGTGCGAGCCGTGCACACCGGGACGGGGGTTGAGGTGGCTGCGTGGTCGGCGTGGCTCATGCAGCTGCTGGACGAAGCGCAGGGGCGGCGGCCACGTTCGCGCGCGCCGGTCGCCGCGGCGACGACTGCCGCGGAGGCGTCACCGGCGCGGGCCCAGCGAGGACACGAAGCGGGGAGCCGCGGCAAGAAGCCCGGCAAGAAGCCCGGCAAGAAGCCCGGCAAGAAGCCCGGCAAGAGGCCTAGCAAGACGAAGCCGCGGCACAAGTAGGCAGCGTCACCCGGGCAGCGCGGTCAGGGCTCAGCGACGACCGCGGGCTCAACCGTCGCGCGCCACGCATCGAGCGGCGCCGCGCTGGCGAGCGCTGCGCGAATCAGCGGGATCCCGGCGATCGCCTCGCCGCCGGGCCGCAAGGCGCGGGCGACGGCGAGCGCGGCGCTGCTGCCGAGGTTCCGGCGCAGGTTGGCGAGCAACATAGCCGTAATCTCAAGGCGACGGGCCAGCGCCAGCCGCCGCTCGTCATCGAACCAACGCTCGGCGTGGGCGATGAGCGCATCGAGCAGCGCCGCGTCGGACGTCACAACGCCGCCGGCGCTGGCGGCCGCTGCCATCGTCGGCGCTGCGTCTTCCAACAGCTGCGGCAGGCAGAGCAGCCAGGCCTCGAAGCAGGAGTCGTCCAACAAGGTGGCGCTGCTGGCCAACGCGCCAGCGTCTGGCTCCGATTGCACGAGGCAGAAGTCGGCCAGAGGCTCCACATCCTGCAACACTCGTCGGACACGTGATCGGTCGCCCTCGATGCGGCGCGATGCGGATTCAGCGTGACACAGCGCCCACTTCAGCCAACCGGCCGCGAACGTCGATGAGACCTCTACGAGCTCTTCACTGCGCTCGCCAGCGAGGGTGACCAGCACTGTCTTGAGGCGGCTGCGGGACATCTTCGGCAACCACGCCACCGTGTTCAGCCCGTGATCGCCCTGCACGATTCCGACGAGCGCCCACGCGCCGTGCTCCTCGTCCCAGCCGCCCAGCACCACGACTTGGCCACCTTCACGATCGAACGTCGAACAGTAGCTCGGCAAGGGATCAGGGCGCTGCGTGAGGCAAACCGCCCGGGTCGGGGCGTCCTCGAGCGGGACGTCGGCGCCGCGCTGCTTCGCCCGAAAGAGGAACTTCTTGGCCTGTTTTGCCGTGGTTTTGTGGGTCGCGTGGTCACGCAGGTGAATCATCAGATCGACCGCGTCGGCGCGCTGGGCCAGCACGAGCAACGCCATCTCGACGTCGGGACTAAAGTTGGCGTTGGGCAGCGCCTCGAGGCGCACCTCAAGCGGGAGATCGTGCGCCAGCAAGATCAGTCCGGCCACGACCTCAGGGCTGCGTTCATTAGGCGCCTCCCCGGTTTCGAGCCAAGTGATCGCGGCCTGCGTTGTGGTGTTTTTGGGCATGGGTCACTGCTCCGTAGGGGCGATGCGGCCGCCGGCGGCTTGCGCTTCGGCGAGGCGCTCCTGCGTGAGTCGGAGCGCGGCCAGTTGTTTCTCGATCGTGACGATCTCATCGTTCAGGTGCCCCTTACCACGCAGCCAATCAGAAGCGGCGCGCAGGCGCACCACCGCCACGGCGCGGCCGAGGGTCTCGATGCTCTCAAAGAGCGGGGGCGAAGCCGTGCTGCCGCTGATCGCGACGCGCACGGCCATGAAACCGTCGCCAATCTGCGCACCTGAGAGCTCTACCGCCGCTCGCAGCGCCGCTTCGATCTCCGTGCGATGCCAGGGCGCGAGCGATTCAAAGCGGGCGATCAAATCGTCGAACATCGCGCGCGAACGCTTGGCGTCGAGGCGAACGCTCTTCTTCTTGCGACTGCTGCACCCCACCAGGAAGTGGCGCGCCTCATCGCCCCAGGTCACTTTTCCGCCGTAAAACATGGCGATTTGCGCGTTCCAGGCCGCCAGCGTCGGCACGCGATCCTGCACCAGCTCGGCGACGGCGTGGTGACGACTCTCCTCGGTCAGCCAGGCCTGCGCCCGGTCGCCGAGCAGCTCGGGGCTCATCGCGCGCACGTATAGACCATTGATGTGCTCAAGTTTGGCCAGATCAAACACCGGTCCACCGAGGGAGACCCGCGTGAGATCGAGGTCGGCGATGAACTCCGCGAGCGAAAAGAAGTCGCGCTCGTCCGGCATCGAGTACCCGAGCAGCGACAGGAAGTTCAGGAACGCCTCGGGAAGGATGCCAGCGCGCTGGTAGTACTCGAGGCTGACGGGGTTCTTACGCTTGCTGATCTTGCTCTTGTCCGCGTTACGCAGCAGCGGCATGTGGATGAACACCGGCGGCTCCCAGCCAAACGCGTCGTACAGCTCGACGTGCTTCGGGGTCGAGTTGATCCACTCCTCCGCGCGGATCACGTGCGTGATCTCCATGAGGTGGTCGTCGACCACGTTCGCGAGGTGGTACGTCGGCAGCCCATCGCTCTTGAGCAAAATCTGATCGTCGACGCGATGGTTCTCGTAGATCACGGCGCCGCGCAGCGCGTCTGGCACCGTCGTAGCGCCATCCGTGGGCATCGCCAGGCGGATGACGTGCGTCTCGCCAGCGTCGATGCGTCGCTGCGCCTCGTCTGCATCCATGCCGCGGCAGTGGCGGTCGTAGCGCCAGTCTTCGCCGGCCGCTTTCTGGGCCTCGCGGACGACATCGAGCCGCGCCGCCGAACAAAAGCACGGGTAGGCCCGCTTGCGCGCCACGAGCTGCGCGCAATGGGTGACGTACAAGGCGCTGCGCTCGCTCTGTCGGTAGGGGCCAAAAGGACCGCCGACATCGGGGCCCTCGTCCCACTGCAATCCACACCAGCGCAGGCTGTCGAAGATGGCCTGCTCACTCTCGCGGGAGGAGCGGCGCTGATCGGTGTCTTCGATGCGCAGCACAAATTGGCCGCCGTGGTGGCGCGCGAAGGCGAGATTGAAGAGCGCGATGTAGGCGGTGCCAACATGCGGGGCGCCGGTCGGGCTGGGCGCGATCCGCACGCGCACGGGCGTCCGCGTGACGGGGATTCGGCGGGAGCTGTTCTTCGGCGCGTCGTCGCGGGGAGCGGACATGGGATTCCTCGGAGCCCTGAGGCTAGTGGGCGCTGGCCCTGGCGGAGTGTGTGGCGCCGGCGGTGCGGGGTCGGTCGATGCGGGGGTCGGTCGATGCGGGGGCCTGGCAGTGGCGGCGCCGGGCGGTGGAGGGGCCCGGCGGCGGAACGGCCGGGCGGTGGGGTAGTCAGGCGGTAGGCAGGCACAGTCGGCGTTCTGGCAGGCTGGCGTCAAACCGTCCAGGGGTCGTGCAGAACGGGTCCTGCAGACGCCGTCGCCGTCGGGGCGTGCATCGTGGCTGTGGCCGCGTCAACCGGTCAAGCGTCGATGTGGTCTGGCGAACCTAGGTTGGCGCTTCAGCACGCGGATCGGCGGCGGCGGCGGCACACATCTGGGCTACGAGGTCGGCACGATCGGGCGTGCCGGGGTGCGCTGACGTCAGCAGGCGCTCCAGGTCTTGTTGGGCCGGGGCGAGCTTATCGTTGATGATCACCAGCCACGGCAGTGGGCTCTCGCGCAGGGCGTTCAGCTCCGTTCGGGCGGTGCGCAGCCGCCGGCGCAGCGTCGCGTCGGTCTCCGACCCGCGGCCTTCGAGGCGGGCCACGAGCACCGCCCAGCTCGGTGGCACGATGAACACGAGGACCGTCTTGTCGCCCAGCTGGCGGTGCAGGTTGAGCGCGCCTTGGATGTCGATGTCAAAAAACACGTCCCGCCCAGCGGCCAGATCACGTTCGACCTCGGTGCGAGAGGTGCCGTAGTAGTTGTCGTGCACCAACGCCCACTCCAGGAACGCATCGGCCCGGATCAACGCCTCAAACGCAGGGCGGTCGATGAAGTGGTAGTCCACACCATCGGTCTCGGAAGGCCGAATCTTGCGGGTTGTGTGACTCACGGAGAATCGCCGACGCTGCGGCGCTGACGAAATCAAGCGGTGTGCGAGGGTCGTTTTGCCCGCGCCGGCTGGGCCAACAAAAACGATCAATCGACCACTGTGGACGGCAGACGGCTGCATGAAACACTCCTATGCGTAGATCTCGAAAGAACGGGGTCAGGCGAGGTTGAGCACCTGTTCGCGCACCTTCTCGAGCTCGACCTTGGCGCTCACCACACGCTCGGTGATCGCGAGCGCGCCGCTCTTGGAGCCGATGGTGTTGAACTCGCGCAAGATCTCCTGGGCTAGAAAACCAAGCTTTTTGCCCGGTCGCGCCTGGGTCAGCAGGGTGTCGGTGGCCTCGAGATGACCGCGCAGGCGGACCAACTCTTCGGTGATGTCGGACTTGTCGCTCAGCATCACCACCTCCTGCGCGAGGCGTCCGGGATCGAGGTCGTGACCGGTCTCCGCCAAGGCGCGCGTGACGCGGTCGTGCAGGCGCTCGCGCTGCACGGTGACGATCGTCGCGGCCAACCCCTCGAGCTGCGCTAGCAGCGTGCGCAACGAGGCCAGCCGTGTGACCAGATCTTCGGTGAGCGCGGCGCCTTCTTGGGCACGATTGGCGACGAGCGCGGCCGTGGCCTGCTGTACGGCGTCGACCACCGCTGGCTGCACATGGGCGAGCTCGGTCTCGGGCCGGGAGACGACGAGCACACCGGGTTGGCCGACGATCAGGGCCAGATCTGGCCCGTCCGGCAGAGATAGTCCGGCCGCGACCTCGGTGAGGGCGCGATGCCACGCCCGCGCCAGCGGTAGATCGACGCGCACGTCAGGTGTGGCTTGCTCGTCGCGCCCGATGACGACGATCACGTCGATGTGACCACGGTCGATCTGCGCCCGCACGAGGGCGTTGAGCTCACCGTGCAGCGCGGTCAAGGTCGGCGGCAGCTTGAAACGTAGATCGAGGTGGCGGTGATTGACGCTGCGCATCTCGACGCGCACATCGAGGCCGCAGGTGGTGACGTGGGCGGCGCTGAAGCCGGTCATGGACTCGGGCACGAGGCTCTCCAATGAAGCGGGGTGGGCGCTGAGCGCGACCGGATCGGCGGTCGAACCCGCGACGCGATCGCTGCACGACCCGGCGGCAGCGCAGCTCTGAAGCGGCTCGGCGGGGCGACGGGGGGTGCCGTCTCTACGGAACCGGTGCCGCTGGCTGACCGGCGGCGGGCTGGGCGACGCCGGGTTGCGGGGTCTCGGCTTCTTCGCCGGATTGCGGGGTCTCTGGCGCCGTCATCTCCGAGAGCTCGAGCGGCTTGGGCAGGCTCTTTTCGCCAGTCAGGCTCAGATGCTCCCGCACGGCGGCCTGAAGTTGCTTCAGCGTCTCGGCGCGGCGGCCGTTGACGAAGAACGTCGGCGTACCGTCAACCTGCGCTTCCCGCCCCTGCTGATAGTCGCGCTCGACGGCGGCCTTGGACGCGTCGCTGTTCACCGCCGCGATGAACTTCTTCATGTCGAGGCCCAACTTCTTGGCGTAGCCCTGCACGTCGGTCCAGGTGAGCGCGTGGTTGTTGGCGAACAGCGTGTCGTGCATCGACCAGAACTTGCCCTGCTGTTGGGCAGCCCAGGCGGCGCGCGCGGCGCCCTCCGCGTATTTGTGGGCTTGTCGCAGGGGAAAATGCTTGTAGTAGACGGCGACGTTGTAGTGCGTCTGCAGCTCTTTCAGCGGTTTGTAGGCCTTGCCGCAGAAGGGGCACTGGAAGTCGGAGAAGATGACGACCTTGACCTTGCTGTGCTCGGGCCCAGCGCGTGGCGCGCCGTCCAGATCCAACTCGACGACCGTGTTGAGTCGCTCGATCTCCCGCAGCAGCAGCGCGAGGATCTTTCGTTTGCCATAGCCCTGCTGCAGCTTGTGGCTGATGAAGCGCACCAGGCGGGTCGCCATCGCACAATCACCGGCGACGACGGCCTGCTTGAAGGAGCGCGGCTTGCCACACGGATCGAACTGATCGTCCAGGAGCTGGGCGAGGATCTTCACCTCGGCGGGATCCAACCCTTTGGTGTCGACGTTCTTCGGCAGCGCAGAAGCTGGCGCTTTGGGGGCTGGGGCCGGCTCCACCTTCGTGGTCGTCGCGCCGCCCTTGGCCGTCGGCGGCGCGGCCGACGTCGTGTCGACGGTGGCGGCCTTGGCCGAGTCGGCGTGTTTGCAGCCGACCAGCGACAGGAGCAGCACAGCCGTGAGCGCCGTGACCAGCGCGCCGTGGTGGCCCATCGCGGGTTGCGTGCTCGAACTCATGTCATAACGGTTCACCGAATCACCTCCTCGCGCAGCGTTGGGGACGGGATAATGCGACCCACGTGCCACGGCGGCAAGCGTGGTGCATGCTGCCCGGCATGGAGCTCACCTTGATCGCCCTCGGAGCCAACGTCGCAGACCCGGTCCGCACGCTGCCGATGGCTTGGCGTGCGGTCGTCGCGGAGCTTGGCTTAGTGCGGCCGCGATTGAGTCGTGTGTGGCGCTCCCGCCCGGCCGAGCAGGCCAACGGCCCACGCTTTGCCAACGCTGTGGGGCTCGGCTATACGAGCGCCGACCCGGCGACGCTGTTGGCGCAGCTGCACGCCATCGAGGCGGCGTTTGGTCGTGACCGCGCGCGAGAGGGCCACCACGGCAGCAGAGCGCTCGACCTAGATCTACTCGCCGTTGGCCAGCTGCGCCGCGAGGAGCCGACGTTGACCCTGCCCCATCCGCGAATCGCCGATCGTGACTTTGTGCTGGTGCCATTGCTCGAGCTGCTGCCGCAGTGGATTGAGCCGCGGTCGGGACGATCCGCAGCGGCGTTGCTGCACGCGCTTGCGCCAGCGGAGCGAACGCTGCCGAAGGAGCCCACGTGATAGGGATTGCACAGCGAGGCCTCCGCTTCCCCTCTCAGTGGCTGGGCTGGGTGCTCGGCGCTTGTCTGGTCGCGATCCCGGGCTGTCGCCACGCGGCAGCGCCGTCATCACCGTGGCAATCCGTCGCGGTGACGCAGCCACCGCCGGGCCTCGTGCTGATGCAGGCCCCGGCCGACGGCGCTGGCGTGCTCGCGGCGTTGCATGATGCGCTGGTGAGTCTGGAGGGCCGCAAGCCGGCTGCCCGCATGCTGTTGAGTGTGGCGGTCAGCTGGGATGACGCGACGTTGCAGGCGGCGAGCGGCGCCCGGAAGACGGCCATCGCCGCGATCTATCATTCGGTGCAAGCCGGTGTGCTCGGCGAGCAGTTCCAGCAGATCAGGGATCTCGTCGACCGCATGGTGAAACACGCGCCGAAGACACCGGAGACGCACTTCGCGCTGGCGTACCTGCGCTGGATCCTGATCTCAGACGGCGCAGGCAGCGTCGCGCGGCGTGGACTCGGCGTGGATGTGCTGAAGGACCTGCACAAGAACCTGAACGCCCTGGTGACCGAACATCCGACCTTCGACGGACCCGGGGAGTTCGACCGGCAGCGGATCCGGCGCGAGCGCGACAGCGTGTGGTTGTTGCTGCGAGCCGCCACGCCGGCCGCACACGGCGACGCAAGGGGTGCGGCAGCCGCAGTGGGCGAAGGCGACAGCGCGGTTCCAGCGCAGCCCGCGCCGAGCGCGCCTAGCGCACCATGAGGCTGCGACGCTGACGACCCGCGGCCAGAAGCCGCAGCGCGTTGTCGCGATACAGCTTGTTCAGCACACCATCGGGCAGGGCGATCGCGTCCACCTTCCACGTGCCTTGGATCGGGCTCGGGTGCGCGATTTGGCGATCGCTGCCCTCAAAGTACCGAAAATGGGCCTCGTAGAAGGGTCGAACATCCGCCATCGTCGGCTGCTGCTCGCCGTTGGAGCCAAGCATGAGGTACGAATCGCTGATGCCAATGTCGGTGCCAAACAGCACGCGATCTTGGTGCCGCACAAAAAACGCGCGCACTTTTTCGGCCGCGTGGCGACCAAACTCGCCGACGCGCGCGGACACATCGATCCAGACGTTGGGCAGTCGGGTCAACATGCGGTCGACCCGATCGAGCTCCTCCGCGGCGTTGCCAAAATGCACCGCCACAAACGTGGTCTTGGGGTTTTGCTGAAACAAGCGCTCGCTCGCGTCGAGCAGCGCGGTCCACGAGGCGACGCCAGCCTTGCCGAAATACGTCCAGCTTGGATGGGCAGACAGCTCGGCGTAGCGCTCATTGCTCGCGTCCGGCTTGGCCCAAAACGCTTTGGGATCTGCGACGTGGATACACACGGGCACCCCGAGTCGAGCCGCCTCGCCCCACAGCGGGCGGAGGCGCGGGTCGTCGGGCATCACCAGCTTGCCGTCCGGTGCCTCCACACCGAGGCCGAGGGCCTTGCTGATCTTCAAGGCGACAAATCCCTGGTCACGCACCGCCGTGCGCAAGTTCGCGACCTCTCGCTCCGCCCAGCCTTGCTGACCAAAGCCCCGCCAATCCACGTTCATCGCGTTCAGAACGCGGCCGCCGAAGCGCTCCGACAGCACGCGGCTCAAGATCCACGACCGACCGCCACCACGGCCGCTGCCGCCCGACAGGTTGACGATCTGATCGATGCCGTTGTCGTCGAGGATCGTCGCGATGGCGTCGACGCCGTAGATGCTCAGGTGACCATGGAAATCAATGATTTTGGGACGCACGTAGCCAGGCCGTGACCACGGCGGTGCCTTGGCGATCGCGCCGGAGACTGGGGCTGACAGCGTGGCGCTAGCCGCCGGCGCAGGCGCAGACGTGGCTGATGTGGCGGGGGACTGGCAGGCCGTAAACCAGAGGCCCACGGCGAGCAGCACGAGCTGCATCGCGCCATGTGGCGCACGTGTGCACACGGCTCAGCTCCTCGGCCGCGTCGTGCGTTGCTCGATCGGCTTTCGGTAGTCAGCGCCCTGGAAGATGCGCTGCACGTAGATGCCCGGCGTGTGGATCGCGTCCGGGTCGAGCTCGCCAGGCTGTACCAGCTCCTCGACCTCGACGATCGTGATCTTGCCGGCGGCCGCCATCATCGGCGCGAAGTTACGTGCGGTCTTGCGGTAGACGAGGTTGCCCCACGTGTCGCCCTTCCAGGCCTTGATGAAGGCGAAATCCCCCGTCAGGGCCGTCTCGAGGACACAGGGGCGGCCGTCGAAATCCCGCGTCTCCTTGCCCTCGCTCACGAGCGTGCCGTAGCCGGTCGGCGTGTAAAACGCCGGGATTCCGGCCCCACCGGCGCGGATTCGCTCCGCCAGTGTGCCCTGCGGGTTGAGTTCAACCTCGAGCTCGCCGCCCAAGAACTGGCGCTCGAACTCCTTGTTCTCGCCGACATAGCTGGAGATCATCTTCTTGACCTGGCGGCTCTGGAGCAGCACGCCGAGGCCGTCGTTGGTGACACCCGCGTTGTTGGAGATCACGGTCAAGCCGCTGACGCCCTTCGCGTTCAGCGCGGCGATCAGGTTCTCCGGGTTGCCGCACAGGCCAAATCCAGTGCTGAGGATCGTTGCGCCGTCGCCGACATCAAAGATGGCTTCCACTGCGTTGGCAAAGACTTTGTTCATGCGCGTGTCTCCCGAATGCGATCCGTGTGAGCGACCAAGGCGATAGCCCCGACGGCTAGGTGGTGTCAATGCCGACGCGCTCGACGCCGGGGGGCGCCGCTGCGGCCAACCGACGCCCACTCCAATGGGGGTCTGCAACACGAAGCGGGGCGAAGCGCAGGGCCGCAAAACGAAGCGCGCGACGCGGCCGAGTGTCTCGACCGCGCCGCGCGCCAACTGTTTCGCTTACCAGCGCACGCTTAGTGAGCGGCGGGCGCGGCCTCAGCAGGCTTGGCGGCCGCAGCGGCCGGAGCACCAGCTGCCGGAGCAGCGGCGGCCGGAGCAGCAGCGGCCGGAGCGGCGCCAGCAGGAGCAGCGGCGGCGCCAGGCGCAGCAGCACCCGGTGCTGGGCGGTTCTTCATCATGACGGCCATGAACTTACCCATGAGCGGCGCCATCTTCTTGCGGGCGTAACCGTCCACAACCTTCTTCTCTTCGGGCGAGAGGGCCTTGTTCAGGGCCTCGCCTTCGGTCTTGTTGGACTCGGCGAACGTCTTGAACTTCTCGCCGATCTCCTTGATTTTGGCCTGGTCGCCACCGGCGCCTTCGACCTCTTTCAGCATCTCTTCCATCTTGCCGGCCATCTTGTCGACGAGGGCCTGAGCCTTGACGACGTTCTCACCAGCAGCACCCGGCGCTGCAGCCTCGGCGGCCTTGGCCTCTTCCGGCTTGGCGGCCTCGTCAGCCTTCTTCTCTCCAGCCTTCTCGTCACCCTTCTTTGCTTCGGCTTTGGCAGGTGCGGCTTTCTTGTCAGCCTTCTTGCCACAACCGGTCAGCGAGAGCGCGACCGCGACCGCTGCGATGGCGGTGATCCGCCCGAAAACGTTGCGCGACATATTGTATCTCCCGTGGCACCACTGGTGCCGCTAACCGCCTGGAACCATCCGTGTGGTCGTTGTGGCGGTAATTGGCGGAGCGACCCCTGGTGCTGAGTTGACCCGCGGTGGCGGCTTGATCGGGGCGCTGGCCGACTCGACACGACTGGAACAGCCGACGAGCAAGATCAACGCGCTGACGAAGCCGAACCACGGAGCGACCCGCTGCAAAAGGCGGCGCATCCGTCTATCTCCCCTTACTGCCCGCTCACCATCGCCGCCAAGCCCCTACCTGACGGCTACTGTGACAACACGAGCAGTTGGACGCGGCAGACTAGGCAGGGAGCGCGCAACGGTCAACTCTGTTGTGCATCGACAAAAAAACGCGGTCTGGTCAGCGCGCTTGCAACGCGGCTATACCGACCTCCGCGCCTCCGCATTCGTCCCACTGCGAGGCCTACCGCCCCAAAGGAGTTTGTTTATGAGCGGTTTTGAGTTGGTCTCCCCATTCACCCCCAGCGGCGACCAGCCGGCGGCGATCGCGGAGATCGTTGCGGGGTTGGCGGCTGGAAAAGAGAGCCAGGTGCTGTTGGGGGTCACCGGATCGGGCAAAACCTTCACGATCGCCAACGTCATCATGCAGACCCAGCGGCCAACGCTCGTGCTGGCGCCGAACAAGACGCTCGCGGCGCAGCTGCACGCCGAGTTCAAGAGCTTCTTTCCCAACAACGCCGTCGAGTATTTCGTTAGTTATTACGACTACTATCAGCCTGAGGCCTACATCGCGTCGAGCGACACCTACATCGAAAAAGACTCGCTGATCAACGAAGAGATCGACCGGATGCGCCACGCCGCGACGTTCGGGCTGCTCGAGCGACGGGATGTGATCATCGTCGCCTCCGTCAGCTGCATCTACGGCCTCGGCGCGCCCATGGACTACGTCGACATGCGGCTACCGCTCGCGGTGGGTCAGCAGATCGGCCGCCGCGATCTGCTGCGCGCCCTCGTCGACATTCAGTATGAACGCAGCGACATGGATCTGAGTCGTGGCCACTTTCGCGCCCGTGGCGACGTGATCGAGGTGCAGCCGGCCGCCGCCGACGACTACGCTTACCGCATCTCCATGTGGGGTGACGAGATCGAGGCGATCGACCGTATCGACCCGCTGCGAGGTCGATCTGACGCGTCGGTGGAGAGTGTTCACATCTACCCGAACAGCCACTTCGTGACCTCTGCGGAGACCGTGGCCCGCGCGCGCGGGACCATCGCGATGGAGCTGCGCGATCGGCTGCAGGAGCTCACGGAGGAGGGCAAGCTGGTGGAGCGGCAGCGCCTCGAGCAGCGGACGATGTTCGATCTGGAGGAGCTGCAGAGCCGCAGCTTCTGCAAGGGCATCGAGAACTACTCGCGCCACCTGACCGGCCGCGACGCCGGTGAGCCGCCACCGACGCTGATCGACTACTTTCCCAAGGATTTTTTGCTCGTCGTCGATGAGTCGCACGTCATGATGCCGCAGGTCGGGGCCATGTATCGCGGCGATCGGTCACGCAAGCAGAACCTCGTGCAGTTTGGCTTTCGCTTGCCGAGCGCCATGGATAACCGGCCCCTGATGTTCGACGAGTTCCGGGCGCGCATCGGGCAGTCGATCTATGTGTCCGCGACGCCGGGAAACTGGGAGTTGGAGCAGACGGAGGGCGAGATCATCGAGCAGGTGGTGCGGCCGACGGGGCTGCTCGATCCGGTCATCGAGTTGCGGCCGGTGGGCACACAGATCGACGACCTGCTCGGTGAGATCAGGCTGCGCGTCGAGCGCCACGAACGCGTGTTGATCACGACGTTGACGAAGCGCATGGCCGAGAACCTGACCGAGTACTACGCCGATCTGGGAGTGCGTGTGCGCTACATGCACAGCGACATCGAGACCCTGGAGCGCATCGAGCTGCTGCGTGGACTGCGGGCCGGTGATTTTGACGTGCTGGTCGGGATCAACCTGCTGCGCGAGGGGCTCGATCTGCCCGAGGTCTCGCTGGTAGGCATCTTGGACGCCGACAAAGAGGGCTTTTTGCGCTCGCATCGGTCGCTGGTGCAGACGATCGGCCGGGCGTCTCGCAACCTGGAGGGGCGCGTCATCTTGTACGCAGACCGCATCACCGGCTCGATGCGATCGGCGATGGACGAGACGGATCGGCGCCGTGAGATCCAGGCGGCCTACAACGTCGCGCACGGCATCACGCCGACGTCGATTCGCAAAGCGATCACCGGGATCGAGACGCTGCAGAAGGGCGGCGGCGAGCAGGAGGCGGCCGATGTGATGCACATCACCGACCTCAAGGAGCTGCAAGCCCGGATCGAAGGGCTGCGCGACGAGATGAAGGCGGCGGCGCGGTCACTCGAGTTTGAGAGAGCCGCGGCGCTGCGAGATGAGGTCAAGCACATGCAGAAGCTGCTGCTGGCGGTGAGCTGAAGGGTGGGCTTGGCGGAGCGCGATGGACGCGGGATGAACGCGCGACGCGCTAGCGCGAATACCAGCTCGTCGCCGTCGCGCGGCCGAGACGGACGCGGCGCAAGGCGATGTCCACCAGCAGCAGCAGCAGGGCGAGGCGGACGAGATCGAGCCAGATCCACCGCCACGACTTCACGCTGCGGCCCTGCGCGTCCCGCCACGCGGCGGGGGTCGCGCCGACGGTGCCGTGCGTCTCTCGAACGAGGCTGTGCAGACCGCGCAGATCGGCGCCGCCGAGGCGAAACTCCTCGGGGTAGGGATGCACCGCCGTCGCGCCACCGCTAGCCAGCGCGGGGCTGGTCGGATCGCCGCGCAGCGTCACCCGCACGTCATACGGCCCAAACTGACGCAGCGGCACGGTGGTCTCGTAGCGACCCAGCGCCACCTCAGGCAGCGACAGCGTGCGTTTGGAGCCGTCGGGCATCGTCAGCTCGGCGCGGCCGTAGAGCTCCTTCATCCAGTGGTCGTCTTCATCGACGGCGTCCACGGCGATCCGCAGCCGATCGCGCTCGCGGGCGAGCTGGACCACGAGGCGCATCCCCATCTCCTCCTGCAGCAGATCACCCACCATCTGACGCGCGAGCACCGGATAGCCGGGCCAATCGATCCAATGATGGGCCCAGCGATTTTTCAGATCGGACGTCCACACCGTGACCTTGCCAAGCCCAAGCCGCCACCGCACCAGCAGCGGCTCGCCGGTCGAGACGCGGAGAATCTCCTGCGCGGTCGGCTTCACCTTCGTGGTCAGAAAGCCCATCAACACGGGTCCGTAGCGCCAGTCGATGCCGCGCAGCATGTCGACACGGCCGACGTTGGGGGCCTTGCGGGGCCGCACCCGCTTCTCGACGAGGGTCTCGCCCGACAGCTGTCGCGTCTCCCGCACGAAGATGCGCGGCAGGGTCTCTGGTCGATCGGTGAAGTAGGCCCGCCCGCCGCCCCGATCCGCGATGGCCTCCAGCAGCGTGCGATCGACCTCAGCGCCGACACCGACGGTCGTGACGGTGATGCCGGCGCGGCGCATCTGGCGGACCAGCGCGTCGATCCCCGCCCGCGGCGCCTGACCGTCAGAGAGCAAGATGACGTGTTTGACCTTGGCGCGGACCCGCTGCAAGGCCGTAAAAGTCTGCTGCAAGGCCGGATAGATGTGGGTTCCGCCGCCAGCGCTGATGCGCGAGATGTTCGTGGCGATCCGGTAGCGATTGCCCGCCCGCTGCAGCCGCACCACCGTCCGCGCGATGTTGTCGAAGGCGATGACGCCGATCTTGTCTTCGTGACCCAGCGCGTCCGCCGTCGCCCGCGCTGCTTCTTTGGCCAGCTCCATCTTGGCGCCGCTCATGGAGCCCGACCGGTCGATCGTGAGCATCATGGCGATGGACGGCTGCTCGATCTCACTGTCGATGTCCATGCGCACGGGCAGCACGTGTTTGTCGAGGTACGTGCCCTGAAAGCCGCCCGAGCCGAGGCTGTTCTCGCCGCCGAGCACGAGCAAGCCGCCGCCTTGTTTGACGTAGCGCTCCATCGCCCGCATGTCGCCCTCGGTGACCTGCTGCACGCCGGCCGCGGAGATCCGTGCGACGTCCGAGAGGATCACGGCGTTGTAGCGCTTCATGTCGGTGACGGTGCGCGGCACGCCGCTCGCGTCGCGGACCTCGACCTCAAAGTCATGCTCGAGCGCGCGGGCCAAATAGCGCGCCTGGCCCCGCGCACCCTCGACGTACAGCACTTTGGGCCGCTGCTTGACGACGACGCGGGCGCGGATCTGATTGTTGGACGCAAATCGATCACTGCCGGTCACGACCGTGCACGCGGCGCTCAGCTCGTGGTGGCCGCCGTCTTTGATCCGCGCGCGACCGAGCGCCACCTTCTGCGTGCCAGGGTGCAGCGTCACCGTCACCGGATCGGGCATGTCGCCCTTGCCCTTCAGTTCGCAGCGCACCGTGGCGGGGTCGCTGGTGCGGACCTGAATCGCGACTGGAAAGTGCAAGTTCGCGCGTAGGGTGCCGGGTACATCGATGCCTTCGACCAGCAGCTCGGCCGCGGCTTTGACGCTGAAGTTCGCGGGTGTGTGGACGCGGACACCGGCCTCTCGGAGCGGCGCAGCCAAGCCGCTGAGATCGCCACGGGTCTCGACGCCGTCCGACCAGATCACGATGTGACCCACCCGCTCGGGATCGACCAGACCAAGGGCGACGTTCAGCGCGCCCTCCAAGTCTGTGGCGCGGCCCGTCTTTGGGTCGCGCCGCAGCGGCGGGGGCGCGAGCGAGCTTGGGTCGGCGGCCAGCGTGCCGGCATCGGACTTGCTTGGGTCTGCCACGGCGGTGGCTGGCCACGGCAGGCGCAGGGCGCGACCGTCGAACCGCACCACGTCGACGCGCAGGTCTGCGTCCTTGGCGTCGACACCGGGCAGCGCGAAGCGGTCCAGATGCGGTCGTTTCAGCGCGCGCAGGGACTGGTGAATGCGGTCCTGCGCCTGCTTGAGGGCGACGCTGGTCATCGACGCCGAGACATCGACCAAATGCACGACATGCACGCCGCGCGGCTTGTTTTCTCGGGCCCGTGGACCGGCCAGCGCGAGCGCGAGCAGCACGATGATCGTCATGCGCACGAGCGTCTGCAGCACCTGCTGCCAGCGCGGCAAATCGGTCAGCGAGCCGAGCGCGGCGACCGGCAGCAACCAGGCGAGGCCGGCCGCGAGCAGCCAACGTGGCCGCGCCAGGAACCAGCCAGCGCTCTCGGCGTCGGCGATCCAGCGCGGCAGGTCATCCGAAAAGATCACGGCCAGCGCGGCGCCGCCTACCAGCCACAACAGGATCGCCAACGCGCGTCGCACGCTCATACGGTCCTCCTGCGGTGATACAGGGTCCACTCCACCACGAGCAGCGCCAACGCGGCCAGCAGCAGCCACGCCCATGCTGGGGTGGTCGCGCGCAAGGGCTCGGTCGGCGCGAATTGCGCGCTCAAACGCTGTTTTGGCGGGCGTAGCAGCCCCGGTCGTTCGCTCTCGGGCAACCGGGTCGGCCGCGCCAGCAGCTGACTCTCGCCGGTGCGCCACTCGTGCACGCCTTGGGCTTCGGTGGTGCCCACCAGCTGTCCGCCAGAGACCCGAGCGGGGACCGGCGCGCGGTTCGGCGCGGCCCAAATCCACATCTGCGAGCGCACTGGCGCCTGCACCGAGAAGGGCTGACCGAGCACCAGCGGCGACAGCAGACCGCCCTCCTCGCCGGCCAGCCAATCGATGGCGTTGCCCATGAACACGGGCAAGGCGTAGCGAGCGCCTAGATCGGTCTCCATCAGGTTGATACCAAACTCCAACGTCCTGACCTCGTCGTCCCGCGCCACCAACACCGCGCCGCCGCCGCGCTCGCCAGCGAGGACCTGATCCCCGGCGAGCGTGGGCAGCGTGCGCACCTGGTCGAGGTTGGCGTCGTGAAACGTCACGCCGCGCATCACAGGGTGGTTGTGGTCGCGCACGATCAGGTCGCCGGCGTCATGCAGGCTCGTGGCGGGCGCGCCGGTTGGCGGGGCGAGCGCGAACCTCATCCCCGGCAGACCGGGCGGCAGGCTCTGCGGCACCTGGTCGAGCACGACGACCTGCACGCCGCTAGGTTTTGTGGCGGGATCGTAGTCTTTCGGTTTGACGACGCGGACCCGATAGCGATCGTTGGCGATCAAGGCCGCCTCGAGGAACAGGTTGCCTTCGCTGACCAGCAGCACGCCGAGTCGCTTGCGCTCGGCGACGACCGCAAACCCCCAGTCATCCCACGGTGCGCGATCGCGCCAATCGGCGTCCTCTGGCGGTCGCACACGCACGGCGAAGCGACCCACCGACAAGTCGAGATCATCGACCCGCAGCCACGCGCTGCGACGCGCCGGAACCGCGAGGGAGCGGAGGGCGCGGACCGAGCGATCATCCTGGAAATCCGCCACGGTCTGCGCGTCGGCCGAGGCGGCGATCTCCAGGCGCGCGACGACGTCAACGGCGCGATCGTTGCGCACCCGCGCCATGAGCACGCCACGACTCGCGTCGCCAGGTTGGGCGCGCACGCTGACACGCTCCACAGCGAGGTTATCGACCGCCTGGGTCGTCTGGGCGCGACGCGACGCGGCCGCCTTGGTCGGCGGCGACGCGTCTGCGGGCTCGCGAAGTGGTCCGACAGTCGCATGGACGACGGCGTGGACGGTCGCGTGCGCGGCGTCGAGCTGCCGGACCAACGGGGTGATCGGGGGGCCGCCGTCCGTCACAAACACGATGCGTGGCGCCTGCCGACCCACCAGCGCGTCGCTCGCGGCGTCGAGGGCGCGCTGCAGGTCGAGACCGCCGTCACTCGCGGCGATCCCGGCGATGGCTTTGGCCAAGACCTGCTTGTCTGTCGTCCAACCGCATCGCGCCCGCAGTCGGCCGGACGCGCTCAACACCAAGAAGCGCTCACCGCGGGGCGCGTCCTGAATCAGCTTCACCGCGCGATCACGGGCCTCCTCAAGCCGGGTGCGCGCGTCTAGGCGACCGGGTAGCGGCAAGCCGTCTTCGGTCTGCATCGACGCCGAGGCGTCGATGACGATGACGGTGTGGCGAAGCACGATGACCGGTGGGGCGGTGCAGCCACGCAGGCCGATGTGGGCTTCGCCGATCGCCCCCAACATCAGGGCTGCGAGCGCGCTCATCAGCAGCCACGAGAGCACCCGCCGCCAGCGTCGACCGAGGCTGCGCGCGTCGGCCTGCGCCAACACCTCCTGCCAGAGTCCACCAAAGGGCACGTCGATCCGGCGCCGACGCGGTCGCAGCAGATACAGCAACGCCACACCCAGCAGCACGCCGGCCGCCAGCGTCGCCCACTCTTGCAGCGGTAGGAAAGCGTCCATCACCCGAGGAATCCTCCGGATCGGAAGATCTTCATCACCACTTCGTCAAATGGGCTGGAGACGTCGACCCGCAGATGGCGCGCGCCCACCTCACGGCTGAGGCTGCTGATGCGGGCGGAGAGCCGCTCAAACGCCGCGCGATAGGCGCGCAGCAGCGCTGGCGTGAGCGTGACTTCGCGAACGTCGCCGGTCTCACAGTCGACGAGGCTAAGATCGCCCCAGTGGTCGGCCCGAAACAGCCCCTCATCGGCCAGCTGCAGCACCATAGGCTCGTAGCCGTTCAGCGCGAGATAGCGCAGCCCGTCGCCGAGGCCTTCCGTGTCGTAAAAATCGCTGATCAGCACCACGAGGCCGCGCCGCGGGCGATAGCGGGGGAAGTCGCGCAGGACACTGTTGAGGTGGGTTTGCCCGCCCAGCTCCAGGGCCGACAGCTCGCGCAGAATGCGGAAAAACTGGCCTTTGCCGCGCAAGGGTCGCTGTGGCCGGGCGTGGCGATCGGCGAAGGGCACGACCGCGACGCGATCGAGGTTCGACAGGGAGATGTAGCTGAGCGCGGCGGTGATCTGCAGCGCGCGCTCAAACAGGCTGAGTTGCCCGGCGGGCGCCATGCCCATGGACGAGCTGCGATCGAGCAGAAAGTAGACCGAGAGATCTTCTTCTTCCTCGTACTGGCGGAGCAGCAGCCTCTCGGAGCGACCAAACACCTTCCAATCGATGTGGCGGGGATCGTCGCCGGCCGTGTACGCGCGGTGGTCGGCAAACTCGATGCCGCTGCCCACCTTGCGCGCCCGACGCTGGGCCCGCTGGCCCGACGACGCCATCCGGCGCGCGAGCAACGACAGGTGCTCGATGCGTCGCAGAAACGCAGCGTCAAACAGGTCCGTGCGAATAGCGGTGCTCAGGGGGAGCCTCCAGGGGCGCGGTGAGGGCGGCGAGGCCGGATTGTCGGGGTTACAGCGTCCGATCGACCTCGGCGATGATCGTCTCCAAGACCTGCGCCGGGTTCACGTTGTCGGCCTCTGCGTCGAAGTTCAGCAACACACGATGACGCAGGACCGGCGTGGCGAGATGGCGGATATCCTCAATGGCGGCGTTGGTGCGGCCGTCGAACAACGCCCGCAGCTTCGCGCCGACGATCAAGGCCTGCACCGCGCGTGGGCTCGCGCCCGCACGCAGGTACTGCTGCGCGCCCTTGGCGTTGCCGTGGGTGGCCTCCACGATGCGGATCGCAAAATCGACGATGTGATGGGCGATCGGACAGCCCAGCGCGATCTTGCGTACCGCCAAGATCTCTTCGCCGGTCAGCACCGCAGACACGGTCGTCAGCTCATTGCGCACCGTCCGCACGACGATCTCATGTAGCTCAGCGCGAGACGGAAAGGGCACGTCGAGCTTGAACATGAAGCGGTCGAGCTGCGCTTCGGGCAGCGGGTACGTGCCCTCCATCTCCAGCGGGTTCTGGGTCGCCATCACAAAAAACGGCTGCGACAAGGGATGTGTGTCACGGCCCACGGTGACGTGCCCCTCAGCCATCGCCTCCAGCAGGGCAGACTGGGTCTTGGGCGTCGCGCGGTTGACCTCGTCCGCGAGCAGAATGTTGGTGAACACCGGCCCCTGCTGAAAGGTAAACGACCGGCCGCCACGACCATCGTCGATGAGGACGTGGGTGCCGACGATGTCGGTCGGCATCAGGTCGGGCGTGAACTGCACGCGCGAAAACTGCAGGTTCACGGCGCTCGCCAGGGTCCGCACCAGCATGGTCTTGCCGACACCCGGCACGCCCTCAAGCAACACGTGGCCGCCCGCGAACAGGCCGATGATCGCGCCCTCCACGACGGCCTCCTGTCCGACGATCACCTCACCGATGGTGCTGCGCAACGCGCTCAGACGCGCCGTGACCCAGGTGATCTTCTCGCGCAGCGCCGCTTCATCCATCGCCCCGGACCCGTTCAACTGTTGGCTCATCGCTGCCTCACATGACCGCGCTTAACGCGGTCGGATCAACTCGAAATACCGCTTCACCAGGGCCTTGCGCCCGACCGGCAGCCCCTCGGACTCCATCATCTCTTCAGCCACTTCGCTGTAGTCGGCATAGACCTGCCGCCAACCCCGCCGCGCAAAGCCGCGTTTGGCGGCCTCCGTGAAGACCTTCTTGATGCTCGGGCCTTCGCCGTCGACGCCCTTCACCTGCTCGGTACGCGCCGCCGCCATGGCGTTGCGCTTGCCCGTGTTTGGCCCGCCTTGCCCCTGTCCAGGCTGATTGCCTTTGCCGCCCGGCTTGGACCCCTCACCCTGCTGCGAGCCCGGCTGCGTCGGGTCCCCCTGCCCTTGGCTCTGGCGCATCATCCGCATCCGCGTGCGATCGGGCATGTCGCCTTGGCCGAGACGAAATCGCTGGCCCTTTTTGCCGCGCCGCCCGGCTTCTGAGTCGCGCGACCGCTGCTTGCCCTGGCCCTGCGCCTGCCGCGCCGCCTTCTCCTTCGCGCGACGCTCCGCAGCGCGGCGGCTCTGCTGCCCTGGGGTCGGTCGATCCGGCATGCGCCCTTTCGGCCCCGTCTGCGCCGTTTTTTTCTCGCGCGCGCGCCGCTCAAAGTCCTTGCGGGCGGTGTTTTTCTCGCCGGATCGCCGCAGCGTGTCCTTCAGATCTCGCAACCGTCGCTGACCGATCCGCTGCGCCTGACGCGTGCGTTGCTGCCCACTTTGCCGCCGCATCTCCCCCGCCGCGCGCCGCATCTGCTCTCGCAGCCCTCGCTGCATCTGACTGCGCGCTTGCTGGCGCCGAAGCTCCCGCTGCGACTTCTTGCCGCGCTGCTGCTGCAGTCGGCTCGCCGCTTCCCGCGTTCGCCGCAGCTCCTGAGCCGCTTTCTTGGCCTCTTTCTGCAGACGTTGGAGCTGATACTTCGCCCCCGCGACGTCGCCGTGTTCCTTCTGCAGCTGCTGAAGCTCGCGCTTGTTCGAGGCGAGACGCCGCCGGTCAGACTGCCCCAGCCCACCCTGCTGTTTGCGCTTAGCCTGCAGCCGCCGCACCCGTCTCTCCAGCTCCGAAAATCGCTTGGGCACCTGCTGATCGCCCAGCTTGTCGGCGAACTTCTCGGCGACTTTCATCCATTTCTTGAGCTCTTTGTCGTTCATGTCCTTCTGCGCCCGCTCCGCGAGCTTTTCGAGCATCCTGCCCATGAGGCCGAGGTCCTTCTTCTCGGCCGCCTTCTTCATCGCGTCGCGCATCGCGCCCTCCGGAGCGCCGGCGAGGGCGTCGTTCAGGGCGTTGGCGACGCGATTGGTCACGGCGCGATCGGTTTGGCGGTCTTTCTCGGCGCGGCGTTCATCACTGGCCGCCGGGGTGCCGGCGGCGTTCTTGCCAGCACTATTCTTGCCAGCACTATTCTTGCCAGCACTATTCTTGCCTGCGGGATCCTGATTTGCCGCGTCGTTGCTGGCGCTGCGCTGGTTCGCGGCATCCTTGGGATCTGCGTCGTTGCCCGTCGGATCGGAGCTAGGCTTGTCCTTGACCAGCGAGTCGTTCCCGGAGGCCCCGGGTCGCGTCCTCTCCAACTTGGCCAACGCGACGAGGGCGGTGCGCTTGTCGACGCGGCCTTGCTCGACGTCTCGCAGCACCTGGGCCACGCGCTCGAGCCACCGTTTCGTAGCGACATCATCGACTTGCTTACCAATGTCCGCCAAGACCTCGGCGTCTTCACGCAGCAGCGTCAACGCGTCGGCGCTCAACAGATCCGCGGCGGACGGGAAGGCGAGCGGCGCTGGTGGCACAAAGGGGGCTACTGCGTGGGCGACGCCGCCTCGGCCGGCCGGCGCGAGCCACGTCAACGGCAACACGAACGCCGTCACGACGCAGAGCGCGGCTACCGCCAGCTCAGCCAGCCCCTGCGGTCGCCGCCACGGCAGCGCCGCCGGCAGATCGACGCCGCGCGCCCAGGTGGTCGCGGCGTCCGCCTGAATCGACGTCCAGGCCGGATCCATCGGCCGAACGGCGAGATCCAGCGCTGTGGCGGCGCGGTCGTAGCCCTGCGCGCGACCATCGAGCACATGGGCCGCCGTACGCCAGCGCGTCTGATGCAACACCATCCAGAGCACACCCAGCACGCCGACACAGATGCCGCCAAGCTCGACCCGCGAATCGAGCGCGGCGGCGACAGCAGCGGAACGAATCAGGATGATGAGGGAGGCGAACAGCAGCCCGGCGAGGGTGAGCAAGCGCACGCTCCGGGCCGCGCTGCGTTGGAGCCAAAGTCGACGGCGGACGCGCGCCAACACGGCGATGAGCTCATGGAGACGCTGACGCGCGTCGTCGCCGAGGCGGTCGGGGCGCACATCCATCGTCGCCCCGAGGCGCTCTGATCTGCTGTCCACCGCCATGCGCCTCCCCTCGTGCCCAGTGGCCTCGCGTCGTCGAGCCGGTCGCCACCGGGCGGTTTCAACCCGGCAGACGTCGCCGCTCTTCCCGACAGCACCTGAGCGCACAGACGTCTCGGCGACCCATACGATTCAGCGCGGCGTCGTCACGAAGACGATCGCGCCCATCGTGACGCAGAGAAGCGATCACCGCCACTGATGGACGATGATCGCTTCCTGAAGTGCGTATGGACGCTGTGAGCGAGCGTTGGGTCCGCGCCACTCAGGACCGCTAGCCGTCTCGCCGCCAAGCGGCGGTTGACCCATTTGCGGTCACTGCCAGGTGGAGTTGGAGCGAGAGGAGCTTGAGGGCAGTCAGAGCGGGCTCAGCTGGCCGTTCTGCGCCCCAGTCTTGAAGACCCAGTCTTGAAGCCCCAGTCCCGAAGCCCCAGTCTCGAAGCCAAGATCGGCGGCGGAACAGCGCGGAACCTAAGTCGTCTTCAACAGCGACACGGCGTGGCCGAGGGCCTGCTCAAGGACCTGCTCCGACTGGAGCCGATGCTCGCGTCGAATGGCAGCCTTGCGGGGCGCCCCTGCGGTGCGGCGCTTGGCCTTGCGAATCTTCTTGGTCTGCTGGGTATGGGAAGCCATAATCTACCTCGTCAGGATCGGTCCCGGGTCTTCCCGGGGGCGCCGTCTATGCCCCAAGCTCAAATCAGAGTCAAGGAGAAGACGCCGCGGGCGCGCGGCAGCGCTCGCCGGGCTACAGCTCGCGCAGCGCCTCGATGATGGCCTGCTTGCGGCGCGCGTCCGCGTCGGTGGTGAGATGCGCCACCACACGCCGCTCGATAGCTTCCACCTGCGCGCGGGCCTCTGGATGCCCCTCGTCGGCGAACGTGAGCTCGGCGTCGAGATCGCGGGCCATGCCGTACCGCATTCGCAGCGCACGCTCTTCGGTTGCGCTGAGCCCGGCCGTGAGGAGGCCCTGCTCGAGGTCGATTCGGGTTTGCGTCTGAGTGTTCAGTTGCGTTTTGGTCTTGGACACGTGGAACTCCGTATTCGGCGTCAAGCGGCCGAGGATTCGAGGGCGTCTCCGCCCATCTGAGCGCCCCGCGGAGGGGCTCAGCACCTGCAGCCAGACTAGCGGGCCTCGATCGAAAGGCAATTTTTTTCGGCATGTTGGAGATCTCACGGCCGCGCAGTCGATCGTTTACAGCGGTTATCTACAATGGCCTTGGCGATCTCTAGAGATCGGGTTGACGCTCGGTTACCGGCCGTTGACCGTCCCTTACCGCCGGTTGACATGTGGTTATGCCGACGCTCAGGTCGGGCGCTGCAGATCGAGCTTGCGGACCACATATTCCAGCGACTTGCGATGCAACCCAGACGCGCGCGCCGCCGCGGAGATGTTCCAGCCGTGCGCTTCGAGCGCGCGCGCCCAGTACGCACGCTCAAACTCCTCGATGAGCCGCGACTTTGCGTCCTTGAACGGCAGATCGTACCGCACCGCCAGGCCATCGCCTGGGCTGGTCGCCTGCGTCTGCAGCGGGTTGGTGTCCAGCCGCATCTCCAGCTCTTTGCCGCTCGATAACACCGTGGCTCGTGTGACGTTGTTGCGCAATTCACGCACATTTCCGGGCCAATTGTGCGCTTGCAGCTGACGCATCGTCTCGAACCCCACCGTCATTTGTCGGCCTTCTGGCGCCTTCGCTTGAGCTTCAGCGAGGAAGTGGTGGACCAGCAGCGGGATGTCTTCGGGGCGTCGACGCAGCGGCGGCAAGGCGACCTTGATGACGTTGAGGCGATAGTACAGATCCTCGCGAAACGTGCCGTCGCGCACCATGGCGGCGAGATCCCGATTGGTCGCGGCCACGATCCGCACGTCGACGCGCCGACGCTCGTTGCCGCCGACCGGCCGCACTTCATGTTTCTCGAGCGCACGGAGGAGCTTCGGTTGCAGGTCGAGGTCCAGCTCGCCGATCTCGTCGAGAAACAGCGTGCCGCCATCGGCCTCGCTCATCGCGCCTGCGCGCGTGGCGACCGCGCCGGTGAAGGCGCCGCGAATATGGCCAAAAAGCTCGCTCTCGACCAAGTTGTGCTGCACGGCGGAGCAATCGAACACCACGAGCGGTCCGGAAGCCCGGCGAGAGTGGCTGTGCAGCGCCTCGGCGACGAGCTCTTTGCCGGTGCCCGACTCGCCCTGCACCAAGACGGTGACGTCGGTCGCGGCTACGCGCGCCAGCAGCGCGAAGATCTCGCGCATCTCGGGGGACCCGCCAAGCAGCGCACCGAAGCGAGGCTCGCGGGAGAGCGCGACCTCGTGCACCTCCTCCAGCAGCTCGAAGGCGATCTGGGTCTGGCCGACACGCAAGATGGTGTCGCCGGTGAGCACCACCTCAACGACCCGACTGCCGGCGAGCCAAGTGCCGTTCTTGGAGTTCAGATCACGGATGCGATAGCCCTGCCGCTCACCCTCGATCTTGAGGTGGGAGCGGGAGGCCGCTGCGTCGTCGAGGACGAGATCATTGTCGGGCGCGGAGCCCAAGTAGACGAGACGCCGATCGAAGACACATTCGGTGCCAGCGCTCGGTCCATCGAGCACTCGAAGACGATAGGTGGGGAGGGTGTAGCGCTCGGACATCGCGGTCGTGAGCGTTCGTGTCGCGTGGTTCATGTGCGGAACATAGCGGGCCCGGGTCAGCTTTGGAAATCGTGCGCGCGCGCCGCGACGACGAGCGGCCGTGACCGATCATTACGGCAGGGTGCGCACCAAGGTGAACCCACTGACCCGGCGCTTCACACCCTTGAATACAGCCTCTACGCGCTGCTGTCGTTTGCCAGAGGCGGGGTCGCGCACCGCGATGGTGTGGTCGCCGACGGTGAGACTGAGGCGATAGACGCCGTTCGCGGGTCGTGTGGCGGAAGGCTCGCCGTCCACGCTCACTTCGGCGTCGACCGGGAGCACGCGAAAGACGAGCTCGCCGCGCGCCGGGCGGTGGCGATCACCCTTTCGGGCGTGATTCGCCTCGCGTCGCGCCGACGGGCGAGACGCGCCGGGCGGGACGCGCCTGGGCTGCGCGGCGACCGCGACAGGCGTCGCCGACTCAGAGAGGGCTGCGCTCGTGGCCACGGCGCGGCGCGTACCTGCGTCGGCTGAGGCGGCTGAGGCGGCTGCGTCGGCTGAGGCGGCTGAGGCGGCTGAGGCAGCTGAGGCGGCGATCGTCGGCGTGACGTCAGCGATCGCGCGGCCGGCGGCCACGGACGTGACGGGGTCAGGCGCCGGATCCAGGGCGGGATCTAGCGCCCGCGACACGGCGCCGGGGGACGCTGACGGCACGGCGATTGGGTCTGGCTTGTCGCGCCCACCCAGCCACCAGCCCACGGTGGTGGCGACGCCGAGTAACACCAGCAACGCCAGCCAGACGCGGCGCTTGACGCCAAATGGCGCGGTGGCCCGGGTGAGCGTGGGCGCGCGATCGGACGCCGCGACGGCTGCTGATTGTGGCGGGCGCGGTGAGGCAGGCGCGTCGGGCGTCTGCGGCGGCGAGCTGGACACCGGCGATCGCGTCGGCGGCGATTGTGTCGGCGGCGAGAGCCCCGGCGCGTGGGTGTCAACCGGGCGTCCAAGGGCCGCTAAGCCAGGCAAACTGACGGTGCCGAGGCTGGGCTGCGCTGTGCCCTGGCGCCCGGCGGCGACCAGCGCGCCGAGGGTGTGGCTAAAACCGCTCGCCTCTGCCTCCAATCGGGTGAACGCGGCCTGCAGGTATTGCGCGACGGGGCGGTCGGTGTCGGAGACGGAGAGGGCCGCGAGACGGCGGTGGATCGCGCCGCTCGCGGTGGCGGCGTCAGCGGGGCGGTCGGCTGGGTCGAGCGCGGTCATCTGGGCGATGAGGGCGACGGTGTCTGGATCCACGCCGGCGCACAGTCGTGCGACCCGCTGGGGCAGCGCTGCCCACGCGACTTCGAGGCCCGCCGGGTCGGCGACCTGCATCGCGCGCTGGCCAGTCAACAGCTCGACGGCGACCAAACCAAGCGCGAAGAGGTCGGCGCGTGCATCGACCGTCGCCGGTGTACGGACCTGCTCGGGCGCCAAATACGGCAGCTTGCCGCGCAGCGCGCCCGGCTCAAGGTGCGCGCGAATCGCGGAGCGGGCGACACCAAAATCGACGAGCTTCACGTGACCGTCGCGCCGCACCATGAGGTTCGACGGCGTCACATCATGGTGCACGATGGCGAGCGGCTCGCCGTCTTGGCCGCGCCGCGTACCGGCGTGTTCCAGCGCGCGTGCGGCGGAGGCCAGCACGCACACCGTCGCGATTTCGCCGATACCGTCGGACGGGCCAGCGCGCAGCAGCGCCCGCAGATCAAAACCCTCGACGTACTCCATGGCCAGAAACCAGGTGTCGTCCGCGTGACCTAGATCCAGAATCTGGGCGATGTTGGGATGATCGAGCTGCTCGAGCAGCTGCCCCTCGGCGACAAACTGGTCAACCAGCCGCGGGTCGGCGGTCAGCTCTGGGCGCAAGGTCTTGATGACGACCCGCTTGGAAAATCCGGCCGCGCCTGCCGCCTCCGCGAGCCAGACTTCGCCCATCCCGCCCGAGGCGAGGTGGCGAACGAGGCGATACCGGCCGAACTCCTGCTGCACGCGCGCTCAAGCGACTTGTGTGTGATCGGTCAGCCAGCTCACAAGCTCTGCGAGCACCTGGGCGCGCTCCGCCTCGGGCTCATTGTAGAGCTCGTGATAGAAGTCGGGCCACATCGTGATCGTGACGTCATCGCCCTGGGCGTCGGCGAACCAGGTACGGCTGAACTCGGGGTCGATGATGCCGTCCGAGGAGCCAAGCTGCACGAGCAGCGGCACCTCGATGCGCAACGTCCGCCGCTGCACTTGCCGTTGTGCGCTCATGAACTCCCAGCCCCAGCGCGCGCTGCCGGTGCCGAAAATCAGCGGATCTTGCTCATAGTCGCGCACAGACTCGGAGTCTCTGCTGATCGCGCTCGCCGGCAAACCGGTGGGGAGGCTGAAAGTCGGCAGGAGACGCGACAGCACCTTCGCGGCGGCCTTCTTCCACTCGGGCACCGCGGCTTTAGTGACGAGCGCGGGGTTGCTCAACACCACCGCGCAGACGGGCAGCTGTCCATCCAGCAGCGCCTTGGTGGCGATGAGGCCGCCCTGGGAGTGCGCCAGCAGCGCGACCGGGCCAACGCCACGCTCGTGCGCTAACGCCAACATGCGCCGCAGATCGCCGAGATAGTCGTCGAACGCGTCGACATGACCACGCCGCCCACCGCTGTTGCCGTGCCCGCGCATGTCGTAGCGCAAGACTTCGAATCCTGCCTCAACCATCGCAGCTGTGTCGTGTTTGTGGCGCGTCAGGTACTCGGCAAAACCGTGGGCCACAACGACGGTGGCGCGCGGCTCACTCGGTCGATCCCAGCGCCAGACCAGACGCACGCCGTCGTCGGTGACGAGATGGCCTTCTTCCACTTGAGCCGCTGCCTCTACACCTGTCTCAGCCATGATACCTCCGCCAGCGACGTGTGCTCCCACCCGGGGGCCGCAGGGCCGTGAGCCTATGTCTGGGGTGCAAGCAGGGCAAGGCCGCACGCTTTGCAGTCGGTACCAGAATCCGCCAGCATAGGCCGGCCTATCGTAGGAGCGCACATGCAACGGCAGCCAACCCTATCGCCCCTCCCTTTATCCCCACTTCTGCTGAGTCTGTTGGTCTCGCTGAGCACCGTTGGATGCGACCCGTTCGGGTTCGATCCGGAGATCATCGTCTGCGACATCCTCGCCGATACCGGCTGCGCAGAGACGATGACGTGCATCAACATCCAGGTCCCCGAGTGCATTCCGGCCGGGAAGGGCGTGCATGGCATCGCGTGTCTCAAAGACGAGGACTGCGCTGCCCACCATCTGTGCGTGGCCTCCTCGGATGGCTCGCGCACGTGCCAACGCCGCTGCGATCTCACCAAACCCTCCAGCTGCAAGGAGATGGGGATCGCCGAGGACAACGCGGCGCTCAAGCAGGCGAGCTGCCTCTGGGTCACGGACAACGGCGCGCGCGATCTCGGCTACTGCTCGTCGCCCCAATGCGTGCCGGCCTCGAACGAGGGCTGCAGCGCAGAGCAGAAATGCATCGGCGGCGTTGAGCCTCGCTGCGTCACCGTTGGCGACCCGCAGAGCGTCACCATCGGCGGTAAGACCGTGACGTACAAGACCGGCGAGGCCGCGTTGGACGCGCCCTGCACGGGTCCTGGGCACTGCGTGGTGGGCGGCATCTGCGCGACGGTCAGCAGCGGAACCAGCGGCGAGACGCGGTGCGTGCGGGGCTGCCGCATCGCGGAGCCGGGGGAGACGGGCGCGGGGCTGGAGCAGTGCCAAACGGACTACATCTGCAAACCGCTCACCTACACACCGGTGAAGAGCGAGAAGGCCGAAGCGCTCCCCGCCGGCCAGGGCTTCTGCACGCTGGCACACTGCAATCTGGTCTCGAACGCGGGCTGCAAGTCGGGTGGCAAGTGCATCGGTACCAGCAGCGGCACACCCGCCTGCACCTTGCCCGGCAGCACGGCCCTGCTCGGCGAGTGCGACCAGCTCGCGGACTGCGACGCGGCGACGACGTGTGTCAGCGGCGGCGCCAAGGCGCTGTGCGTGTTGAAGTGCGACACCACCGGCGCCCTGCAGGGCAAGGCGTGTCCCAGTGGCCAACAGTGCAGTGAGTTGAAGGACAAGGACGGCCAGCCCAAACCTAGCCACCTCGGATTCTGTGTGCCGAAGTGAGCGGTGCGGTGGGGCTGCTGACGGTGGGGCTGGTGGCGCTCTCGGTCGGCGGGTGCGCGCTGCACGCGCGGGCGCCGGCGCCCGATCTCGACGTGCGGGCGCGGATAGCGCCGTCGACAGAGACCTCAGACCTGCTCCTGAACCTGCGGCTCGGCTTTGATCAGCTCACGCGGTTGGTCGAGCAGGTGGCGATCCCCGACCGAAAACTCGGTCAAACGAGCGCGCTGGCAGGGTGGTCGTTGTTGATCCAGAAACGCCCGGGCGTGCGGGTTCGTGGTGACGGCGAGCGGCTCTGCTTCGATGTGCCGTTCCTTGGGCAGGGCGCGGTTCAGATGCTTGGTCGTGAGATGCGGCGGGCGGTGAGCGGCCGGATCGAGGTCTGCGCACGACCGCGGCTCAACCCCGACGCGGTGCTGTCTCTCCGGGACCCAGCGATTCGAGTGGAGGTCGAGCGCGGCCGCATGGCGCTCAACAGCCGGGTGCTGGTCGACCAGCTGCGCGCTTTCCTCGGAGGCGACGCGACCCGAGCCCTCACGGACGCCCTGACTGAGCTGCGACTACCACTGCGGCCGCTGCTGCGGCCCCTGACGGCCGCGCTGGCTGGGAGCCTCCGACTGGGAGACGGGGCCTGCCTGCGGCCGCGCGCGGAGTCGGTGGTCCTCGGCCAGCCGCAGATCACGTCGGAGGGGCTGCGTTTCGCGGCGGCGCTGCGTGGCCACCCAACCCTGGAGGCGCCTTGTAGCCCGGATTCTCAGCCCGATCGGCCGCCGTTGGTCGAGGCGACGTTGCGCATTGAACAGCGGGCCAGTCGGCTGCTGATCCCCGTCGGCCTGAGCACAGACCGAGCCCGCAAGGCGCTGCTGGCTGAGCTGCGACGCCGCGGTCCGATCACGTGGCCGGGCGGCCACGTCAGCGTCAAAGATCTGCGCATCGACACCAGCCGCGGCGCCGTTGTGGTCCACGCGATGCTGGACGGCCGAGCCCGCGCCAGCTTCCTCGGCATCTCGACCACGCGCGCGATCGACGGGGAGGTGATCCTTTGGGGCCGGCCGACGCTGCACGAGGGTCGCGTCGGGCTCGCCCAGGTGCAGCTGTCCATCGTGCTAGACGACGCCGTGGCCGATCTCGCGGCGGCGCTGCGGGCTTCAGACCTCCGCAAGCTGGTCGTCCGCCACTTGTCACTGCCCGTGGCACAGGTGGAGACGCAGGCCCGCGCGCAGCTTCAACAGCTCGCCACGTCGCTCAAAATCGGAGCGGTCGCCGTGCCAGCGCGCGTGCGGATCGAGCGGCTCACCGTGTCGGGTGCGCGGGCGTCGGCGCAGCGCCTGATCTTGGAGACTCGCTTCGTCGGATGGATCGTCCTGGCGCCCCCAGCGCTCAACAAGTCGCACAAGCGCAGCGGACCACCGCGGCCTTGAGGTTTGCGTGGGCTGCAGGTCTGGCTGCGTCCGGCCCCGGCGCTACTTTGTGGCGGGTGGCGCAGCGGGCGCGTCCACGACGGGCTGCACGGGCTTGGCGGAGCCAGGCGGCGGGCCGGCAAGCTTCGGCGCTGGCGTCGGCGGCGGCGACCCGGTCGGTGGCGCGGCCGGTTTGGTCGTCTCGACGATCCCTGCTACGGGCACAACCTTCGGCCCTGGCCCAGCGCGTGTCTTCGCCTCGATCGTCCCAGGCGCGGCGACCGGCTCCACCGGGCGCTCGTAGGACCAACGGCCCTTGCGCTTCTTGAAGCCGACTTCGCCACTCCACTCGCATGTCTTCAGGTCGCCCGCGCAATCGAGACGTACCCAGTCCTGCCCAGTCACGCCATTGAGGTGCAGCCGATCACCGTGAATGGTCCCGGAGAGCTTGATCTGAATCGCGCTCTTGAGCCGTTTTCCCGGCGTTAGCGCGAGGCTCCCTGCCAGCGCGCCGTCCTTCGCGACCAGCTTCACGGTGCCGGCGAGATCGCCACGCAGCGCACCAATGTAGGGGCCGTTGTTCGCCTTGGCGGTCAGCTCGATCCGTGGGTCCGGGCAGAGTTTGGCCCGCACCGCGTGCACGGTCGCCTGCACGGTCGGGAACTTCGCCATGATCAAGCCCAGCAGCGAGAAGCTGCGCGCGTCGAAGCCGTGTTTCTCGAAGACCTTGATCGCGGCCTGTGCGTGGGCCACCTCGTCGAGGTTGCCGTCGGCGCCGCGATGTTTGTCTTGCAGGCACGTCACCTCGACGAACGCGCCGGTGTAACGGTCGATGAGCGCGCCGTCGATGAGGCCGCGCTCTGGGGACCACTGGCACACCTCGACCTGCTTGGTCACGTCGGATTTCCAGGCCGGCCACGTCTCCAGCGCCAATTTATCGTGGCCGTAGTCGGCGATCCAACGCTTGTGTGCCGCGTCGTCCGTATAGACGCGGCCCTTCGGTGTCGCGGCCATGCCCTCGGCGAGCTTGGCCGTGGGTGGGGGAGCGGCGATGGCCACCGATGGGTCGCCCTTCTTCTTAGCGGTTGGTTTTGCGGGCGCCGGCGCGGGGACCATCGCTGCGCCGTCACCGACGTGCTGTGGCTGAAAGGTCCGCCCAGCGGCGGCATCTGCGGCGATGATGAGCGCCTCGTCGGGAGATTCTCCGCCCTTGATGGCGCAGCGCTCCGTCACGCGCGCGTGGAGGACTTGCTTGAGCGGCAGCTTGAGCGCCGGCGGCTTGGCCACCACAGGGGCCGTGGCGACGACGGGCGCAGGGGCCGTCGCGGCGCCGCCGGTCGCCTTCGAAGGCGCGGCCTTGCCGGCGGTGGCGCCCGTCTTGTCGCCGCACCCGGCGGCCAGGCACAGCGTAGCGAACAACGCCGCGAGCGGCATCGCGACCCGAGCCGAAGGTGGTAGCCTGAGCGTCAAGGACATTGTCGACCTCCTGGGACGATAGCGGCGTAGAGCGGAGCCCAGCGCGGGATGCTGTCGTGGGGTGAACCGGCAACCAGAATCGAAACCGACACCGGAGCGAGGGTGAGTGTGCCACCGGCCGAAACTCAAGCAAAGCTGCGCTTCCCTGCCCGGGTGATAGGCCGCCGCCGCTGGGTGCGCTGGGTGGTCGCGGCGATGGCGCTCAGCTGCGGCTGCGCGTCCGCGCCGGCCGGTCCGACCATGGCGCCGCTTGGGGACTACGAAACCGAGGTCGGCGTCTCGTGGTCGCTGACGCTCGTGGCCCTCGATCCCGGCGCCGGCGGGCTGCGCTGGACGTTACTGGACGGACCGCAAGACATGACCCTGACTGCGGCGGCGGACCTCGTCTGGTTGGCGACGGCGTTCGACTTGGCGCTGGTCCGTCCCGGCCGCCCGCGCGCCGCGGGGCCATCTCAGCGAATTCGCGTGCGGCTCTGCGATCGTGATGACACTTGCGACGAGAGCTCCGGCACGATCCGCGCCATTCCAACCCGCTGAGCGCGGTGACGGTGGCTCCTGCTGACTCGAAGGGCTAACCTGCCGCCATGGCGCCTCACCCTCACCCATTCTCTGGCTTTCAACGCGCGGCGATCTTGGCGCAGCTGCGAGGTGAAAGCGCGCACTGGCCGCGCCCGGCGCCAGCGAGAGCAGGGTCCGTGGCTTGGCTGTGGCTGCTGCTCTGCCTCGGCGCAGGCACGGCGCACGCCACACCGGCGCCGCGATCGACGGTGCAGTTGGTCCAGGTGCGACTCAACGATCACGCGCCGGCGCGACCTTCGGCGCTGCGCGCTTGGGCGCAGGAGGTGCGCCTCCGCACGAGCGTGCGGATCGCGCATGAATCCAGTCCTGTCCGCGCGGAGAGCCCGACGCTGCTGCGCTATCCGCTGCTCATCCTGGCTGGTGATGGCGCGCTCGGCGCCGTCTCGAACGTCGCAGCGGCCCGCCTCCGTGAGCACTTGTCGAGTGGTGGGCTGCTCATTGTGGACGACGTGAGCCAGAGCGGACCCAGCCCGAGTTTCGATCGCGACGTGCGACGACTCGTCAAGCGCGTCCTTGGCCAGGGACTGCGACCTGTGCCGAGCAATGACGTGGTCTACCGCACGTTTTACCGACTCGCGCAGCCATTCGGTCGGCGAGCGGACGTGCGGATCCTGGAGGGGGTTCAGGTTGGCAAGCGCTGGGCCGTCCTCTACTGCCGCAATGATCTGCTGGGGGCGTTTTCGCAGTCGACCTCCGGTGGCCCCGCGCTGCCGGTGCTGCCCGGTGGAGAGCGGCAACGCGAGCTAGCGTGGCGGCTGGGCATCAACCTTGTCGTCTACGCGGTGTCGTTGAACTACAAAGACGATCACACCCACGTCGGTCACCTGCTACGCCGACGGCGAGGCCGCTAGCGGTGCCGCACGTCATCGGTCGCCTGGAGTGGACGCTCGGCTGGGGCTGGACAGCGCGCTTGGTCGTGCTGGCCCTGGCGCTCACTGTCCTCGGCTTTGCCTGGGCCAACCTGCGACATCACGCGTCGATGCGGGAACGAGCCGCGCTGCTCGGTCTGCGCGGCGCCCTCGTGTTGGGGTTGCTCGTGGTCTTCCTGCAACCTACGTGGGTGCAAGAACGGTCTGCTGGCCGCGACCGAGTCATCGCCGTCCTCGTCGATGCGTCTCGGTCGATGGGCCACAACCAACGTCTGGCGCGGGCACGTCAGGCCGCTAAAAGCCTGTCGGGCCGGGCCGGTGTGCGCCTGTATGCCGTCGGAGAGCGCCTGCGTCCGCTGCGCGATCCTGACGCACTGGACGCCGAGGACGGCGACAGCGATCTCGTGGGCGCGCTCAGTCAATTGGCGGAGACCGCTGGCCCATCTGCCGTCGCGGCGGTCGTCGTCATCAGCGATGGCCTGGATCCCAAGTTGAGCCACGGCTTGTCGGACGCCGCGAGGGAGACGCTGGCGACGCTCGGGGTGCCGGTCCACACCGTCAGCCTGCCAGATCTCGCGCCACTGCCTGACGTCGCTATCACGGCGGTGCGCGCCAGCCCCTTCGCGTTCGCCCGCAATGTCCTGCCCATCGAGATCGACCTCTCAGTCGACGGTCAACCGGCGGGTCCCGGGGAGATCACGGTCGTCGCCTCGCTCGACGGTGTCCCCGTCGCGAGCAGGCTGGTCTCGGTCGATGGCCCCCGACGCCGAACCATCGCGCTGGAAGTTCAACCCAAGCTGCTCGGCGGCCACGTCCTGAGCGTGGCGGCGACGGCGCTCCCCAACGAGGTGACGCGCGTCAACAACCGCGTCCATCGCGCCCTTCACGTGGTGCGTGATCGCGTTCGCGTGCTGCATTTGGCGGGTCACCCAAGCTGGGACACGAGGTTTCTGCGAAGCCACCTCGGCGCCGACCCCGCGGTCGATCTGATCTCGTTTTACATCATGGTCGGCCGTGGCGGCGGCGTCTTCGTTCGCTCGGCCGACACGACGCTGATCCCCTTTCCGTCTGAGCAGCTGTTCGGCCCAGCCCTCGACGATTTTGATTTGATCGTCTTCTCCGACTTCGACTTCGCGCCGTTTGGCATCGAACGATTCCTACCCAACATGCGACGCTGGGTATCGCATGGCGGCGCGTTCGCTGTGTTTGGTGGCCCGGAGGCGTTGTCCGCCGGCGGCTATGAACGGAGCTCGATCGCGCTCTGGCTACCCGTGCGATTGGACGCTGCCAGCGGCGCCAATGACGGATGGCGAGAGGGGGAGTTTTCGCCACGCCGCACCGAGCTGGGCACGCGCCACGCCATCACGCGGCTCGCGGCGACGGACGCGGACAACGAGGCCCTGTGGCGGCGCTTGACCTTGGCAGGGCTCAACAGCCGAACGACGCCACGTGAGGGCGCCGCGGTGCTGCTGCAAGGGCCGGAAGGGGCGCCGCTGCTCACCGTGTCTGAGTTCGGCGAAGGACGCATCGCGGTGCTGGGCACGGACAGCTTGTGGAGCTGGGCGTTCCCAGACGGCGAGACGCAGGGCCGCGATGCGATCCGCGCCGCATACCATCACTTCCTGGGGCGAATGCGGGGCTGGCTGCTCAAAGACCCCGCGTTTGCAGCGGTTCAGCTGAGTGTCGACCGCGACGTGCTCCTACCGGGTCAACCAGCTGTGGTCGTGGCGCAGGTCCTCGGTCTGGACCAGCGCCCTGCGCAGGGCGTGCGCGTGGTGCTCCGACCCGTCCCGCTGCCGGCGGACGCCGACGCGGTCGGGCACCCAGCAGCAGCGCAGGCCACCACCGACGCTGCGGGTCAGGCCCGATTGCGCTGGACACCTCCGATCGGCGGTCCGTGGCGCCTCGACGTGGAGGCGACGGTTGACGGTCGCGTGCGTCGCGGTCGCGTCGCGGTAGCCGTCGCCGAAGCGGCCGACGAGGACCTGCATCTGCAGGCCGCCCCAGAGCGTCTGGCGGCGTTATCTCAGGCGACGAGCGGGCAGCGATGGCGCAACACGCCGCCGGCGACCGCCGTTCCAACGGCGCCCGATCGAAGCCCCGTGGTCCACGAGCACAGCCGCACCGAACTCTGGAGCAGCCCGTGGGTCGCGCTCGCTCTGCTGCTGCTGCTCACCGGCGAGTGGGCGCTGCGGCGACGTTGGGGTCTGGCCTAGGGCGGCGTGGCACAACGAGAGCGCGGCGCGGCGCACCGAGAGGGCGGCGCCGCGCGACCAAAGACGGACAGGGACCATCCCGTGAACAGGATCGCGCTGACGAACCGAGGTGGACGCGATCGATCGAGAAGAGGCAAACTCACGCCCTCTCAGCCACGGAGTCCCGATGGAGCAGCCCCTTACCGTCCCATCCTCGCGCGCACCGCACTGGCTCGGCGTCGGCGGTCCTGTCGTCGTGCTGCTGGTGGCGCTCGTGGCGCCGACCTCGGCTCGCGCGGGGTCTGGCGCAGCGCTCCTGAAATGCGCGCGGCTGGATCAGAGCGTATGCCCTGCGCTCAAGGCGGCCCTCGCCGACCCCAAGGCTGCGGCCCCCGAGCTGACGGCCGCGCTCCACGCAGCCGGCACGTCGGCGACGCTTCGCGCCCGGGCGGGCGTGGCCCTTGGCATCTTGCTGGGTAAGGACGCGGCACCGGCCCTGCTCGCCGCGGCGCAGAAACAACCGTCCGGCAGCGCGGCGCGTATCGAGTTGCTCGGCGCGGCGGCGCGGGCGGGCGCGACGGGCGCCGCCCCCGAGCTCATGCAGATCCTCGGTGACGGTGACACCCACGCGCGCGTGATCGCCTGTGGCGCGCTCGCCGGTCTTGCTCACCGGCCGGCCGCCGCGAAGCTCACGACCCTGCTCTTGGACGCCAAGAACCCACGGCTGCAGGCCGCGGCGGCGAACGCGCTGGCGGTGGTCGGTGACGAGGCGAGCGTGCCGACGTTGGTGGCGTTGGCCTCAGCGCCCGACGCCTTTGGCCCCACGCGTCGCGCCGCGCTGCTGGCGCTGGCCAAACTTGGCCCTGCCGCTGCGCTGACCACGGCGGCGAGGCTGGTCGACCACCCATCCCGTGATATCGGGCGCGCAGCGCTGAAGGTCGTGGCTGCCGCACCCGCACGGTGGACCGAACCCTTGGTCGCCTTCGGACTGCGCACGCCAGGATTGCGAGGCGAGGCCGCTCTGGCGGCGGTCCAACTCAAGACCCTCGAGCGCGCCGTCCTGGTCTCGGCGTTGGCGCTCGACCTCACCGCCAGCGAGCGCACGTGGCTGCTGCACGCCGTCGTTCAACTCAAACCCCTTGGCGCCGGCATGGCGCTCATGGAGGTCTTTGGCAAGCTCGATGATGAGGCCCGAATCGACGTGCTCAAGGCGCTCCCGGCCCTCAAAGATCGCACGGTGATCCCGGCGCTGGTCAGGGAGCTGGAACGAGACCGCAAGCCGGTTGCCAACTACGTCGTGTACGCGCTAGAAAACCTCTCCGGCGAGCGGTTGGGCGGCAGCGTCGCCGCGTGGCGCAAATACGCAGGGCTCGACAAGGCCCCTCCAAGTGGCGCCGGCAGCGCGGGAGCCACCGGCAGCGCGGCCGGGACCGACAGTACGGCAGGCACCGGCGGGGCGGCAGCCCCAGGCGATCGAGACGCCGCCGCTCCCCCATCACCTTGACCCAATCGGAGGCATCATGGCCCTCAACCGCGACCAAATCGCCGCCCGCGTGGCCGACGAGCTCAAAGATGGCTTCTACGTCAACCTCGGTATCGGGATCCCCACGCTGGTGGCCAATCACGTGCCGGCTGGCGTGGACATCGTGCTGCAAAGTGAAAACGGCATGTTGGGGATCGGGCCCTTTCCCTTCGACGGCGAGGAGGACGCGGACCTGATCAACGCCGGCAAACAGACCATCAGCGAGATCCCAGGCTCGGTCTACTTCAACAGCGCTGAGTCGTTCGCGATGATCCGCGGCGGCCACGTCGACCTGACCGTGCTCGGCGCCATGCAGGTGTCGGCGGAGGGCGACATCGCCAACTGGATGATCCCGGGCAAAGTGGTGAAGGGCATGGGCGGGGCGATGGACCTCGTCGCGGGCGCGAAACGCGTCGTCGTCACCATGACCCACTGCGATAAGCGCGGAAACGCCAAGCTCCTGGCGCAGTGTGATCTGCCGCTGACCGGAAAACGCTGCGTCGACCGCGTGGTGACGGATCTGGCCGTGCTGGACATCACCGACGCCGGATTCCTGCTGCGTGAGCTCGCGCCCGGCGTCACGGTCGCCGAGGTTCGCGAGCGCACCGGCGCGCCTATCACCGTGGCCGACGACCTGTGTGTCATGACGTTGGCCTGAGTTCCGGAGCCTCTTGATGCAGCCTCATCCATCTACCGAGCGCCTCGTCTGCGCCGTCATGGCCGGTGGCAGCGGCACGCGCTTTTGGCCCCTGAGTCGTCGCGCGCGACCCAAGCAGCTCGTCGCGCTGGTCAGCGGTGAGACGCTACTGGCCGAGACGCTCGCCCGCGTCGCGCCGATCTGCCCGCCGGAACGCGCGTTGGTCATCACCGCAGCGCGCCTGGTCGACGACGTGCGCGCCGCCGTTCCCAATGTGCCGGCCGCGCACGTCATCGGTGAGCCCGCCGCACGCAACACCGCGCCGTGCATGGCGCTCGCCGCCATCGTCGCTGCCCAGCTCGCACCCGACGCCATCCTCGCGCTGTTGCCCGCAGACCACCACGTCGGCCAACCGGAGCGTTTTGTCGCGGCGCTGTCGATCGCATGCGCCCACGCGGACGAGGGCCACATCGTCACCCTCGGCGTCGCGCCCACGCGGCCGGAGACGGGCTACGGCTACATCCAGCTCGGTGACCAACTCAGCCCCGACAAGTCCGATCCTGCGGTCTGGGCCGTGGCGCGATTCGTCGAGAAACCAGACGTCGAGACCGCGTTGGATTACCTGCTCGGTGGACGCCATCTCTGGAACGCCGGGGTGTTTGTGCTGCGCGCAGACGTCGCGTTGAAAGCGGTGCGCACGGCCCTGCCCGAACTCTACGAGGCGCTAGCGCCGCTAGAACGCGGCGAAGTCGGGCGGTTTGACTCAGACGCCTTCGCCGAGGCGTTAACCGAACGATTCCCACTTTGCCCGTCGATCAGCGTCGACTATGGCGTGATGGAGCATCGGACCGACCTACGCAGCGTGCGGCTCGATGCCAGCTGGAGTGACGTCGGCGCGTGGCGCAGCCTGCTCGACCATCGCGAGGCCGACGCCAGCAACTTCATTCGTGGCGACGTGCTCGAGCTGGACTGCGCCAACTCGGTGTTGGTCAGCGAAGGTCCGTTGCTCGCCGCGATCGGGCTTGAGGGAGTGGCCGTCATCGCCACCGAAGGCGCCGTGCTGGCGCTGCCGGTGGGCCGCTCGCAGGATGTGCGCGCCATCGTCGAGCTGCTGCGGCAACGGGGCCGCGACGACCTACTTTAGCCGACCTACCCTAGTAGGGTCCGCCTGAGCTCGCGCGCACACCACCTGGGAGTGATGATGAACCCGCATATCTTTCGAGCCTATGACATCCGTGGCGTCGCCGATCGCGACTTGGATGACGCGCTCGCCCGCGATCTCGGCAAGGCGTTTGGCACCTTTGTGATCCGTGGCGGCGGAACGCCGAACATCGCCGTGGGTTGGGACGCCCGACTCTCGAGCGAGCGTATCCGAGACGCGCTGCTCGCGGGGCTCCAGGCCGCTGGCTGCGACACGGTGGCCGTGGGGATGGTGCCGACACCGCTGCTCTACTTCGCGACGCATCAGCTCGACGTCGGCGGTGGCATCATGGTCACGGGCAGCCACAATCCGGCGCCCGACAACGGCTTCAAGCTGGTGCTGGGTTCTAGCTCTCTGCACGGCGAACAGGTTCAGGCGCTGCGTCACCTGATCGAGGCGCAGGACTTCGAGATCGGCCAAGGGGTCGGCGTGTCCCTGCCGATGCAGCCGCGCTACGAGACCTGGATCAAGGAGAACGTGACGCTCGGACCGCGCAAGCTGCGCGTCGTCATCGACGCTGGCAATGGCCCGACTGGCCCGATCGCGCCCGACCTGCTGACGGCGCTGGGCTGTGAGGTGATCCCGCTTTTTTGCGAGCCAGACGGCCGATTCCCGAATCACCACCCCGATCCGACGGTCGCGGAGAACCTGGTCGATCTGCAGCGGGAGGTGCGCGCGACCGGGGCAGACCTGGGCATCGCCTACGACGGAGATGGGGATCGCCTCGGCGTGGTCGACGAAAACGCGGAGATCATCTGGGGTGATCGCTTGATGATCATCCTGTCGCGCGCGCTGCTCGCCGAGGAGCCGGGCGCGACGGTCGTCGCTGAGGTGAAGTGCAGCCAAACGCTGTTCGACGACATCGAAGCGCGCGGCGGCTACGCGATCATGAGCCGGGTTGGTCACAGCCTGATCAAGGCCCGGATGAAGGACGAAGGCGCCCTGCTCGCCGGCGAGATGAGCGGCCACATCTTCTACAAACACCGTTTTTTCGGCTTTGACGACGCCATCTACGCCACCTGCCGGCTGCTTGAGATCCTGAGTCACACCGAGGCGCCTTTGTCGGCGCTGCTAGCCGACGTTCCGGCGGTCTGCGCCACACCGGAGCTGCGCCTGCCGTGCCCAGACGCGGTCAAGTTCGCGGTCGTCGACCACGTCTGTGCCCACTTCTCAGCCGATCACGACGTCAACGCGATCGACGGTGCGCGGATACGTTTCGGCGACGGCTGGGGCTTGGTCCGCGCGTCGAACACCGGACCCGTCCTGGTGCTGCGTTGCGAAGCCCAGAGTGAGGCTGCGCTCGCCGACATCCGCGGCGAGCTTGAGCGCGCCATCGCACGCGCTGAGCGAGAGGTCAGCGCATGAGTGATTCGAACGCCATCACCGCCGAGATCGTCGCGAAGGCCGCGCGCCTGTCGCGCATCGCCCTGTCTGAAGACGAGCGCCTAGTGATGGCTGAGCAGCTGGAGCGCGTGCGCGCCTGGGCGGCCCTGTTGCAGGACGTCCCCGTCGCCGACGTCGCGCCGATGCTGCATCCCCACGAAGGCGCGATGCGCCTGCGGGCCGACGAAGACACGGGCCAGACGCTGACGGTGTCGGAGGTCCTCGCGAACGCGCCGGCGCAAGCGGAGGACCACTTCCTCGTGCCACGCGTCGTCGGCTAGGCCGGGAGTCATCATGTCACTCATCGCATGCGCACGGGCCATCGCCACGGGCGCCCAGACGGCGACGGCGGTCACCGAGCGGGCGCTCAGCCGCATCGTCGCTGCGGAGCCACACCTCAACGCCATGGTTCACGTCGACTCCGACGGCGCGCTGGCGCAGGCGGCGCGCGTAGACGCGGCGATGGCCGCAGGCGGGCCTTTGGGGCCGCTGGCCGGCGTTCCACTGACGATCAAGGACCTGATCGCCGTAGCTGGGCTTCCGCTGACGGCGGGCTCCAAGATGCTGGCCGGCTACGTGCCGGCGCGCGACGCGAGCGTGATCGTCCGCCTCCGCGACGCGGGCGCGGTCATCCTCGGCAAGACCTCGCTCGACGAGTTCGCGATGGGCTCCACCAACGAGACCGCGGTGACGGGTCCTGCGCGCAACCCTTGGGATCTGGGGCGCGTACCGGGCGGGTCATCCGGCGGATCGGCCGTCGCCGTCGCAGCTGGCTACGGCTACGGCTCACTCGGGACCGACACGGGTGGCAGCGTCCGCTTGCCGGCCGCCCTGTGCGGCTTGGTCGGCTTGAAACCAACCTACGGCCGCGTCTCGCGCTCAGGCGTGGTCGCCTACGCGTCGTCTTTCGACCAAGTCGGCCCGATGGCGACGACGGTTCGCGATGCGGCGCGCCTGCTCGCGGTCATCGCGGGCCCGTGCGGGGAAGACGCCACCAGCCGCCTCGAAGCCGTCGCGGACTACGAGGCCGCCTGCGACCTACCGGCGCGCGGTCTGCGCGTCGGCGTCGTGCGGAGCTGGCTCGAAGGGTTGACGACCGAGACCCACGACGCGGTGCTGAGCACGCAGCGACGCCTCGAAGCCGCTGGCGCTGTCACGGTCGAGGTGACGCTGCCCCACGCCCACCTAGCGGTACCGGCCTACTACCTCATCGCCATGAGCGAGGCCTCCGCCAACCTGGCGCGCTACGACGGCGTTCGCTTCGGACACCGCGCCGCGCTCGAGCCGGACGACGACCTCGATACGCTCTACGCACGCAGCCGCGCGGAAGGTTTCGGCGCAGAGGTGAAGCGGCGGATCATCATGGGTACGTGGGCGCTCTCTTCTGGCTACTACGAGGCCTACTATGACCGCGCATGCCGCGTGAGACGCCTGATTCACGGCGATTTGGAGGCAGCGCTGCGCCAATGCGACGTGATCTTGGGCCCGACAGCGCCCAGCACAGCGTGGCCCCTCGGCAGCCACACCCACGATCCCGTCGCCGCCTATCAGATGGACATCTACACGACGGTCGCCAACCTCGCAGGGCTTCCGGCCATGTCGGTTCCCGTCGGCCTCAGCGCAGGCGGTTTGCCGTTGGCCATTCAGCTCATGGCGGGTGCGTTCGATGAGGCGACGCTGCTCCGCTGCGCCGCGTCGGTAGAGCGGGATGCCCCGGCGCTTCCCAGCGCGCCGATCGCCCTGGCGCGCGCGCTCAGTGGGGGTGTCTGATGCAGTGGGAAACAGTCATTGGCCTCGAGGTGCACGCCCAGCTGCGCACCCAAACCAAGCTCTTTGGCGCCGCATCGGCCAGCTACGGCGGCGCGCCGAACAGTCACGTCGACGCCGTCAGCCTCGGCCTTCCCGGCGCCCTCCCCGTACTGAATCGGGAAGCCGTGCGGATGGCGGCCCTCGCCGGCCTCGCGACGCACTGCGACGTGCAGCTGCGCTCGGTCTTCGCGCGCAAGAACTACTTCTACCCCGACTTGCCCAAGGGCTATCAGATCTCGCAATTCGACGAGCCGATCTGTCTCGGCGGCTTTCTAGACATCGAGAGCGACGGCACCCCGCTGCGCGTCGGAATCACGCGCATCCATATGGAGGAGGACGCCGGCAAGTCGAGCCATCACGCGCAGGGAAGCTGGGTCGACTTGAACCGCGCCGGCGTTCCGTTGATCGAGATCGTCAGCGAACCAGACCTGCGCACGCCTGAGCAGGCAGTGGCCTACCTCCGCGAGCTACGCGCGATCCTGGTCTACATCGGGGTCAACGACGGCAACCTGGAGGAGGGCTCGTTCCGCTGCGACGCCAACGTCAGCGTGCGACGCAAAGGCCAGAGCGCCCTTGGCACCCGCTGTGAGATCAAGAACCTCAACTCATTCCGAGGCATTCGAGACGCCATCCACTACGAGACGGCGCGACAGATCCGGCGCATCGAAGCCGGTGAAGCCATCGTCCAACAGACGCGACTGTGGGACGTCGACCAGGGCCGCACAGCCGCGATGCGGAGCAAGGAAGAAGCCCATGACTATCGCTACTTTCCTGATCCAGATCTACCGCCGTTGCTGATCGACGCGGACGACCTCAAGACATGGGCGGCGTCCCTGCCCGAGCTTCCCGCAGCGAAGCGCGCACGCTTCCAGACCACGCTGGGCCTGGATGTGGCTGTCGCCCAGCACCTCTGTGAGGATCCCACGACCGCGGATCGTTTTGAGCGTGCGCTAGACGAGGATCAATCGCCGTCACGCGCCCGAAGCCTCGCCAGCTTCCTCAGCGGGCGGATCGCCGGAGCGCTCAACAAGTCGACGCGATCCTGGCTCGACCTCGACGCTGCCCTGTCAGACCTAGCTGAAGTCCATGATCAGTGGCGCGCCGGCAAGCTCAGCAACAAGATGCTCGGGGACCTGCTAGCTGCCGCGTTCGAAGCAGAAGACCTGTTTGCGAAAGCGCTGGCGCAAGCACGTGCGGCCGTCGGCTTGCTCGAACAAGACACGGGCGAACTCGACGCCGCGATCGACCGAATCCTCGCCGCCAACCCTGGACAAGTAGCGGCGTACCAGGGCGGAAAGCCTAAGTTGCTCGGCTTTTTTGTCGGTCAAGTCATGCAGGCGCTGGGTGGTAAGGCCAACGCACAAGAGGTCAACCGCAAGCTGCAAGAGCGCCTCGGCGATCCCGCGTAGCCCTCGTCACGTCGCCAACGTCCTCCGACCAGCCCGCTCTCCCACCGGTTCCGGAATGATACCGCCGCGGCCCGGCCCCTCACCTTGGATGAGGAACCGGGCCGCCGTCTGCGTCTTGTGCGCTATCGCTAGTTGACCATGTAGCCATTGCGCCCATTGCTGGGAGCACCGTAGACCCCGTTGGAGATCTCCAGGCGGTAGTTGCTGCACTGCGTCGCCGTCGCACCCTTGTACACCTTGATGTAGAAGTACGCCGTGTCGTTGTGGCAACGCGAGTAGTCGTAGCCGCGCGACTGACTTTTGACGTTGCGATCCGTCACCCCAGAGCTTCCGTTGTAGCGCAGCCACGGTCCCCCGCTACCCGTACCGTAGGGGTTGTAGCCGGGGCCGTAGTTGTAGCCGGTGCGCGTGTCAAACGTCGATCCGGACGTGGTGCAGTTACACTCGCCCCACTCAGAGTAGTACGACGAGTACGCGTTCTTCTGGTACCCCTTGAAGTTCGTGAACCAGTTGAAGTCGGTCTGGCCACAACACACCGCGTTATCGACCTTCACCCCTAGGTTATGGGCCTCTTTCGGGTACTTCGTGCCTGGGCAACCGCCACGGTAGATCTCGAAGCGCAACGAGTTGCTTGGATTCTGAACGAAGCGCACACGCACGTTGAACCTGTCACACACCGCGGTGCCCGAATCCGTGCTGTCAATGGCGCGGAAGCTGAACCAGTCCTGGTCCGTGTTGCTCACCAGGCGCGCGGTCACGTAGCGTATGACGCCGTTATCATCCATGTTGGTGTCCACCGAAACCGCCTGACTACACGTGTCATTCGGCTCAAAGCCGTCCGTGTCCAAGCACTCGCAGCCGTCAGAACCGAGACCGTTCAAGTCAACGTAGTTGGTGTTGCACTCGTAGATCTTGCACGCCCCACTCTCGCACTTGGCCTGCGCGTTCTTGCCGTCCTCACACCAAGTGTCCGCGCCTTCGTCGATGGCGCCGTTGCAGTTCTCGTCCTTGCCGTTACAGAGCTCGGTGCCTGATGGGTTAATACTCTTGCTGGTCTCGTCGCAGTCCGCGCCGCCCTTCGGACACGCCTTGGGCTTGCCGATCGTCAGGATGTTGGCGTCGCAGTAACCGTCGCCGTCTGGGTCGCAGTTCTCGTCAACCAACGAGCCCTTGCCTGTCAACTGATAGCAGAAGACGCTTGAGCTTCCGCTCGACAGACACATCTCGTTACCGTCAAACGTCAGGTTGTAGATGCTGTGCCAGTTGCCGTAGTAGAGGTTCAACCCATCGTAAGCCTTTGACTTCATGTCGTAGCGCCGAACCCACCCGTCGCTCGTCGCGCGGTACAGTTTACCCTGGGTCACCAACAAGCCGCCGTAGTTGTAGCTGCCGATATCACCGCCGAGGCTGAAGTTACCGAGATTCTGGCCATCCGTGGCCTTCATCATGTAGACCACCCGATCGCTCGAGTAGTACCGCTGGGCATAGACCGTCGCGCCGTCAACCGACACCGCGGACAGGTACGTCGCCGGCGAGTACTGCCACACCTTCGTCGCCGTCTTGCCCGAGTTCTTCACGATGTACGAAGTGCTTGAGTTGCTGCCGTAGCGCGCCATGTAGTAGGCATCTTCCGTACCCGTCGCGGAGATCTGACGCACGTTGGTGTGACCACCATTGAAGCTGCCCAGCGCTTTTCCCTTGTTATCATAGCGATAAATCGTTGAGTTGTTGTAGTTGTTGTACCAGAACTCGCTGTATCTCGGGTGGTAGCCGCCGCCATACGAGTAGGTGTTCATACTGAGGTTGCGTGTCAGCGAGCCGAGGTTCGAGTCCGGCAGCTCGTAGCAGTACATGTCGTTGCGTCCGTAGCTACCCACACACAACTTACCGTCCTTGATGAAGGAGTGATTGACGTAGGAGCTGCCAGGCGTCACGTAGAAGTACACACCGTCGAACTTGCCATTGGTCAGGTTGTAGCGCGCCGCGTAGCGGTTCTGAGTAATGCGCCACAGCTTGCCATCGACGACCTCCAGCCCGTCGTAGGGCGCGTAGATGCTGCTTGAGCTGAACTGGCCCCAGCCACTCAGGTTGAAGTCACCCTTCGCTGCGCCCGACGCGCGATCCATCCGGTAGACCGTCGTGATGTTGTAGTAGTACTTCATCGCATAGACGAGGCTGCCCTCGTACGCAACACCAGCGGGGTAGTAGTAGATGTTCCGAGCCCACTTGGTGGACGTCCCAGCGCGACGCGTCACGGTCTGCTGACCCCAGTTCGCGGTGTAGTAGTCGTCCGTGAGGTCATCACAGGCCAAGCCCATCATCTCGCTTTGTCCCGTCGACATCGCGCCAAGGTAGTTCCCACTAGCGTTGTAGCGATACATGCCAGCGCCTGACCAGTACGTGAACCAGTACTCGTTGCGTTTGCTGTGCCAGCAGCCGCCGTAGTACAGGTTGGAGCTGTTGAACGTGAGCTTGGTCGTCGCCAGCGACGGCTGGTCGAGCAGCGGCGCATCGCAGTCGTTGTCCTGACCATCACAGATCTCGGGCTTGTTGGGCGCACACGTCGAGCAGGTGTCGTTGCAGTCCCCCGACACGGTCGTCTTGTACAGGTCCTGCGCCTTGCAGAGACACTTCGAGCTCGCGGTGAGGCCGACCCCATCGTTGTCGCCGTCGTAGAAGTACGTCGAGCAGCCTGTGGCGTTCTCTTCGTCGATGAGCTTGTTGCAGTTGTTGTCCTTGCCGTCACAGAGCTCAGGAGAAGCGGGCGACTCCGTGGCGCTGGCGTCGTTGCAGTCCCCACCACCCTTCGGGCAGACGGTCGGCGTGCCGTAGGTGGCCATGTTGGCGTCGCAGTAGCCGTCGCTGTCGTCGTCGCAACCGGTGTCGACGGTGCCGCTGCAGTTGTTGTCCAAGTCATCACAGATCTCTGTCTTGCCCGGGTTCACGGAGGCCTGCGTATCGTCGCAGTCCGTGCCCTTGGTGCAGTTCGTCGTGACGATCTCGTAGCAGTACAGCTTCTGATTAGAGGAGCTGGAGTCATGCACGCAGTAGTTCTGGCCGTCGAACGCCGCGCCGTAGATGCCAACGGCGGTGGTGAACTTCACGTTGTCGTGCTCACCCGTGGCGAGGTCGTAACGATAGACCCACGCGCTCGTGTTGCCGCGGAACAGCTTGCCACCCGAGACCGCCAGACCCCCGTACAGGCTGCCCGAATAGCTACCCGTCAAGTTGAACTGCCGCGTGATAGCGCCTGTCAGCTTGTTCAGCTGGTAGACGGTTTGAGAGTTGTAGCGCATCGCGTACACGGCGGTGTCGTCGCCCGCCACGCCGCCCGGATTACCGCCGATGTTCCTCGACCACAGCACGCTCGGGCTCATCCCAGCGCGCCGTTGGATGGTGCTGTCGCTCCAGTTCGCCGAGTAGTAGTGGTCCGTACCGATGTCGCCCCAGGTCTGACGGATGTAGCGCTGCGCCACGTCGAAGGCCCCAAGGGCGACTTTGTTCTTGTTATAGCGATAGATACGCGTCGTGCCGGACGACCAGTTGTTGAACCAGAACTCTGCGCGGTAGTTGTGGAAACCCGCACCTTCGCCATAGGTAGGCACGGTGTAGGTGGTCGCGTTCCAGTTGGTTCCGACGTCCTTCAGCGGGTAGCAGTACACAACCGCCGGCGAGCTAGCCACCGAGACGCAGAGCTCGCCCTTGTCATTCAGCGCGACGGTGTCGGGTGTCGGCGTCGTCTCAAACTTCACGCCGTCATGCTCATGCGTAACCATGTCGTAGCGGTAGACGAAGCGGCTCGTGGAGGTCCGATACAGCTTGCCTTCGTAGATCGCGATGCCGTAGCAGTTGCCACCGTTCAAGTCGCCAACCACGTCGAACTCTTTATCCGTCCGCTGCGCGCCGTTGCTGCGGTTGAAGGCGTAGACGTGCCGATCGCCGTCGTAGCGCATCGTGTAGACGTAGTTTGCGTCGATCGCCATGCCGCCGTAGTAGGTCGTGGCGTACGGGCTAGTCCACACCTTCGTGTTCGTCTTGGCCTTCAGGCGGTAGACCCGCGAGTAGGTCGAGCTGCCGCTGTAGACGCCGGCGTAGTAGTCGGTGTGCACCTTGTCGCCCGCGATCTGGCGCACGTACTGCAGCCCGCTGTTGAAGCTACCGAGGTACTTCGCGTTCTGGTCGTAGCGGTACACCTGCGTCGCGTTAGCGCTGTTCCACTCGGGATACCAGTACTCGCTGTAGCCGGCGTGGAAGCCGCCGCCGTAGCTGTATGTGTCGATACCCGCGACGGTGTTCACGCCCGCGCTGCCCGACGCGACCGTGGCCGGCAACGTCACGCACTGGCCGTTGTCAGAGCTGTCGTAGGTGCAGAACTCCCGAATGTCGGGCTGGAACGACGTACCGTAGTGGCTCGTGCCCATGTACAGCGTCAATCCGTCGTACTTCTGGGTCGTGAGGTCATAGCGCTCGACATAGCCGCTGCTCGACGCACGGTACAGCTTGGTGCCAATCACCGCGGCGCCGCCATACATCGTGTCGGACATGTAGCTGCCGCCCGTCAGGCCGAACGAGCTCACCACGGAGCCGTTCGACTTGTTGAGCTTGTACATGTAGTTGCTGCCGTGACGAATACCGTAGACGTAGTTGCCCTCCGTCGCGACGGCGCCAGCGTAGTAGCCGATGCTGCGATCCCACAACGTCTTGCGCAGCATGCCGTCGTGCTTGCGGATGGTGTAGTACTGCCAGTTGGCCGAGTACCAGTCGTCGTTGGTGGTCTCGCCAGTCAAGTCCATCATATACGTACGACCACTATCAAACTGACCGACGTAGTTGCGGTTCTGGTCGTAACGGTAGACGCGCTCGCCCGCCCAGCTCGGCTTCCAGTGCTCTTTGTAGTACGGGTGGTAGCCCATGCCGTGGCTGTGGTTATAGCTGGAGATCTGCACCGAGCTCGAGTCACCATAGAGCAGCGGTGTGTCCTTGCCGGTCTGGTCGGTCATGTCGTAGCAGTACACCGAGGAGTTGTTCGCCGAGACGCACATCTGCCCATTGCGGAACGCCATGTTGTACACGGGCACCGCCGCGCGGAACGAGATGCCGCGCGCAGCGCCGGTGAACTTATTGAACGTCCGGATGTAGTTGCCACTCGAGCCACGGATCAAGGAGTCACCAATGACCGCCAAGCCGCCGTACAGCGTGGAGCCGGCCCAGCCCGACAAACCATAGGATCGCTCCACCCCACCGGTGTTTCGATCCAGGACCCACACCGTGCTGTTGTTGTGCCGCATGACGAAGCAGTTCTTCGTGTCGCAGGCGATGCCGCCCATGTAGTAGCCGTGGTAGTAGTTCCACTTGATGGTCTTGTTCGCGTTGTAAC
>CALENB010000399.1 GCA_937910235.1 uncultured Myxococcales bacterium | reverse complement strand
TGAAGGAGGCCGCGAAATCGGCCTCGGAGTCGTCTGAGGCGGAGGTCGCCGCGCTCAAAGAGGCGGTCAGCCGTGACGGCGGCGCTCAGTCCGCCGCGCTGGACGATCTGCGCGCCGAATTGGCCACGGTGCAGGCCGCGCGTGTGAGGGCGGAGACGGTGTCGGCCGACGCGCACGCGGAGGTAGACGAGCTGCAGACGGCGCTTCGTGCCGCGCAGGAGGCCGTCGCAAGCGCCGCGTCGAAGTCGGATGCAGCCGGAGAGGAGGCCAAGGCGGCCGCTGAGGACCTGAAGGCTTCACTGCTCGCCGCCGAGTCGGCCGCCGCCGCCGCTACGGCCGAGGCGGCCACTGCGCAGGCGGCCCTGGCCGTGGCGGAAGCCGCAGCTGAGACGGCTGCCGCCGAGACGAAGGCAGCGCTCGCCGCCGCCGAGTTGAGATCGGTCGCGGACTCCGGTGGTGGTGAAGATGCCGGTCGCATCGACGAGCTCGCGAGCGAAGCCGAGGACGCCCATGCCGCTCGCGAGGAGGCTGAACACCAAGCCAAGCGGTATCGACGTGAGCTTCGTACCGCGAGCGATGAGGTCGAGCGACTTCAGGCGGCGCTCGCCGAGGCGGAGAAAGGCGGCGGCGCCGGCCCGGCTGGAGGGCCCGATCTCTCCGCTATCAACGAGGTTGTGGCTGAGCTGTATGGCGCTGTGTCCTCGTTCAGACCAGAGCTGCGCACCTTCTCTGAGGGCGTCGAGCTCGCCGCCAGTGAAGACGCGGAAGATCGCGGCGAAGGTGTCGGCATGCTGCGTGACACGCTCGACACCGTGAACAGTCGGGCGAAGGACCTCAAGACGCTCACCGCCGACCTCAAGAGGCTGCTCAGCTAGCGCGAAGCCGGGATCGAACGCTAGGCGACTTTGCCACAAGCGAGGTTCGCCGGGACCGCCTCTTGAATGTGGCGCGGGAGGGCGAGGTCGAGGCCCTCCATAAGCTGAACAAAGCCGGCCTCAGTCTGGTCGCCACCGAGCCGCGGATTGAACTGCTTCTCCTCGGCGACCGTCGAGCTGGTTCGGCCCTGGTAGTCGTGGCCTGGGTAGACCACACACGCATCCGGTAGCGTGAAGATCTTGTTGTGAACCGACCGATATAGCTTGTGCGCGTCGCCGTGCTGGAAGTCGGTGCGCCCGCATCCTCGAATGAGGAGCGCGTCGCCGGTGAACACCATCACGCCGCCATCGAGCACGTAGGTGACACAGCCATCGGTGTGGCCGGGCGTCTGCCGCACCTCAAGCGTGTGTTCGCCGAACCTGATGGTGTTGCCGTCGCCGACCAGCACATCCGCGCACGGGGCGCCGCCGTCAATGCTCACGACCGAGCGCGAGCCAAGCTGATCTCGCAGCGCGCTAGCGGCGGTCACATGATCCGCATGAACGTGTGTCTCCAGGGTGTAGGCGAGGTGCAACCCAAGCTCCTCAATCAGCTGAACGTCGCGGGCCTGCGTCTCACGCACCGGGTCGATGAGCACCGCCTCGCCCGTCGCCTCGTCACCGAGTAGATAGGTGTAGGTTGAGGTGTCTCGCTCGAAAAGTTGGCGAAAAATCATCGTTCACTCCTGGTCCCGCAACCCGGGCGCCGAATCGGCCCATCAGGACGATGGACACACCCGCACGGAACAGATCTGCAATGATCGTGCCATCGTCACTTCGACGCGACATCGCGGTGGAGGTGGCGCATCAGGTGCGTCACGGAGATGCGACGTTGACACGAATCGTCGCATCTCCGTGACGCAGCGCCCGGAGCGATCCAGTGTCGCAGACCGCAGGGCGTTGCGGCAAAAACACCAGCGAGCGGTCTCTCCCGGGGGGTGAGACGGGCCGTCTGCTGGCGTGCACCGGTCGCGACGTGGCGTGCACCGGTGCTGACTTGGCGCTAGAGCACGTCTCGCGCCGCGATCAGCACGTCCACGTAGCTGACAATGCCGAGGAGCTTGTCGCTGTGGTCGTCGAGCACCGGCACCGCGCCGACTTTTTGCTCCAGCATCATCTCGATGATCTCACTCAGCGGCGCCTCCGGTCCGAGGCTCATCGTGTCGGTGTTCATCACGTCGGTGACGGGCACCTGCAGGTTCCGGCGCTTGACCTCACCGGAGTTCAGGTCCAGGACGGGCATCGTGTACCCACGCAGGTCGCGATCGCTGATCATACCGACCAGCTCGCCGTCCGAGAGCACCGGGACGTGGCGAAAATCATTGTCATGCATCAGCGCCACCACGTCGGCGACCGTCGCGGTGATGTCTACAGAGATGACGTCGCGCGTCATGATGTCCGATACGACCATGTTGTGGCCTCCAAAAGGGGGTGGTTCTAGGCAGCAGCGTAGCTCTGCGGCCGCCATGCAATCCGTCGCGCCAGCTTGTGTCAAGTCCCATATTCCTTGACGTTCGCGCGGCACAGGCCACAACGGGAGGCAGCGGGTGGGCGTCTTTACCCCGCGTGGAGGTTCCATGACCAGCGTTGAGGTCGACCGTCGCGCTCTGGCTCGTCTGATTCGTCGGGTGAGGCGTGTCAATCGCGGTGTGCAAGCCGACGGTACGTTTACGTTTCGACCCGGCGAGGTCCAGGTCGACTGGGGCAATGGCGGCGAGGTGATCGACGCCGAAGGCGACGGTGAAGGGCAGTGCCACCTCGCGGATCGGTACATGCGCAAGCTACCCACCGTGCTGCGGGGCTCGGGCGCTGTCACCCTAGAGATCCGGGACGATCGCCTCTTTTTCGATCGCTTCAGCATCGACGCCTTCATCGAACGCAACCCGCAGGCGCCGCTGCTGCCGAAGTCGCCGCGGCACGTGGATTTCCTGCTCTTGCCGCTGCGTCACGACGAACAGACCATTGAAGAGGCTGGTCTTGAAGCCGAGGTCGCGCTAGCTCAGGAGCGCCTCGCTGCGACGCTCACGGCCGTCGCCCGCAAGCTCAGGTGGCTCGAGGTCTCAGAGGCCGACATCAAGCGCTTCTTGCTCGAGCGTTTGCGGCACCGGGCCGAAGGGCAGGAGGCGCTGCCGTTCGGCGAGGCCACGAGCGCGGCGGCCTCCGACGATCAATTCTCGCTGTTTGAGTAGCCGCGCGGTCGAGTCGTGTCGCCCGGCGCGTGACGCTACGGCGCCGGCTGACCGACGATCAGAGGCACGGCGCTCTTCGTGATCCCCGGACCGGCGCCGAGCTGCCCACTGTAGTTGTCGCCCCAACACGCCACCTGCTGGCCGAAGATCCGGGCGCACAGGTGCTTCTCCGCCGCCACTAGGTCCGCCAACCCGACCAGCCCCGTGATCTCCACCGGCCCCTTCACGGCCGTACTGGAGGCCGGCGCCATGATCTGGCCATAGGCGTTGGACCCCCAACACGCGAGCTTGCCGCCCAGCTGGTAGGCGCAAGACGTGTCGCCGCCCAGCGCCAACGCGTCCGGTTTGAAGGACAGGCCAAACACCTTGGCGGGCGTGTTCTTGCTGCTGCCGATGCTGCCATTGCCGAGCTGTCCCGCCTGATTGGCGCCCCAGCACCAGACGTCACCGCTGACCAACGCGCAGACGTGGTCGCGACCTGCGGCGATGTCGGCGACAAAACTGTTGGGTAACAGCGGTTTTACGGGCTTGTAGCTCGATTTGCTGGTGCCGCCGAGGCCGTCGCCGAGCTGTCCACTGCCGTTGGTGCCAAAGCAGAAGACGTCGCCGTTCATGTCGCGCGCGCATGTGAAGGCCTCTCCCATGGCGAGTTTCTCCACCTGGCTCACCCCTATGGCCTGCACCGGCACATCGCTGCCCGCGCCCTTGCCGTCGCCAAGCTGCCCGGCCGCGCCGATGCCCCAGCAGAACACCGCGCCGTCGCCGCGTAGTGCGCAGGCATGGGAGACACCGAGGGACACGTGCGCGAACTTCTCCGTCGTTTTGACGTCTGTCGGCGTGGCGATGAGCTTCGGCGCGCCGGGTCCGACACCCAGCTGACCGTGGCTGTTGCTCCCCCAGCACCGCAGCGTTCCCGCGTCGGTCACCGCGCAGCCAAATCCCCAGGAGATCGCGATGTCGAGCACCTTGCCGAGCAGGGTCACGGTCGGCCACAGCACGCCTTTCGGGCCGCCGGTGGTGTTGCCGAGGGCGATCTGCGCTTTGTCGTTGCGCCCCCAACACCAGGCCACATGGTCTGTGGTGATGGCGCAGCTGGTGTCTTGACCGACTGCGATGGCGGCGGTCGACCCACGCACCGTCGCGACGCAGCCGAGCTTGCCGACGCATTGTTTGCCCACGCCGCAGCTGGTCCAGTCCGTCTGCGCGAGCGCGCTGCAGCTGCCCGCGTCACACTGGTTGGCGGTGCAGGGGTCGCCGTCGTCGCAGTCCTTGTCGAGCGTGCAGGTTGGTTTTCCGGGGTCCTTGGCGTCAGGGTCGGTCGTATCGGGGCCGGAGGTGTCGGGGCCGTTGGTGTCCGGGCCATTGGTGTCGGGCGTGGCGGTGTCTGGCGTGGCGGTGTCTGGCACGCCACCGTCTGGGATCGCGGTGTCCGCCGACGCACCATCCCCCACGTCCGTCGCGCCGGCGTCACTGCCCGCGTTTGTGTCGAGGGCTTGGCCGTCGAGCGCGCCACCGACCACGTCCACGCCAGCGCTCGTATCCGCGAACTCCGACGCGTCCGGTGCTGCCTGCGGACATCCGAGCAACGTCAAGCCCAGCAGCGGCGCGAGCAGACGAGCCGAGAGACGGGCGAACAGCCGCGCGGCCACGAGTTAAGCCCCCGCCGTGTGGAGACCACAGACGCGCAGGGTGTGTGCCGTCAGCCCGGACGCGCCCGGCGTGGCCAGAAACGTCACGGCGTCGGCGATGTCTTGGGGCAGCCCGCCTTGGCTCAGCGCGTTGAGACGCCGCCCAGCCTCTCGCAGCACCGCCGGCATGCTCGCTGTCATCTCCGTCTCGATGAACCCCGGCGCGACACAGTTCACCGTCACCCCGCGGCGCCCTAGCTTCGGCGCCAGGGCCTCCGCGTAGCCGATCAACCCGGCCTTGCTCGCGCCGTAGTTGGTCTGCCCAGGGTTGCCGGCGAGGCCACCGATGCTGGAGATGAAGATCACCCGTCCGTCCCGCCGAATCAGCTTCGGCCGCAGCGCCTCCGTCACCGCGATCGCCGCGCCCAGGTTCACCCCCAAACACAGGTCCCACCACGACGCGTCCATCTTCGCCAAGGTCCGGTCGCGAGTGACGCCGGCGTTGTTCACCACGATGTCGACGCCGTCATAGAGCGTCTGCACGTGCGTCAAAATGCGATCCGCCGCGTCCGGGTCCGTCAGGTCGATAGCCAAGGTCGTGCCGGAAAACCGGGCGATCAGCGCGTCCATGCCGGCTTGGCCTTCCGGTCGGTCGACCAGCACCAGCTGCGCGCCTTCCTCCCCCAAGCGGGCCGCGATCGCCGCGCCAATCCCGCGCGCCGCGCCCGTCACCAACGCCACCTTGCCCGCCAGCGGCTGCGCGATGGCGTCCGAAGCGCCACGTTTGGCGGCAGTCCCCACCGTCAGCTGCTGACCGGACACAAACGCCGAGCGCACCCCGAGCAGGAAACGCAGCGGCGCGGCGACGCGGTCCTCAGCACCCTCCGCGACCACGAGCAGGTTGGCGGTGCTGCCCTTGCGGCCGATCTCCTTGCCCAGGCTCTTCACAAATCCGAGCAGCGCCCGCTGCACCGCGGCGGTCTCGGGCGAGTCCTGTTTGGCGGGCGGGCGACCCAACACCACGATGCGTCCGTCCGCGTTCAGGGTCCGCACGCGAGGGTGAAAGAACCCGTGGAGCTGCGCGAGGTCTGCGCTGCTGCGCAACGACGACGCGTCAAAGAGCAGCGCGTCCGTCGTCTCGCCTGCCGCCTCGCCTTCCGCTGTGCCCGTCGCCTCATCGCTCGACGCCGCCGGCTGCACGCTGACCGTCTTCACCACGGCCCCCGCCTCCGTCGTCGCCGCGACGGCCGCCGCCGCCAATTTGCTCGTGCCGTACGCCGTCATCGTCGAGCCCGCCAGGGGCGCCGCTGCATCGGCGCCGTCGCCACGTTTGAGGGTCCGTGGCAGCGGGATCGGGAGCCCGAGCGAGCGGATCGCCTGCTTAGCGTAAGGATTGCGGGCGAGTTCGAGCAGATAGTCGCTCATGGGACCTCCAGATGGCGGGATGCACCCGCCGGGTCAGACGCTCAGATAGTGGCCTGGGAGCCGCAACACCGCGCGGCGCATGGTGTTGAGCAGGCGCAGATAGGTGAGGTCGATCTCAGCGCCCTCGGCGACTTCGTCGTCGGTCGTGCGCGCGTCGATGGTGCGCGCGTCGAGATCCACTGTCAGCTTCGTGCCCTCGTGATTGAAGTCAAACCGACCGTCGGCCCGCAACGTCGCGGTGAAGCTGCGACCCTCGAAGCGCCCGAACGCCGCGTCGCCCACCCGGCCCACCTCGCCCAAGTCGGCGCCCTCGCCACGCTGGACGAAGAAGCCATCGTGCTCAGCCCACAGCTCCCACTGCGCCATCGACCCGAAAAACCGGGGTTTCAGCAGGTACGGACCGCCAAGATCGGGGCAAAACGTGTCGCAGTTGCCGCACTCGTTGCACAGGTCAGCGAAGTTGCCGATCTGATGTTGCTTGTTCGCCGCGATCGCGTCGGAGGCCAGCCACCGCCAGCCAGCGTCGGTGCGCACGACCTTCTCCACAGGCACCTCGGCCACATCGAGGTCGTAGGTGAAGTTCGCGTCATTCGGACACACCGGCACGCAGATGTCACAGGTCAAACAATCGAAGATAGTCAGTAGCGTGCCGGGCTTCTTCGGCGGTTTGGCGAGCTTGGCCTTGCTGCAGGTGTCGTCGTGATTCAGGCGCTCCCGGTACGCCGCCAACGTCGCTGTCGCACACGCGTTCGTCCAGCCTTGCAGCCACGTGTGCCCCTGCGCCTCGGCCGCCGCCTCACCCAACACCGAGCTCCGTTCAGGATCCTTCGCGACCGCCATTAGCGCCGCCAGCGCGCCGAGCCGCGTGGTCACCGGGCCGGCGGCGAGCGCCTTGATCCGACCGCGCTCAGCGTCGGAGGCCTCTGGCAGCCCCACATCGAGCGCCGCGCCCGCGTCGGCACAGCGCGCCACAATCAGGTCGCTGATAGTCCCGACACCTTCGGCCTGCATCACCTTGGCGAGGTTGCGGAAGTACTTGAACGTCCGCGCGTAGCCGCCCTTCTTCAGCAGATCGGTGCACGACGTCACCGGCGTCAGCCCACACGCCACGGCCTCCACGAAGTTGGTCGCGTCGATACCGGCCGAGAACGAGTACTGCAGCGCGTCGCCAAATTGCTCGCGAAAGTCGGCGGCGAGCGTCATGGACAACGCGTGCAGCGGCGCCCCGGACAGGTACATCACCTTCTCGCTGTCGGGGAACACATCGCGGTAGTTCTGCACGATGAGCGTGTTGGTGAACTTCGCGCCAAAGCCAACGCCGCGCCGGTCCGCTCGCTGCTTGAGTCGCGTCAGGATCCCCTCGGCCTGATCCCACTGCATGTCGTCGGTAAAGGCGGAATCCGGCACCACGAGCTCCGTGTAGCCCAGGTGGTCGTGCAGCAGCGCGCGCAGGCGTTTCGGTCCCAGCAGCGTCGGGTTGAGCTTGATGATGGTGTGCACGCCGAGGGCCTCGATGAGGTGCGTACCGATGGCCTCCACCTCTGCCGGCGGGCAGCCGTGAAAGGTGCTGAGCGTGATGGTGTCGCTGATGCGGGTGCGAAACGGGATGTCCCGCAGATGCGCCCAGGGCGCCGGGATCTCGGCCCGCAAGCGCGCTACGATGGCGCTGGCGTCGCGCATTCCCGCGATGAACGCGCTGACCTTCTCGCCCCGGATTCCGGCTAGGTCGTAGCCCACCGACATGTCGAAGACGGTGTCCCCGTCGCCTGGGCCGAGCGTGATCTTGTCGTCGCCGTGCAGGTTCGAGCTGTGGATTAGCATGTCGATCAGCATCGAGCCTTTGACGTACTCGACCAGCGACTCCGGCACCTTGAGCTCTTGCGACCACTCGATGTTGAAGCCGATGTTGGGCACGTCGATACAGGGCCGCGGGATCTCGAGCGCGTCGTTGATCTGCACCGTCTTCAGCTCGAGGATGCGGGAGCCGGTCAGCCACGCCATCACCATGTTCTGCGCCATTTGGGCGTGGGGACCGGCGGCCGGACCGAAGGGTGTCGCCGCGCGCGCGCCGTGGAAATCAACGCCGAAGTCGAGGCCGTCGGGCGTGCGGAAGAACCGATCGCGCGGCACGTCGAAGATGGCGTCCCGCTCGGCGAGCGAGGTGAACATGGCTCGCACCAGCCTTGGGAAAGGGACTGGGATCAACTCTGCCATGGGGGACCTCCTGGATGCAGGCGTTGTAGCAGCGCGCTGGGCTGAAGTCAGCAACCCGAGGAGGGTCAGGTATTACCACTTTACACTTGCGGGCGGTTTTTGCAGCCGCGCGACTGCCACCCAGGCCACCACCCGCAGCGGGCAAATGAACTGGTGTAAAGGAGATCGCTCGCGGGCGGCTGATTCCATGTGTGTGGCATGAATACGGTGAGCTCGTGAGTCTCGGTCGAATGCGTCAGGCAAGACCACACAGCCGGCGGTGTGCGGCAACCACCAGCGAGCTACGATTTGAGCTCCTCTGAACCAACTGCGGCGCCCGGTCTACCTACGCTGGCCTCGCGAAGCGTAAGTGGCGACGAGTAAACGACCTGCGACCCCAGGATCACCGGTCTGATTCGGCTGGGGCACTTCGATTGGACATCTCTATGGAGCAGGAATTGTTCGGACCTAGACTTACCCTTACGCTCCCACGCTACGCCGTTGTCGACGCCAGATCACCAGCCCAGCGCCCACCGCCAACAGCCAGAACCAGCCCCGACGCTGCACCGGATGACCCTGCCCCGGATGACCCCGCGCCGGATCACCTGGCGACGCGCTGCA
>CALENB010000398.1 GCA_937910235.1 uncultured Myxococcales bacterium | reverse complement strand
TGTGTTCGTAGTAGGACTCCCGCACGGCCGGGTTGCTGGGGCGGAACTCGCTCTCGAAGGTCAGGTCTTCACAGATCCCTTCTTTCGGCTTGAACAGCGGCGCCAAGGCGGGTTTGGCGTGCATGGCGACGCGGCGACTGGGCGCGCGAAAGAAGGCATCCGCGTCGCCTTCATCGGCGATCTGCTCGTAGAAGCCACGCTCCCGAATCAGCTCGCGGACGCCCCGCGGCCCGTACCCGACCGGCACCGCCAGCGAGCCAACCGCGGAGGCCGCCACCGTGCGCACGCCGACATCCATCGCGGCCGTCGCGCGCACGAGCAGCGAGTCCCGCAACCCCAACTCGAAACCCTCGGGTCGGCGCGAGAAATTGGCCTCCAATGAGTCCCACCAGCGCCTCGGTGGGGTCACACGCGGCGCCTGCACACAGGACTCGTGGGCGATTCTGGAGACAACCTTGGACCGTGGCATGGATCCTCCGAGCGGGGCACAGCCAGGATCGGCTCGCAACGCACGACTCGACGCGTAGGGAGGCGCAGTCTAGCAGATGCATATGGAGCAGTCGTGCACCAAGCGTCGGAAAGCGTTGGAGTAGCGCTGCTCCGCCTGACGTCGCTGCCACGACGTAACCCCCCGTCTCCGCGCGGTGGGCATGGACGGCACGTTTTTTGCAGAACAGGTGGGCGAGTCGCGGGGCGATCCCCGTCACTTCAGGAGGTTCTCATGCGCATCGGCATGCTCACAGACTACGTCAACGTCGACTTCGCCAACGGGCCCGCGCTGGCGACCCAGACCTTCAAGCGCAACATGGAGCATCGTGGCCACGATGTGACCATCATCGGCCCGCGCCCGGCGCCGTGGCAGCGCCCCGCGCCAGAGGGCTCGATCCTCTTCGACAGCGTGGCTTTTCGGCACTATCGCGGCGTACGCGTGGCGTTTCCGTCGCCCATGTCGGTGCTGACGGATCGCCCCGATATCGACGTGATTCACGCCCACACCAACAGCCTGTCGATGCACTGGGCCAGCCTCATGCGCGAGCAGCATGGCATCCCGGCGGTGCACACCAACACCATCTACCTGCCCGGATTTGTGCACCACGCGATCCCCGAGAACCTGCTGACCTACAAGCCGCTGGTGCCGTTCTGGGACTTCATGACGGGCTACACCGAGCGCAGCTTCGGCAGCTCGTTCAACGACTGCGACGGCTTGATCGTGCAGTGCCAGGGCCTCGTCGACTACTGGCGCAACATCGGCCTCGACGTGCCCCTGCACGTCATCCAGCGACCCATCGACGTGCGGAACTTCAACCGCGAGCTGGGCGAAGATCCCTTCAAACCGCAGTTCGACGTCGGCGCGCGCCTGCTGTGCATCTGTCGTCACGCTGGCGAGAAGAGCATCGATCAGCTGCTCAACGTCTTCGCCCATCGCATTCTGCCCGCGCGCAGCGACGCTTCGCTGACGCTCGTGGGGGACGGTCCGGTTCACGACGAGCTCAAGGCTCAGGTGCGTCGGCTCGGGATCACGCATCGGGTCCACTTCGTCGGCGAGCGACCGCAGCGGGAGCTGCCGGTTTGGTACGGCTACGCCGACGCGTTTGTGTACATGTCGATGACGGAGACGTTCGGTCAAGTCGTGAGCGAGTCCCTCTGGATGGGCACCCCCGTGGTCGGTCTCGACGACGGGATGGGCGTCGCGCATCAGGTGAAACACGAGGTCAACGGCCTGCTCGTCTCGCCCGAGGGTCCTGATGTCGACGCGAACTTCGGCGCCGCCGTGCTGCGTCTGTTGGGCGACGACGCGATGCGACGGGCGTTTGGCGACGCCGCGGCCGTCCGGCAGCGTCAGACCTCGGCACCTGAGGTGGTCTATCGTCAATACGAAGAGGCCTACGCTTCGGCAGCAGCGCACCTCGCTGCGAATCCGCCCAAGCGGCTGGGTCATCGCGACGCGAAGATGGCGTTGCGGCTCACACGTGACCACATCTGGCCGTGGATCTGGAAGCATGTCGTGTTCGCTGGGACCGGCGCCGTGCCATCGAACTACGACCCTAAGCCGGTCGTGCCATTCGACGCTGCGCCCGAGAATCCAGCCGATGAGCTGTATGCCCATCAGGCCGTGCCCGAGGCCACGCCGCCGCGCCGCGCCCGGCGGCAGGTCGTGCAGAAGGTGTCGAAACCGACCAGCTCCGCCAGGCGCCAGCGCGGCGCACCGCAGTGAACTCGACGGACTGGTGTGTGCTATCGCAGTCCGCTGCGACGGTCGCGATCCCGTCTGTCGCACGCCTGGTCTGGATCGGCGAACGCCTGTGGCCCATCGCGTGGCTGGCCGCTGCCGCCGCGCGTGACCGCGGCGGTTTTGACCGCGTCGTGCTGCACTACACCGACGCGCAGCTGCCGGACGATCGCTCCGTTCAAGCCTTGGTGCGAGACTTCGACGTGGAGCTTGTGCACGAGGACGCCGCCGAGCTGCTCGGCGGCGTCGCCATGGCCGCCGCGATCTCTGCGTCCCGTGCGGCCCGCCTGGCTGCGCTTTACACCCAGCTGACGCCCGCCGCCAGCCGCTCAAATCTCATCCGCCTCGCGGTGCTGCTACGAGACGGTGGCGTGTACCTCGACACCGACGCGATCGTCTTACGTGACATGACTCCGTTGCTCGCACAGCGCGGGTTTGCGGGCCTGGAGCGCGTCTGCCTGCCAGCGGCGGTGCGTGACAGCCGCTCGCCGCTGCGCTGGGCGAGAGCGGGCGCGCTCATCGGGCTGCGCGACGCCCTCAGCCGACGTTCGCTGGGGCTGCGGCTGTGGCCCACAGTCGAGGGTGCGTTTGACCTCGCCGTGAACAACGCCGTGGTGGGCGCCGAGGCCGGTCATCCGCTGCTGGTCGACGCCCTCACGCGCGCCGCCGACATGGCGCCGAGCCGCGCGATACGGATGTATCAGCTGGGGCCGAAGCTGCTCGAGGCCGTGACGAAGAACCGCTCCATCGGCGCATTCAAACTGTATCCTCCCGCCGCTTTCTACCCGCTCCCCCCCGAGATGAGCTGGCACCTGTTTCGCTCCGCGCCGCCGCCTCCACTCGAGGTCGCGTTTGGCGCCGACACGTGGGTCGTGCACCTCTATGATTCGGTGTTGCGGCGGCGCCGAGGCCAATCTCTCGACGTGCCCTGGCTGCGTGAGCATCGCGGACGTACGCTGGTGACGACGCTCGTCGAACCGTGGCTCGACGCCCTTTTCGCCGCGCAAGCCTAGCCGCCGGATCGCCATGCGCCGCTTCCTCTATCTCACGCCGTACTTTCCGCCTCTGGCGCGCGTCGGCGCGCTGCGACCCCTGAAGTTCGCGCGGCATCTGCCCGCGCACGGCTGGGCGCCCGTGGTGCTGTGTGACCTGTGGGCGACCGCCCAGACCGACCCGGACTTGCTGGGCGCGGTCCCCGAGTCGACGGTGGTCGTGCGGCAGTGGTCTCGGCGCGCAGCCCCCGCTTGGCGCAGCCTGTCCCACACCCCACCCGTCGGCCGCGCGGATGACCGTGTGCGCAGCCCGCCCGAAGCCACGCCGTCGCACTTGCGCCGGCTGGTGCCGCGATGGCTCGACAACCCAGAGCTGGTGCCACTCGGCGAGCACGGGCCACGCATGGCCTGGAACCTGTTGGTGGCGCGGCGCACGCTGCAACAGCACCCGTGTGAAGCGATCGTGGTCAACGCCGATCCGTACGCAGCCTGCCTCGTGGGTGCGCGGCTCGCCGCGGAGACCGGGCTGCCCCTCGTCGTCGATCTGCGCGATCCCTGGGCCCTCTGCGAGCTGCGGCGCCCTCGTCGACCGCCGCCGATTCGAGCGCTCATCGATCGCTTGGAGCGCGCCGTCGTGACGCGTGCCGGCGCCGTCATTCTGAACACGGAGACGACGCTGAACGACTACCGGCAGCACTACCAGGACCTGCCGCCTGATCGCTTCCATTGCATTCGCAACCACTTTGACGCTGGGCTCATCGACGGCGGGCAGCACGCCGGGTTCGACCGCTTCAGTCTGCTTTTTCTCGGTAATTTCGGCCGATTCATCAAGGCCGACGTGCTGCTGAGGATGCTATCGGAGCTGCGCCGCCGCGGCGTTCCGAGTCAGGAGCTGCAGCTCGTGGTGACGGGCGAGTTCGACGCAGGCGCCTGGCAACTGGCGCGCGCGCTGGGTGTGCAGGACATGATCCGGCTCGACGCCCACGTGCCGTACCGACAGATCGGCGCGGTCATGGCGGCCTCGGACGTGCTGCTGCTCCTGATCCAGCCCCGCGGTCGTCAGCGTTTCGCCGCGAAGTTCTTCGACTATCTCGCCAGCGAGCGGCCCATCGTCGCCGTGAGCGACAACGTCGAACTCGAACGGCTCATCCGGGAGACCGGGGCTGGGGTGGCCGTGCCGCATGGTGACACGAACGGGCTCGCCGACGAGGTCTATCGCCTCTGGCAGCGCGGTCGTGGCCAGCGGCTGCCACGGCACGCCGAGGCGCTCTCCAGCGAGGCGGCGAGTGGCCGTCTCGCGTCGATTCTTGACGACCTTACGGCTTGATCCGGCCCTGTTCAGCGCGCCCGGCTGGCGACGTTGGCGACACAAGCTCGCTTCGCACGCGGGCCGTAGGGCCCACCGAGACAGGCGATCCCGCTGCCATCCGAACGCGCGCGCAGCTTCAGCGCCGCCGCACCAAGCTGGGCTTTCGAGATCTGATTGAGCACCGCGATCCGGCGCGCCGCCTCCGTTGGCTTCATCGGGGTGCTGACGGCGTGCATCTCCGTCATCGGAATCGCCTCGACCGCCGTCGCCACCAGCCGCCCTCGCTTGACGTCGAAGTTCAAGTACACCCGGCCAAAAAGCCCATAATCCAGGCGATCCGGAAAGGGCGCCATGTTCCGAGCCCCGCGAATCAGGTAGTTGCCGAGGCTGTAGAAGATGAGCTTTCGCCCCTGCTTCTGCACCGGCCGCACCACGTGAGGATGGTGACCGATGACGAGATCAACGCCAGCACGTTTGAGGGCTTGCTCATACTTAGCGCGCTGGCCGGGATCGAGCCGGACGCTGCGCTCGACGCCGAGGTGCGCCGACAGGATCTTGTAGTCGGCCTTGACCCGGCGCAGGTTGTCCAGCACCTGCAGCCAGTCCTTCTCGTAGCGAATCCCGAGGGTGCCAGCCTTATGCGGGCCGGCGCGGTGGGCCTTGTTCATGTTGGTCAGGTTGCCGATCGCCGCAAACGCAACCCGGTACCCACGCACGCGAAACACCTGCACCGCCGCCGCCTGCTTCTCGTTGCTGCCGAGGCCAGCGTAGTGCAGCTTCGGATGCCGCCGTTTGATGCGCGCCAGATGTCGGAGCGTGCTGTGCGCGCCTTGCTCGCCGTAGTCGTACGCGTGGTTGTTGGCGGTGCTCATGAGGTTGATGCCCATACGCACGAGGTAGTCGACGCCGTCGGGATGGCTGAGGAAGGCGTATTTCTTCTGCACGGAGGACAGCGGTTTGTCCGACACCACCGTCTCGAGGTTCACGAAGTTGAGATCGCCGTTGGTCTGTTTGCGAATGGCGCGCGTCAGCTTCGGCCACGTCATCAGGGTCGCGCCGAATCGGGTGCCGGACGCCTCGGGCGTGAGTCGGCTGCGGTTGAGACACACGTCGCCGCCGAACGTGACCACGAGCTCGCCGCCGACCGCGTGGGCTTCGCCGCCGGCTGCCACGGTCGAGACGACCAGAAAGGCGCTCAGAAGCGCGGTTTTGGCGGTGAGCGCAATCGCGTGTGATCGGGACATGGGACCTCCAGCGACCACTGTACACGAAGCCGACGGCGGTCGCGCCTAGCCCACAGGTCGAAGCACACGTTGGCCGGATCGCGACCTTGCGTGCGCGCGGCGGGAACAGCACCCTCCGCGACCCAGGAGGTTTCATGGTCCACGCGCGCATCTGTGGTTGTCGACGTGGGCGATCCGTACGGCGCCGCGCAGCGTGGGTCGTGGGCGTGGTCTCCCTGATGTCCGCGGTCGGGGGCTGCAAGGGGCGCACCCCGGCGGTCGATGACGCTGCCCCTACCACTGCGACTGCCCCTGTCCCTGGTGCGCGTGCTGTGCGGTCGACACCCGCAGAGAGCTTGAATTTCCGGCTCGCGAGCGACCTGCCGCCGGACGTGATGCGCGTGCTGATCGACCGGTTTGCGGCGGCGTCCCTGGTCGATGTGCAGCTGGTGCCCTGGTCACCGACCGAGCGCTCGTCAACCGACGGGCTGCCAACCGTCGACGCGATCCTCGCACGCCACAGCGCGCCCCTCTCGACGCTGCCCACGCGGCCCTGGCCCGCGCACATCACCGCGCTCACGTCGCCATTCGCCCGCACGCCACAGCGGTCCACGCTGAGCGTCGCCCAGTCGCTGCACGTCGTGGTGGTGGCGCATGAAGCCGACGTCGGCGAGGTCACCCGTGGCGGCCTATCGGGCTGGATCGACGGCGAGACAGCTCGGCTCGGCTGGTGTCCGTCGTGTAGCGACACGCCGCATCTCGCCGCGGAGATGGCGCGGCGCTGGGGTGAACGCGTCGCCGAGCGACGGCTGCGGCACCTGCTGCGCCATGGTCGAGCGTATCCGTCCGAAGCGACGCTGCTCGCCGCCGTGGCGCGTGGCGACGTTGACCGCGGGCTCTGCTCGCTCGCGGCGGTCCGCTTGGCCGAGGCCGGCGCCCCGGACCTGCGTGTGCGCGTCGCCCTCTCGCCAGTCCCCGGCGATCCGATGAACGGCGCGTGGCCCATCGCGCTGGCGATGACGGCAGATGGACGGCACGCACCAGAGGTCGCCCAGTTCGCGAGGTTCCTGCTCGCTGATGAAGAGGCACGGCGCGCTTTCGCGGGCCTCGGCGCCATCTCTGCGGCGATGAGCGATGACGAGCGTCAAGGGTTTGAGCACGTCGAGGAACGCCTGCACCTGACGTCGCAATCCGCCGAGACGCGTCGCACGGGCCTTGAGTTGCTGCGCCGCGCTGGCGAGTAGCCTTGGATTCTGCGCTCGGGACCGGTCGCCAGCGCTTGGGTCAGCCCCGGCCGCTGATCTGGAACGTGGCGAAGCAGGCGGCGCTCGTTAAGATGCCCGTCACCCCGGCCTCGAGCAGCGCGGTTTGAACGTCGGCCGGCGGCTTCACCGCCAACAGCGTCGCGCCGACCACCAGCCCCGCCGCCGCTGGACCGGCCAGCGCCAACAACCGCTGGGTCGCGTGTGTGTTTGCGCCCGGCAGGGCCTGGTGCACCACCTGAAGCAGACGCGCCGTGCTCGTAGTGAGGGTCGCGATCGTCGCGAGCAGCGCGCCTGGCGGCCCGAGGATCACGACGCCAACGAGCGCAGCGACGAGGTGCCACTGCGGTAGCGAGCCGGCACCCTGGGGTGTCAGCTTCGCCAAGGTGGTGCCACGGACCGCGGCGCGATGGGCAGCGGCGACGACGACCACGACGCCAAACAGCCCCAGCCAGGGCGCGCGGACGCCGAAATACAGCCGCGCGAAGGAGGCGCTGAACACGGTCACGGGCACCGCGATGGCGAGCCCGCCGAAGACCGTCGCGTCAAAGGCGCGGCGCCACGCGTGGCCGTCTGGCACCCTCGGCAGCGGCAGCGGCAGCGTCGCTCGCTCCAGCAGCGCCGCGAGGCCCATCACGCGGCCAATCACCCACGCACCAATCGCCCAGGGTGCGACCGCCGCGAGCCCCGCCACGGCCGCGATGAGCACCTCGTCCAAGTGCCACATGACCCAGGCCGGATCTGGCCCGGTTGGCGCGTTGGCGGCGGTCGTCGGCGCAGGGTCGTCGTTGCGCTGCGGGCCCGGAGATCCGGCGTCCGAGCTGCGTGTGTGCCGCAGCGACGCGGCCCATCGCAGCGCCACCACGTCGACCAGCAGCCAGCTCGCGGCCACCAGCACCACGCCGACGTGGGGCCCAGCCAGCATCGCGGCGGTCGCCAGACGCGCGAGCGCCGCGCCGCCACCAAGCGCGCGGATCGTCCCCGCAGAGGCGCCCTGCAGATAGGTTGACGCGCGTGCGCGCGGCCCCGCGCCGAGGGCGGCCAAGCAGAGCGCCGCCATGTGTGTGGGACTGGCCGCGCCAACCACGCCGGCGGTGCCCGCCACGACCACCGCCAGCGCGGCCGTGGCGCTCGGCCCCAGCCGCTGTCGCCCTGTCATCCGGCGCACCAGCGCGCACACCAACCCGGCGCTGCCTTCAGCGACGACCAAGGCGCCAAGTCCGCCTGGTCCGAGCGCCACGATCAGCTGCGGCAGCAGCACCACAAGCGCCGCCAGCTCCAGTATCTCCAGGCGGCGGCCTTGGATCAGCATCGTCAGCAAACGGACCAGCATGCGTCCTCAAGCTCCAATCAGGTGACGTCGTGATAGCGCGCGACGCGACGGCGACGCGGCGGCGGCACCTGTCGAACCTACCTCACCGGGGTGTCCTCCTACAGGGTCGGCGTGAAGTTGACGACGCCGTCTGAGCTTTGCGTCGCGCACCGCATCCAGGCTAGTTTGGCGCCGCGTCGCCGCTGGCGCAGAGAACGTGAAGAGGAAACCCATGTCTGGCTCCGAGAGTACCGTTGTGCGCGCCCTCGTCGGCAACAGCGTCGTGGCAGCGCTCAAGCTCGTCGCATTCGCCGTCTCAGGCTCTGGTGCGATGCTCAGCGAGGCGATTCACACGATCGCCGACGTCGGCAACCAAGCCTTGCTCCTGCTCGGTCTACGCCAAGCCCAGCGCGCGCCGAATCCTCAGCACCCGTATGGCTACGGCCAGGCCTCGTTCTTCTGGGCGCTGGTCTCGGCCCTTGGCATCTTCTTTCTGGGCTGTGGCGTCACGCTCGCACACGGCTTCGAGTCCCTCATCCACCCCCCGGAGCTGTTGAAGCCTGGCTGGCTGACCTGGTCGGTGCTGGCCATCGCCTTCTTGCTCGACGGCTGGGCGCTCCAGGGTGCCGTGCAGCAGCTGCGTGCGGAGCGGCCGGAGGGGATGTCGTGGCGTGAGTATTCGCGGCGAATCAAAGACCCGATGCTGGTCGCGGTGCTCCTTGAAGACAGCGTCGCGTGCTTCGGCGTGCTCGTCGCGGTCGCAGGAATCGCGCTCTCGTGGTGGACGCACGATCCCATGTGGGACGCGTTCGCCAGCCTCGTCATCGGCCTGCTGCTCGGGTTTGTCGCGGTCACGCTCGTGCGGATGAATCAGCGCTTCTTGATCGGGAGCGCGGTGGATCCCGAGATCGACGCCGGCATTCGTGCGATCCTCGTGAGCCGCCCGTCCATCGACTACGTGCACCGGATCCAGAGTCGTTGGGTCGGGCCTTCGACGTTCGCCTACAAGGCGGAGGTCGATTTTGACGGGCGCTGGTTCGCAAACGAGCTGGACGCGATGTACGGCCCGGTGTTCAGAGACGCGGACCAGTCGGCGGACATCAGCCAGTTGTTGGGCCTGTACACCGATCACGTGGCGCGGCTCATGGCGCGCGAGGTTGACGCGATCGAGTCCGTCATCACCGCGCGGTACCCGGCCGCGGCGTTCATCATGCTGGAGCCGAGCGTCTACGAGGAAGATCCGTCTCCGCTCCCGACCGGGCCGTCGTAATCGACTCGGGCGTGGGCGCGCGCTAGCGGCGTCGTGTCGCTGGCGGCGCTGGCGCCTTGAAGACCTGATCCCCCTTGTCGTTGAAAAACA
>CALENB010000397.1 GCA_937910235.1 uncultured Myxococcales bacterium | reverse complement strand
GCGAAAGAATTCTTCTGGCTCCGTGAATCATTGACCGACGCCGACGTTGACTTAAAGCGCAACGAAGCGCAGACGAGAAATGTATCGGCCGCTTTGGCCACTATCGGGGGGACTACGCATGAACATTCGATCTACTACCGTTCGTTGGGCCATCAGTCTGGGTCTTGTCGGCGGCTTCGCCCTCGTCGCGCCACAGGCAGCGCAGGCTGGCCCCGCTCGGGCGCATCAGGTCCGCAAGGCGAAGCGTCAAGATCACGCCCACCGTCCGCACGTTCAGCAGCAGCGAAAGGCGAAGGTGAACCGTCGCCAAGCCAAGCAGGCGCAGCGAGTTCGGCAGGGCAAGCGCAGCGGCCAGATCACGCGCGCCGAGGGTCGCAAGATTCAACGACAGCAGCGCGGCGTGAAACGTGCTGAGCGTCGAGCCAAGGCCGACGGTGTCGTCACGAAGCGTGAGGCGCGCAAGATTCAGACCAAGCAGAACCGTGCGAGCCGCACGATTCACCGCGCCAAGCACAATGACCGCAAGCGCCCCGGCGCACGCTGAGGCTAGTCAGCAGGCGCAAGCAGGCTTGATTCACGGCACGGACGCCGCCCCGCCACCTCGGCGGGGCGGCGTCTTCGCTTGTGCAGATCGCGCGTCCACGCTGGCGCGGGTCGAGGGGTCGGGAGCGCGGCCTAGAAACGGATCGATTCCCCTGGACGAGTGTGCCATCTTGTGCGGCCTCACAGGAGCATCGCCATGAATCAACGTCTCGTCCCGCTAGCCATCTGCGTCGCCGTCTGTCTCACGCTCGCCGCCTGCGGGCAGGACCCCGACCAGTCCAAATCGGCCGCCGCAGACACCGGAGTTGGCTTCACGGTTGGCTTCGATACGGCTCCCGCCACGGACACGCTTCAGGCAACCGCGGACACGGGCGGCGCCGGCCTCGACGCAGCTCAGTCATCAGATGCCGCGCAGAGCGCTGATGCGACGCTGGCCGCCGACAAGGACGCAACCGCCGCGACGTCGGCAGACACACTGGTCGCGTCGGATGCCGGCGGCGCCGACACCAGCGGCGGCCACCTGGGTTCACCAGACGCGAGCGGCGCCGACACCGGAGCGCCCGACGCGACGGCCCCAGACAGCGCGGCCTCTCCAGACAGCGCCGCATCTCCAGACAGCGGCGCCTCTCCCGACGGCGGCGCCGCGCCGGACACCACCGCGACACCGGACAGCGGCCCGCCCGATGCAGGCGTCGCGCCGGTCGTGCCCGTCGTGCGTTTTGCCGCGCTGGGCGACACCGGCACGGGCAGCGAGAAACAATACCTCGTTGGCAAAGCCCTCGCCGCGCACTGTAAAACCAACGGCTGCGACTTCGTGCTCTTGCTCGGCGACAACTTCTACGACACCGGTGTGGCCGATGAGAACGACAAGCAGTTCGTCGACAAGTTCGAGAAGCCCTACAAAGACGTCGACGCGCCGTTCTGGGTGGTGCTCGGTAACCACGACTATGGTTCGGGCGGCGCGGGCGCTGAGTTCATGAAGAAGGACCACTACCTCAAGTACGCCAAGAAGAACCCTAAGTGGGTCATGCCTGCGGAGTATTGGCACAAGCTCGTCAAGCACGTGCACTTCTTCGCGCTTGACAGCAACTCGATGCTGTACGGCGACGTGCTCAAGTTCATCGTCGCCGATCAACTAGCCGCCATGGACAAGGTGATCGCGGCGAGCGCGGCGCAGTGGAAGATCACGTTCGCGCATCACCCCATGCGCAGCAACGGACCACATGGCAACGCTGGCTGCTATGAGGGCGCAAAAACCGCGCTCATCCCGGCTTTGTGCGGCATCATCCCGCTCGCCAGCGGCAAGGGCGTGGAAGACGCCTTCAACAAGCTCGTGTGTGGCCGGGTCGACGTGCACTTCGCGGGCCACGACCACGGTCGCCAATGGCTCAAGAAGAGCGCGTCGACGAAGCATTGCAAGGGCGTCGAGCTCATCGTCTCGGGCGGCGGGGCGAAGACGACCAGCGTCGAATCGAAGAGCAAGGGTGGGTTCGAGTTCAACCCCGTTCACTTCCAGGACGCGACCACGCCGGGCTTCTTCTACGCCGAGATCAAGGGCGATACGTTTACCGGCTACTTCGTCGACATGAACGGCAAGAAGAGCGTGGTTCACTCCTTCAAGCAGGGGCAGTAGCCCGCGTCACGCTCGCTTTGACGGCGTCGTTCACGCATTCATGCATGCAATCCGCGCCGATGTGAACGTCGAGATGCGCGCGCCGAAGGGTGTCACGCACAGGCCCTCGCACCGTCGCGAGGTGCAGCGCCACGCCCCGCGCCGTCAGCTCGTCCTTGATTTGCTGGAGTGCGGTCGCGGCCGATGAATCGAGCGTATGCACCGCGCTGAAGTCCATCACGAGGGCGGAGGCGGTGGGGTTGCGGTCGAGCAGTCGCTCCAGGGTCGCCTTCAGAAACGTGACGTTGCCGTAGTAGAGCGCCGAGTCGATCCGCACCGCGATGACACCAGGCGTCGGCACGGCCTCCGGGTGTCGCTCAAGATTGCGCCACTCCATGGAGTTCGGCAGCCGCCCAAGCTCGGCGGTGTGGGGTCGCGTCGTCTCAAGAACGAACCACAGCATCGAGCCAGCGACGCCGAGCAAGATGCCCTCCTCGATCCCCAGACTCAGCGTCGCGACAAAGGTCAGGCCCAGCAGCGCGAGGTCTCTGCGATCGGACCGCCAGAGGTGTCTCATCTCCGCGACGTCGAAGAGCCCCGCCACGGCCGTCATGATGATCGCGGCCAGCGTGGCTTTCGGCAGGTAGTGCAGCAGGGGCGTGAGAAACAGCAGCGAGACCGCGATCACCGACGCGGTGATGATCGCCGCCAGCCCGGTGTTCGCGCCCGCCTGCGCGTTCACGGCGGTGCGAGAGAACCCTCCTGTGACGGGATAGGCGCCAAACAGCGAGCCAAACACGTTGGCGAGGCCCAGCCCGATGAGCTCCTGGTTTGGTTCGACGGCGTATCCGCGGCTGCGGGCGAAGCTCTTCGCGACGCTGATGGACTCCATGAACCCCACGAGCGCGATCGTCACGGCCGTCGGGAACACGCTGATCAGCGCGTCGAGGTTGAGCATCGGGATGGACGGCATCGGCAGTCCGCTCGGGACGACGCCGACCACAGCGACGCCAGCCGCGTCGAGCCGCAGCGCCCACACGGCGATCGTCGCGCTCGAGACAACCGCCAACGCCCTTGGAAATCGGGGCGCAAAGCGCTTGAGGACGACCAGGCCGACGACGGACAACAGCCCAATAGCCAGCGTGACGGTGTTGACGTCGGGCAGCCTGCGAGCGGCGGCGAGGAGGATGTTGTGGATGTGTTGGCTGCGCGGGATCTGGACGCCGAGCAGGTGCTTGAGTTGGCTCAGTCCAATGATCAGCGCCGCCGCGGAGGTGAAGCCGCTGACGACCGGGTGGGACAGAAAGTTGACGAGGAAACCGAGGCGCGCGCCGCCCATCAACGTCTGCAGCAGACCGACGAGGAGCGCGGTGCTGACTGCGAGCGCGATGTAGTCCGGAGAGCCAGGCTCAACGAGCGCGCCGACGCCCGTCGCGACCAACAGGCTGACCATCGCGACCGGACCGACGGCGAGCTGGCGCGATGTGCCAAACGTCGCGTACACCACCAGCGGCACCATCGACGCGTACAGCCCAACCACCGGGGGCAGACCCGCGAGCATGGCGTAGGCCATCGCCTGCGGAATCAGCATGACCGCGGTGGTGAGGCCGGCCGCCACGTCGCCGCCAAGGTCCGCGCGGCGATAGTTCGGCAACCAGGTGAGCAAAGGAACGAAGCGTCGCCACGATGGGGTCTTTGGTGTCATGGGGCTCCGTTTCCCTGGGTCCGATGGCTGAGCAGTGCACGCGTGGGGCGCCACCCGTCTCTACAGTTCAAGGCCCACGCCAAGGTGGAAGATAGCGCTAAAACCCGACTTCTTCAGGCCGTTTGGCGTCGCATGCCGGTTCAAGTCGCGGGCGCGAGGCGATGCGGCGATGCGGCGATGCGGCGATGCGAAGGGTTGTCCGGCCCCCGCGTGCCGACTACTTCTTCGGCGGCGGGATCCGTGTCCATGTAGGCGCAGCTCGTCCCGCCGTCTCGTCGGCGCGCAGCCAATACTGCGGCACAAACACCTGAGAGGCGGACACCTTCCAGACCTCGACGGCCGACGTCGGCTCCCCGATCGCGGGATCGAAGTCCAGCGCACCGGATGCGCCTTGCACGTTGATTCCCTGGCCTGCTAGCAGCGCCTTGCGGCCTTCCGAGAACGCCGTCGGCTCGAACGTGACGGTCACGCCGCCAGGCAACGACAGCTGCCGAAGGCCATCGGCGAGGCCAAGACCGTTCACGGGCGGCGTGGCGCCATCACGCAACGCCCAGGCGTGGGCCAAGATGACGCACCAGGTGGCGTCATAGGCGTGCGCGGTGAAGCTTTGCTGGGTGGCGTCGACGCTGAAGAGCTGTTTGAAGCGGTCATTGAAGTCATCGAACACGTCGCCGGGTGGGTCGCCCGGCGTGGTCCCTAGCGCGCCTTCGAGCTGCTTCGAGTCGTTCAATTGCGCGAAGATGTCGGTTCGCTTCAGAAAATCACTGAGCAACAGTTTGGATTTCAAGAGGTGTGCGTGGTTCTTGAAGCCGTTGAGCAGGCGCGCGCCCAACGTGGACGAGCCGATGAGCACGACGTGGTCCGGTGTCTTGCCATCTGCGAAGCTCAGGGCCTTCGTGATGGACGCGTCGGTCAGCACGATAGGCACCACCGTGACGTCCATGTCGGCCGGCGCGTTCTTGCTCACGGTCGCGCTGAGGCCGTCTCCGTACGAATCGGCGCGCGCGAAGACGACCACCCGCTTCGCGCCCGCTTTTTCAAGCAAATAGACGAGCGCGAGCCCTTGCACACGGTCGCTTGGCGCGACCCGCCACAGCAATCCTGCGTCCGCGACGCCGGTGATGTCTGGCGAGGTCGCGGAGATCGACATCACGAGCGTGCCTTTCGCCTGAGTTGCGGCTTGCACGGCGAGTGTGTCGGCGGTGCCGCCGGTGAGCAGCACCGGCGGAGCATCGCTGTCAGCCACGACGGCTGCTGCCAGCTCTGCGGCGACGAGGGCCGTCTCACCGGTTGCGCCACCGCAGTCGCAGATGCGGAGTCGAAACGTGCGACCGCGGACCCCTTGCCGGCTGTTCGCCTCGTTCACGCCGAGCTGGATGGCCCGCGCCCGCGCGATGCCAGCGGCGTCGTCCGACCCAGTCGCCGTGGTCATCGCCAGGATCGCGACGATGTCGAGGGCGTCGACGCTGGCGGCCGTCGCCACGCGGACTGAACAACGCTCGGCGAGAAACTGCGCGCGATCTGGCAGCGCCACCCCGCAGCTAGGCAGCAGCGCCGCGCCGCCGACCAGGCCGACCAAGGCCAGCCACGTGGCGCCTGTCCGACGCGCTGGCGAGCAGCGACGCGGTCCTCGGCGGCCGAACCGCTGGTGTCGTTGCCCTACCATCTGAGCTCCCACACGGCGCCGAGGCGGCCTGGGATCGGGCTCAGCCGCAACGTTGATTTTGCGGGCTTCTCGTCGCCGATGAGCAGCCACGCGCCTGCCGCGGCCGCCAACAGCGCGCCCCCGCCAACGATCACGGCCATCGTGCGTCCAGAGCGGATCTCGTCATCGCGTTGCACGGCCTCTGCGTAGGTCAGGCCTCGGATCAGCTGGGTGCCAGCCGGCAGCGCTAGGTCCGCCTCGAGCGCGCTGGCGTCGGCGTTTGCGTTGAGCAGCAACCAAGTGCCCAGGCTCCCCAGGATGACCGCGCCGCCCACTGCCCCCCAACCCGCGAGCGCACGCCGGGTCATCGGCGGCGCGCTTTTCGTAGCACCGCCAGCTGCCGCGACCCCGGTCGCTGCAGGGGCGGGCGCGGCGACGGACCCGGAGCTGCCAGGTCCGCGCGCCGCGGCCGCAGCAGCCGCGGCCTCCGCCGCGACCCGCTCCTCGGCGACACGTTTGTCCGACGCAGCCCGGCGGGCGACCATGATCTCATTCATGTGGCCATCGGCGCGCTTCCGCAGCGGGTGTTCAGCCGGGGATCGCAGCAAGAACTCGCGGTAGTGACGCTCCGCGACGTCGAGCTGTCCGCCCTTCTGCGCGCAGCGCGCGGCGCTGTACAAGTAGCCGAGGAAGCCCGGATCGAGTCGATAACACTGCTCATACATCTCAGAGCACAGGGTGTAGGCGCCCGCCTTGGCCTTCGCGCCAGCCACAACGCTCAACGCCGCGGCCTCCTGCTTGGGCGGCGCCGCCACCGCCGGTGTCGTGAACCCACAGGCACCCGCCAGCAGGATCGCCACGCAGGCGCCGCGGCGCAGGCACGAGGACCCGACGACCACCGCCAGCTTGGCAGGTGCTCGCGACGGAGGCTGTCTGTCCGGGGAGATCGCGCGGATCATGGCGGTCTAGTCCTCCACCACCCGAGGCTGAATCGTCGCGGGTCCTGTGGCCGTGGGCGTCGGCTTGCTGGTGACGCCTACGGGTCTCCTACGCGCCGGGCGGGCCTGCGATTTAGCGCTGTGCGCGCGACTGCGAGCCACATCCGCCTGCGTATGCATCAGCAGCTGCGCCAACGCCGCGTTGTCTGGGTCCAACGAGAGCGCATCCTTGAGCAAGGTCACTCGCGCCGCGCCGGTGGCGTTCATCGCGGCGGCCACCTTCGCTTTGGCGGCCTTGTGCATCGTCTCGGACATCGCCTCGACACGCTTCTGCGTGATGCGAGCCTGGATCTCCGCGGCTTCAGCGCGGGCGGTGGCTTCGGCGGCAGCGCGGCCCGCCGCCAGCTCGGCCGCGGTCGCGACCCTCGGAGCTTGCCCAGACGGTGCAGCCCGAGTGGCCGCTGTCGGCGCAGCCCGAGTGGCCGCTGTCGGCGCCTTCAGGGTCGGAGCGTTCGCGTCCGACGTGCGGTCTTTCGCCTTACTCTGGCTGCCGTTGACCGCCAACGCGGCCGCCACCAGACACACCAACGCCGCGGTCGCCATCACCAGCTGCTTGCCGTAACGCAGGGACTTCGTAGCGCGTTCAGTGCCGGTGAGGCCACGCTCGGTCGTCAACACCATGCGATAGACGGGCGGCGGGTGCGCGATCCCCTTCAAGTCCACATCTGGCATGAGCTCGGTGGTGACCGGTACGCGACCCTGAATCTGCAGTCGCACCTGCTCGCTGAGGCAGACACCGCCGGCCTCAGCGCACCCCTCGATGCGCGACGCGAGGTTGACGCCGTCACCGTAAATACCGCCATCGCGGTGGATGATGTCACCCAAGTGCAGGCCGATTCGCAGCCACACCTGCCGATTGGCTGGGCGCGCCGCGTTGCGCGTCGCGAAGTCTTCCTGGATGGCGATGGCGCACGTCGCTGCGTTCACCGGCGAATCAAAGAGCGTCAGGAATGCGTCGCCGATGGTCTCGTGCTCGACACCACCGTGCTCCGCCAAGCGCGCTCGCACGGTGTCGCGATGCTCAAGCACCAGCTCCACTGTGGCCTGCTCATCAGCCGACATCATGGCGCTGAAGCCCTTGATGTCGGTGAACATCACAGTCTGCAGACGCCTTGTGCCCGTATCGGTCGTCATGACTACCTCACTCTCACTGCCGCCAGTCGGCGTCCGCGCTAAACCCTAGGGTGCGCCCCCATTCCTATCACATTCAAGGCCTCGTCGGATCCTCGCGTCGCGTTGTGTCGTCGATAGCAGCGCCAACCCCGGCGCCAACCCGAGCGCCAGCGTCAGGTGCGTCAGCGACCGCATAGTCTTCACCGCTGCCCCGTGTCGAACTCCGCCGCGCCGTGTTATGGACGTTACGCACCACGTATGCAGAAGCGGAGCACACGATGCTGACACTTTCGGACCTGCGAGACGGTCGATTGCCGGCCAACCAGCCAGTGCGGCTCACCGACCGGCTGTGGTGGGTGGGGCACCTGCTTCCCGGCGATCCGTTTAGCTGCCACGCCTACCTGCTTGAGCATGGCGACGAATCGGTGCTCTTCAACCCTGGCTCGGCGCGCACGATCCGCCACACGTTGGCCAAGATCGCGCAGGTCATCCCTGTCGACGCGATTCGCTGGTTTGTGTGCCCGAGCGCCCGGCCGGAGGTCGCCGGCGCCCTGCCCGTCCTCGATCAGCTCGTCCGGCGCGAAGACGCGCACGTGGTGACCACGGCTGCGGTAGCGGCGTCGCTGTCGCATGTGGGCTTGGCGCTGCCGCTGTGGCTGACGGAGGACCACGGCGCACAGCTGACGTTGCCCGATCGCGTCGTGAGGTTCGTCGCGACGCCGTGCCTGCCGGACGCGTTCATGAGCTTCGACGCCAGCTCCGGCACCTTACTTTGGGGCGAGCTCGCGGCGCCTACCGCGCCTACCGAGGCGTTTGAGGCCGTCCGCACGGCGGATCTCGACGCCATCTGCGCTTTTCAGGCCAACTCCCTCGCGGCACCGACCGCGCTCGCGCGACTCCGTGAGGCGCTCGCTGCGCTCGCGGTGAGACGCATCGCGCCACGCCAGGGCCCCTTGGTGCCTCGTGAGCACGCGGCGCCCCTGCTGGCGCGTCTGTGGCGCACGCGCGCCGCTGCGACCGATGTGGCGGAGGATCCAGCGGACTCTCCAACCCTGGCGCACCAGGTCTATGGCCACGCCGTGCACGATGAGCTGACCGGGCTGTTCACCTACCAGTACATGGTGGACACGGTGGCGCGCTGGCAACGATTTCAAGATCGCCACGCGGAGCTGATGGTCAGCGTGATTCTGCTCGATTTGGACCATCTCAAGGTGACGAACGCGACGTTTGGCGACGCGGGAGGCGACCGCGCCCTGATGCACGTCGCGGCGCTCATGCTGCAGCAGTGTCGCGATGAGGACCTCGCGGTGCGCATGCGCGGCAACGCGCTCGCGCTCTTTCTCTTGGGCGACAACCCCGACGCCGCGCCGTCGCTGGCCTCACGCATTGTGGCGAAGACCCGGGAAGCCACGTTTGATGGCGCGCTCGCCGCGTTGACGCTGACGCTGTCGGCCGGCACGACGTGCCGCACGCAGGGCGAGTCTATGGCCGACGTCATTCACCGCGCCGAGCGCGCCCTGCAAGTCGCCAAACGCGGCGGTCGCGACCAAGTGGAGACGCTCTGAGCCTTCGGGGTGGTCCAGACACCCCCGCGCGAAGGGGCGACGCGACGAAATCGGTTGCGCGTCGACCCCGGTGACCTCTAGTGTGCTGCCCCTATCGGCTCGCCCCTATCGGATGGCTGCCGCCCCTCGTCCCGACGCGCCCCTCCCTGCGTCACGGGATGACTCCTCAGAGGTTTCTTATGTCGCTGATCGCTGCCCACCCGACCCCAGGCCTGTCGCCTCGGGGCCGCACTCCGAACACGACGACGCGCGCGGCAGCGCGTGCGCTGGTAACGCTGGCGCTGGCGCTGGCGCTGGCGGCTGGTTGCGCCGCCGATCCGGGCAACAGCACGGTCGACATCAGCGCGGGCGTCTTCGACGCGGGTCTCGACACAAGTGTCCTCGACGCCAACGCGCTCGACGCCGCAGCGATCGACAGCGGCGCGGCGCTGGACACCGGCGTAGCGGACAGCGGCGCGAGCGAAGACGCCGGGATCGCGGGCGACGTGACGACTGCGGCCGACGCTACGCAAGTTTGCCCGGGCGCCCCTGGCTGCGACTGTAAGAACAACGATGATTGCGACAACGGACTCTGCAACGAAGACCCAACCGTCGACAGCGTCTACGGCAAGGTCTGCGCCAGCAAGTGCGTGGACACCTGCAAGGCTGGCTACAGCTGCGTGCAGGCCACTGGCGCTGGCGGCGACGCGGTCAGCTTGTGTGTGCCGACCTGGGGGCGGGTCTGCAATCCGTGCGGGGAGAGCAAGGAATGCGAGAGTCTCGGCGTTCCAGGTATGGCGTGTGTGACCTACGGCAGCGACGGCGGCTTCTGCGGCAGCCCTTGCGCGAAGGATGGCGACTGCGACTCGGGCTATCACTGCGCCGAGACGGAGAGCGCTGAGGGTGCCAAGGCGAAGTGGTGCGTGCGCAGCCCCGCCATCAAGGGCGCCGTCGGGTTGGGCAAGTGCCCCTGTTCGCCGAGCGCCACCAAAGCCAAGCTCAGCACGACGTGTTTGGTCGAGCACAAGGACGACCAGGGCGCGGTGACGGCCAAGTGCGCCGGCAGCCGCTCCTGCTTGAGCGCGGGCTTGAGCGTGTGTGTCGCGCCGGACGTCTCCAGCGAAGTGTGCGACGGCAAGGATAACGACTGCGACGGCGAGACGGACGAAGACACCTGCGACGACCAGAACGCCTGCACCACCGACAGCTGTGACGTCCAGGCCGGAAAATGCGTGTTTTCCACGGTGCAGGACGGCTTGGCGTGTGACGCGGACGGCAGCGTCTGCACCGACAAGGACAGCTGCGCGGCGGGGGTGTGTAAGGCTGGGCCGCTGCTCAACTGCGACGACAAGAACCCGTGCACCAAGGACGCCTGCGACCCGGCGAAGGGCTGCGCGCAGACCCCGGCGGACGGCTCGCCGTGCGACGACGACAACCCGTGCACCATCGGCGATCTGTGCAAAGGCAACAGCTGCGACGCGGGCCAGCCGAAGAAATGTGACTCTGGCGACGCCTGCGTCTTGGCGAGCTGCAGCTTGAGCGACAACGGTAAATGCGTCTTCAAGAACGCCATCGCCGGCCTGCCCTGCGATGACGGCAACGCCTGTTCGGAGCAAGACGGCTGCAAAGACGGCAGCTGCACGGCCGGCAAGGTCGCGAACTGTGACGACGGCAACCCGTGCACCTCCGACAGCTGTGACAACAAGGCGGGCTGCGCGCACGCCAACAACACCAAACCCTGCGGGCTCGACGGCGATCCCTGCACCATCGGCGCGCTGTGCAAGGCCGGCAAATGCCAGGGCGGCACGCAGAAGGTGTGCGACGACAAGAACCCCTGCACCACAGACAGCTGCAGCAAGGCGACGGGCGCGTGTGTCTTCGACGGCAAGTCGACGCTCGGCAAGACCTGCACCGACGGCAAATGCGCGGGTGTGGCGAAGAGCTGCGACGACGGCAACCCGTGCAGCACCGGCACCTGCCAGAGCGACAAGGGCTGCGTACAGGTCAATAAAAGCGGGCTCTGCGACGATGGCAACAGCTGCACCAAGAGCGACACCTGCAAGAGCGGCAAGTGCACCGGCGTCGGCAAAAGCTGCGACGACGGTAACCCCTGCACCAAAGACAGCTGCGATGTGAAGCAGGACTGCACCCACAGCGCGACGACCGGACCGTGCACCGATGGCGACGCCTGCACCGAGAAAGACGCCTGCGCGAACGGCAAGTGCGCGGGCAACGCGCTGAGC
>CALENB010000396.1 GCA_937910235.1 uncultured Myxococcales bacterium | reverse complement strand
CGTCGAGCAGCGCGACGACTTCGCCGTCCTCCGGGAAGCGACCCGCGTCACGTTGGCTGAAGATTCGGTCGTCGCCCACACAGACGTCGAACACGCCTCGGCCGCCGCGAAGCAGGGAGACGCTGGCGCCTGGATGGGCACGGTCAATCTCGGCCGCCACACGGGCAGCCTGCGGTCGGTAGTTTCAAATGCCGCAGTATTCGATCGAGACGTGCATGGTCGCTCCTTTGTCGTGACGGCTACGTACTGCCCAAGGTGGGCGTCCATCCAGGATAGGCGTCCACGCTTAGATAGGTGCCAGGCACTTATCACGCTTATCGCGCCGCCGACGATAAGTGCCTGGCACCTATCACGCACGACCCACCACCAAACCTGGCTCAAACGCTGAATTTTCAGCATTTTTTCGACGGGACCATCAATTCGATAATTCGACAGTTTTCGAATTATCGAATTATCGAATTATCGAATTTTGTCGCGCGCGCCCATCACACCCGCCGCAGCCGCAGGCTGTTGGCGACTACGAACAGGCTCGACACGCTCATCGCGCCCGCCGCCAGCATCGGGTTCAGCAGCACGTGGAACACCGGGTACAACACCCCAGCTGCCACCGGAATCAGCGCCACGTTGTACGCGTACGCCCAGAAGAAGTTGCCGCGAATCGTTTGCAGCGTCCGCCGCGACAGCGTCACCGCCTGCACTATGCCCCGCAGATCCCCTGACATCAGGATCAGATCGCCGGCCTCAATCGCGATGTCCGTCCCCGTGCCGATGGCGATGCCTACATCCGCCTGCGCGAGCGCCGGGGCGTCGTTGATGCCGTCACCGACGAAGGCGACACGCCCACCCGCAGCCTGCAGACGCTTGATTTCGTCGGCCTTGTCGCTCGGCAGCACCTCCGCTAGCACCTGCGAGATCCCGGCCTGCCGCGCGATGGCGTTCGCTGTGCGCTCGTTGTCGCCCGTCAGCATCGCGACCTCCAAGCCCAGGCCCGTGAGCGCACGCAGCGCCTCGACGCTGCCCTCCTTGAGCGGATCAGCGACGGCCAGCACCGCCGCGAGCTCGCCGTCGATGGCGGCAAACATCGGGCTCTTCGCGTCGTCGCCGTACGCCTCAACCAGCGACTGCACGGCGTCGATCGGGATCCCAAGCCGGCTCATGTAGCGGTCCGCGCCGACCTGCACCAGCTTGCCGTCGACCGTCGCCTCAAGCCCAAAGCCAGGCTCCGCGCGGAACGCCTCGGCGCGCTGCCACTGCAGCCCACGGGCCTTGGCGCCGGCCACGATAGCGCGCGCGATCGGGTGCTCGCTGGCCTCCTCCGCGGCCGCGACCAGGGCGAGGACGTCGGCCTCCTCGCCCGCCACGATGTGCACATCCGTCAGCTCAGGACGGCCGCGGGTCAGCGTGCCGGTCTTGTCGAGCACGATGCGATCGACGCTGGCGAGCGCCTCCAACGCGGTGCCCTGGCGCACGAGCAACCCGAGCTCCGCGGCCCGGCCCGTCGCCACCATGATCGCCGTCGGCGTCGCCAGACCCATCGCACAGGGGCACGCGATCACCAACACGCTCACGGCCGCAACAAACGCATAGCTCAGCGTCGGATCGGGGCCCCAGAGCAGCCAGACGCCGAAGGTCAGGGCTGCGAGCGCGATGACGATCGGCACAAAGATCGCAGCGATGCGGTCAGCCACCTGCTGGATCTTTGGCTTGGAGGACTGCGCCTGCTCCACCATGCGAATGATCTGCGCCAGCACCGTGTCCGCGCCGACGCGCGTCGCCGCCACCAGCAGACCACCGGTCGTGTTGACGGTGCCGCCGACCACCGGATCATCCGGTCCACGCTTGGCCGGGATCGGCTCACCGGTGATCATCGACTCGTCGACGTAGCTGGTGCCCTCGAGCACGGAGCCATCCACCGGGATCCGCTCACCGGGACGCACCTGCACCGTGTCGCCGACAACGACGCGCTCGGCTGGCACCTCGACGATCTCGCCATCTCGGAGGACGCGCGCGGTCTTGGCTTGTAAGTTCATCAGCTTGCGAATCGCCGACGACGTCTCACCCTTCGCCCGGGCCTCCAGGAACCGCCCGAGCAGAATCAACGTCACGATCACCGCCGCCGCTTCGAAATAAAGGTGGGCGGTGCCGGCCGGAAACAGCGCCGGCGCGACCACCACGAGCAAGGAAAACAGATACGCCGCCGAGGCGCCGAGCGTCACCAGCGTGTTCATGCCGGGGCTCAGATGGCTCACCTCAGCCCACGACAGCCGGAAGAAGCGTCGGCCAGCACCAAAGAGCACCACCGAGGCCAAGGCCCACTCGACCCAGCCCCAGCCCGACTCCGCCATGAGCCCGTGTTTCAGGCCTTTCAGCGCGGGGACCACCATCGGCCCCATCGAGATCACCACCAGCGGCAGCGCAAACGCGACCGCCAGCCACATATCTCGCTGAAGCCCGTGCTGCGCCTCAGAGTCATTGGGATCGACGGCGGCCTTCGCGGGCTCAAAAGGTTTGGCGTCGTACCCGGCGGCGCCGATCGCGGCCTGGATGGCGGCGACGTCCACCACCTGCGGGTCAAACGTCACGGTCGCGCGCTCTGTCGCGAGGTTGACGCCGGCCTCGGTCACGCCCGGCACCTTGCGCACCGCGCGCTCGACCCGCGCGACGCAGCTGGCGCAGGTCATGCCAGCGATGGCGAGTTCGGCTTGGTCGCTCATATGGGGGTCCTCGTTGGTGCAAGGTCGCTCAGCGGTACTTCAGCAGCTCCATCATCTCGGCGACGATCTCATCGACGTCACCGCGCTGCGCAGCCGTGACGACGTGATGTTGCAGGTGACTGCGCAAGATGAGCGCACCCACCTTGTCGAGCGCGCCGGTGACGGCCTTGGTCTGTTTCAGCACATCGACGCAATAGACCGATTCGCGATCCAACATGCCGAGGATGCCCTCGACATGGCCGCGAATCGACTTCAACCGTAGCACCGCGTCGGCCCGGACCTTCGGGTCGAGATGAAGACCCGCCTCACACGAAGGCGTCATGCGCCACCTGCGGCCGGGGTGCGGGTCGTGTCGCCAACGCCGGCGGACCGGACAGTGGCCTGATAGCCATCCTCCACCACCGCGGCGATGAGCGCGGCCGGCGTCGCGGTGCCTTCAACGATCGCCTCGCCGCGCGCTAAGTTCACGTCGACTACACGTGTCACGCCCGCGACCGCCGCGAGCGCCGCGGAGACGCCCTTGACGCAATGGCCACAGCTCATGCCCGTCACGTTGAGCGCGGTCACTTGGGGTCCAGATACAGTGGATGTCGTCATCGCTTCCTCCTGGTTACCCCCCCCGGGGGTGGGGTGGGGAGTTCAACGTAGGCGGCGCGAATCGGCACGCAAGGACAATCGCCGCCGGTGACCGCCTCGGCCCCCCAGCGCGGTCCGGCGATGAATCAGCGCGAATCGGCCTATTTTACAGGGTAAGCGCAGCGCAGGCCAAGGTCGGAGTAGGCGGCGTCGGCGGACATAGGCATGCGGTTGGTGTTGCGAATGGCGGCGACCGGCGACTCGGTGCTGCCGCCTCGCGCGATGCGGGTCGCGCCGACCTCGGTGGATGCGTACGCCGGGTTCAGCACGCCGGCCTTGTCCTTGGTGTAGCGCGCGCTGTCGTAGTGATCGAACACCCACTCAGCGACGTTGCCGGCGAGATCGAACGCCCCCGCGGCGCTGGCGCCAGCCGCGCCGTGTGACCCCACAGGGGTGCGGCTGCCGCCACATCCCTTGAGATTGGCCCGGGTACAGTCGGGCTGCTGGTCGCCCCACGGCCACAGGTAGCCGACGCCGTGGCTCGCCACGCGCTCCCACTCCGCTTCGGTCGGAAGCCGGCCACCGCGCCAGGCACAAAACGCCGTGGCCATGACGTAGCTGACCTTGACCACGGGATAGTTGCCCTTGGTCGCTGGCGCGAAGTGCTTGACTGGTTTGCTGCACTTGCCGGCGGCGATGCACGCGGCCCAGTGCGCCTCCGTCACCTCGGTGCGGTCCAAAGCGAAGGCGGAGAGCGTGACGACATGCGGCGGTTTTTCGTCGGGTTGGCAGGCCCCGTCGCCGCTCTGGCAGCCCATGAGGAAGGCGCCTTTCGGGATCTGAACCACGCAGGTCTCGTTGCTGCCGGCAGTCCACTCGTCGATGGCGCCATCGAGGTCATCATCTACGCCGTTGCAGACCTCGGGTTTAGTCGGCGGTTTCGCCGGCGGGTCGATGTTTGCGGATGAATAGACGCAGCGGAAGCCGATGTCGTCGTATTCCGAATCAGGGCCCTTGGCCATGCGATCGGCCGCCCGTATCCCAGCCGCACCGGCCGCCCGGCTGCCGCCGCGCACGACGCGCTTGGTCGAGGCCTTCTGGCCTTGGTGCGCCGGGTTGAACAGGCCGCCGGCGGCGAGCTGCGCCGCATCCAGGGCGTACTGGCCACTGTCGTACTGATCGAGCACCCACTCCGCGACGTTACCAGCCAAGTCGTAGACCCCCTCCCGGCTCGCTCCGAGGCCGCCAGCGGCGCCCACCGGCCAGCTCTCGTCGCCGCAGCCCAGCAGGTTCGCGCGCGTGCAATCCGGCGGCGTGTTGCCCCACGGCCAGCGACGACTCTTGCCACCGCTCGCGGCGCGCTCCCATTCAGCCTCGGTCGGCAGCCGCCCGCCGCGCCACGCGCAGAAGGTCGAAGCCATGTCGTGCGTCACCATCACCACCGGCAGATCGCCCCGTTTTGTCGGCGAGAAGTCGTGGCTCGGCGTGGGGCACTTGCCGGCGAGGATGCACGCGTTCCAGTGCGACTGCGTCACCTCGGTGCGGTCGATGGCGAACCCGGTGAACGTGACCTCGTGGGCTGGTTGCTCGTCCGCTTCGCACGCGCTGTCGCCCACCAAACAGCCCATGAGGAACGTGCCGGCAGGGATCTGCGCGACGCAGCTCTCGTTGCTCTCCGCCGTCCACTCGTCGACCGCACCGTCGAGGTCGTCATCCTTGCCGTTGCAGACCTCTGGGGCCGGCTTCACGCCGCTGTCCGAGGCGCTGTCCGAGGCGCTGTCCGAGACGCTGTCGCTCGCTGTGACGCCGCCGTCGCCGCCCTCGCCCCCGGCGATGTCCGGGCCGCGCTGGGCCACGTCGGCCGCTGCGTCCAGGCCGGTGCCGTGACACAGGCAGGCGTCCCAAACTAGGTCGCTGTGGCAGAGGCGAAAGCGCGGGGTGCCGTCCGGGCAGACACAGGCCTGCTGCTGGCCGGGGATGCAGGTCGGCGACGAGGTCGGCCCCGACGAGCATCCCGGCGCAACGACGCTGGCGGCGAACACAGACGCGAACGCGGCGACGGCGATGACCGCCGAGACATCCAAGACCAACCGACGCATCGCTGCCATGAAGACTCCTTCGTCGCTCGTGACGGTCTCACTTCAGCCATTCATCGCGCAAACCGCTTATTTGCAGGCTTTTCGCGCGCTACTTGCCACCTTTGTCGACGGTCGCCGTGAACGCGATCTCAGCGCCGGGCGGCAAGATCAAGTCAAACGCGACGCGGCGGCCATCGATCTGAACCGGGCTGCTGGTGCTGTGCTTGAAGCTCTTGATGCGATCGCCGAACTCCAGGCTGAAGCGCCGCGCCGCGAGCTTGCCGACGACGATGCGCCCAGTATAGGCGCCGTCTTTATACTTAATCGCCTTGAGGCGGGTGTGGTGGCGCGCGCGCCAGAAGTCGCCGAGTCGGCTGATCGAGTCGACGTGCAGCCCGATCTTCTTGGCGTAGCGAATCACCCACTGAGTCGCGTCGATCTTGACCTGCAGATTGGACGGCCCGACGTTTTTGCCGACCCCCATCGACGGGTGAATCAGCAGCACATTCCAGGCCCCGTTCGCGCCGTTGCCCTCGAGCTGCTCCGCCCAGCGATGCTTAAACTCACTGAGCCACATGGGAGACACCTCACGGCGCTGCTCGACGCCGTCTTCGTACCAGCCGATGCCGTCTTCGAGGTTCACCGGGAACACCCACATCTCGGGTATTTTGCTGGTGTCTTCGATGTCGTAGTAGGAGAAACGCGGCAGATCGATGGGCAGGTTGCTGCGGACGTCGCCGCTGGCGAGGCTCGAATCGAAGATCACGCCGTTCTTCGCGAGGACCTCGTATTGCTTGGGGTTGATCTCCAGATAAGGCGTGCGCCACGCGTCGAGGCGGGTGCCGCTGGGGATCGTGCGGCGCAGCAGCTCGAAACACACGCCCACCTCGCCGCAGACGGTCGGTGCGCTCGGCACGTACGAGGACTGTGTCTCCGTGCACGTGCCCATGGGAAAGTGATTCCAGTAGAGGTGCTGGATGGAGTGGCCGCCCTCGGGGCAGCGGCCGAGCTGGCAGAGACGTTTGACCACGGCGGCGTTGTAGTACTGGGCGACGTAGTCCGTGGTGATGAAGTAGGTGCCGACCACCCCCTCCTGTTTCTCCATCTCCGCCATCCGCACGGCGCCCGCTTCGCCCCATTCTCCGGCGTGGTTGGCGTCCGGCGCGTCGACGTCATGGCTCGACAACAGCACACCGCGCTCGGTGCCAGGCACGGTGTGTTTAACGACGTAGTGGCCGTGGCCCGCCTCGCGCCATGCGCCCTTGAGCAACATCACCGCGATGTCAAAGCCCGGATCGAAGCAGTTCACGTAGCAGCGCTGCGGCGCATAGTCGGTGGGGTCAAAACCCAGCGTATACACTGCGCCCTGCCCCAGTTTGCGGCGCAGCCAGACCGGACCGAGGTTCGTCTCGCCGCGCATCGCCTCGGCCAGCACCTCGGTGCCTGGGGCCAGCTTGTAGGTGAACACCTCCACCTGCTTCGTCGGGTTGTGGGGATCGTCCGTCAGCAGCACGTTGCGCTCAGGGCCATGATTGAGCCACAGCGTCGCGGCGCCCTTGCCGGTCAATCGCACGGTCTCGGCGAATGGGATCTGCTTGTGGGAGACGGCGCCAGCCAAGCCGAGCACCAGCTTCTGCTGGGCCCGCAGCGCCGGGAGCGCGTCCCCGTCGGGGCCCAGCGGTTTGGTCCAGATCAGCACGCCGCCCTGCTTCACCCAGTCTTCCAGGCGTTTGAGGTCACCGTCCGAGACGTCGATGAGAGACGGCTTGACGTAGCCGGGCATGATCAACATGCGACACAGCTCGAGGTCGGCGAGCGTCGTCTTCCAGTCCGGTTTGACGAGCGGCACCGCCGCGTCCTCGACGTTGAACGGGATCCCGGACTGATGCAGGAGATCGCGCAGCGCAGCGACCGGCCGCGGCTGACCCTTGCTTTCATCCCAGAGATACGGGGCCGCAGCGATGCAGGCCATCGCAGGCAGCGGCGAATCCGCGGCGATGGCTTCATCGGTTTGGCCGTCGCAGTCGTTGTCTTTACCGTCCCAGGTCTCGTCGACGGCAGGCGGCGTCAAACACACGCGCACGCCGCCCTCACAGCTCGCCACGCCCGCGCCGCACTCCCCCGTCGCAGTGGTCTCGCAGGCGTTGTGCAGGCCGGGCACCAGCACGTCCGTCAACCCATCACAGTCGTTGTCGATGCCGTCGCAGAGCGTCTCGTTGGCCTGAAACAACGCGCTCGTGCGGCCGACCGGACAGTCCCGAAGCTCCTCGGCGTCGTCCTTGCATGCAGGTAAGGCGCACAACAGGGCGAGTCCCATGATCCAGCTGCGTCGCATCTTGTCGTTCCCCATCTTCGCGCTCCCCATTTTCGCGCTGCGCAGCTGAACGCTCCGCAGCGCCGCGCCCACATCTTCGGGCTTCGGCGCGCCGCCGTGTGGTCGAACGCTACCAGATGCAGACCAAGATGATGAACAAAGCGTCAAATCAGTCGTCCACCACCATCGCGTCCGACCGCGACAGGCACGAAGACGAGCGTCAGCTGAGTGAGGCACGATCTTGGACTACCGGCCGCGACGCTGGCCATAGTAGCCTGCCGACATGAAAAACTGCCATCACATCGTCCGCCGCTCCACTCGTCAAGGGACGAGGCCGCGCTTTGGCCGCAGCGCGCTGGTGGCGCCGCTGATGCTGCTGGCGTCGTTCGCCGCGTGCTCGGTGGAGCCCGACGCTGGCCTCGACACGACGTCTTCCGACGCCGCGAAGGACCCCGACGCTGGCGCCCATGACGTCGGCTATTTCCGCGCCGATGTCAGCTCGCCCGACGCCGCGCCGTGGCCGACCGCGACCGACGCGAGCCTGCCGAGCTGCGAGCCATGGAGCGACGCGTGGGCGCTGCCCGATCTGACGATGCCGGACGCGACGGGGCCCACCGGCGTCCTGACGCTCGTGCCGACGGCGCCGCTGCAGCCGATCGGCCACGAGGAGACGGTGACGGTGACGGTGCTCGGCGCGTCCGGCGAGCTCGACTTCAAGAGCAAGGGCACGCTGAAGCTCAAGGCGAGCGCCGGCGTGACGATCGTCCAGGCCGAGCCGCTCGCCGTCGGCCACGCCAAAGTGCGCGTTAAGCTGACAAAACCGGGCCCGCAGACGCTCAGCGCGTCCCTGCCAGACGGTCGTTCGGGTCAACTCCGGCTCTGGGGATTCGCGCCGCAGCTGCCGGTCTGGCGCATCGATGTGACGCCAGCCGATCTCGCCAAGCTCTACGCGACGCCAAAGGAGGAAGTGTGGGTGCCCATGACGCTGACCATCGACGACGCGTCGCACACCGGCAAAATGCGGCTGCATGGCGGGTCGAGCAAAACGTTCCCGAAGAAGAGCTTTCGGCTCAATCTGGACACCGACCAGCCGCTCGCGGACGGTCGCCGGAAGCTGATTTTGCGGGCTGAGTACGCCGACAAGACCCTGATTCGTAACTTCGCGGCCTACGATCTGCTGCGTCACGCGACGTGGCTACCCGCGGCGCGGACGGCGCATGTGCACGTGCGGCTCGGCGCGAGCTACCACGGCGTCGCGCTGCATCCCGACCGGGTCGACAGCTTCTTTCTCGCCGACAACGGACTAAACGGCAAAGGCAGCCTGTACGAAGCCGATCCGCCCTTCGCCAAGAGCGCGCCGGGCGGCAACCTAACGGTGCCGACGCCGACGATCGCCTACGATGAGATCTACCAGCACCACGAGGGCAAGGAGAAGTTTGCGGACCTCATCGAGCTCATCGAGGTGGTGCTGCGATTGTCAGACGCGGAGTTCGCGGCCAACGCCGATCGCGTGATCAAGGTCGACGACGTCCTGGCTTATCTCGCCTTCTCCACGGTCATCCAGAATCAGGATTGGGTCCGCAAGAACTACTACCTCTACCGCGACCCGACCGCGCATGACTCGCGCTGGAGCATCCTAGCCTGGGACCTCGATCTCACGTTTGGGCACCTGTGGACCAAGGAAAACGACGTCTTGGAAGAGCAGATCTTCAGCGACGGCAGCCCGTACGTCGGCACCTATGACGGCCACGAGTTCTTCAACCAGCTCGTCGATCGCCTGCTCTGGGTGAAGCGATTTCGCAAGCGGTATCGGTCTTTCATCCAGCATCTGTTGGACGACAAGTTCAGCCGCGCCTTCCTCGATCCGCGCATCGACAACGCCCTGTGTCGCATGCAGCCCGATCTGCTCGCCGATAGCGCCAAGCGCGCCTCCAACGCTGAGCTGATGCCGCGGGTGCAGGAGGTGCGCGACTTCATCACGGCGCGGCGGGCGTGGTTGAAGACGTGGCTGAGCGAACCGGACGCGCTCGACTGACTCAGACCGGCGCGATCGCCTCAGATGCACCCTCGCTGGGCACCGTCCACGCGCCCACCGGCTGCACCCGACCCTTCACCTGATACTCCCCGGCCCGCACCAGCTGCGCGCGCAGCTCGTCGCTGACGCGCTCGTGCACCGCGTCGCTGCACAGCAGGTTGGTGTTCAGGGACTTGTTGAGCTGCTCAAGCCGCGCCGCGACGTTGACGGTGTCGCCAATCACGGCGTACTTCGTGCGGGTCCGACTGCCCAGGTTGCCGGCCACCACGTCGCCCGTGTGCAGGCCGATGCGCTGATCCAGCTTGGCGAGGCCGACATCTTGCCACCGCCGCGCCAACCCTTCTTCCTCCCACACAGCGTTGAGCTGCTCGAGGGTCGTCTGCATCTCAAGCGCGCAGCGCAGGGCCGCGTCAGCGTGGTGTGGGAGGTCATTGGGCGCGCCAAAAACCGCCATGATCGCGTCGCCGAGGAACTCGATGACGACGCCGCCGTGTTTGTCGATGACCTCGTTCATGCCGCCGAGATAGCGATTGAGCAGGTCGACGACCTCGGTAGGCGCGAGCTGCTCGCTGATGGTGGAGTAGCCGCGCAGGTCGGAGAACAGCACCGTCACCTCGCGCTCCTCACCACCGAGGCGGTTGCCACCCTCGTCGCCCAGCACGGAGCGCGCGACCTCCTCGCTGACGTAGCGACCAAAGGTGTCTCGAATACGCTGCCGCTCCTGTAGCCCGACCGCCATGGTGTCAAAATGCTCACCCACGACGCCGAACTCGTCGTCCCGCGTCAGCGCCAGCCGCGTCGTCAGCTCGCCTTGGGCGATGGCGCCAGTGGCGGTGATCATCTGATGCAGGGGCTCGCGCACGTTGCGACCGGCGAGCACCGCGGCCGCGCTCAGCAGCAGCAGCGCGAGCAGGGACAGCAGCGACGAGACGATCAACACGTGGTTCTTGGTCTCGGCGATGCGTTGGCCCTTCACGTCGATGCCGAGCACGCCGACGCTCGGCTCGCCGGCGCGACCGCTCACCGGCGCGTACCCGGAGAGGCTGAGTCCCCACGCGTCGGCGGAGGCCTCATCTTCGACGGCGGTCCGTGTCAACCCTTCGATCATGCGTGGGAAACGGCTCGCGTCGTAGCGATCGCCGATCGTGGCCTCGACGGTCGGTTCGTCGGCGTCGTAATCGAGCGCAAACGCCAGCTCACCCGGCTTCGAAGTTCGCAGGAGCACATAGATGTTCTTGATCTCGGGATCTTGGGCGCACACGGCCGCGAATCGGGCGCGTGTGCGGGCGTACAGCGGCTTGGATTTGTCGGCGGGCGCGGCGAGCTCCGTCAACGCGACGCCATCGAGCGAGGTCGCCAGCGCGGTGGCCGTGGTCGCCATGCGCTGCTTGAGGGCGCGCATCTCGCCGTCGACGCCGAAGAAATAGAAGGCCAAGGCCATCGGCGCGAGGGCGCCAAACACGGCGGCGCCGTAGAGCAGCGTGAGCCGGACGTGAAAACGCCGCCAGAGCGGTACGGTGAATGTTGGTTGAACCACAGGCCTACCCTCCTCGCGTCGCGACGCACCCGTACGGGTCAGCCGTGAGCGACGCCGGTGCCCCACCCTGCATCGCGGCAGCCAGATCGCCAAGTGCCTGGGCCGGATCGCGCCATCGCCACCGCTGCTCACGCGGTTGTCGCCGCGGCCCCCATCGGGCAGCCTCGCCTCCGATCCGCACCGCGCCTGCCTGCTTGCGCGCCGCCGAGCCCCTGGAGCGCCTCATGCCCAACCTTCAAATCGCCAGTCGCTTGCGCCCGTTTGGGATCTCCATCTTCAGCGAGATGACCGCGCTGGCGGCGCAGCACAACGCGATCAACCTCTCCCAGGGCTTCCCAGATTTTGAGGGTCCCGACGCGGTGCGACAGGCCGCCGTGGACGCGCTGCAGTCCGGCGCTAATCAGTACGCGCGCTCGATGGGCCGCGCCGAGCTGGTGACGGCCATCGCTTCGCATGTGCAGCGCCACCGCGGCGTGGCGCTGGACCCGATGAGCCAGGTCGTCGTGACGTCGGGCTGCACCGAGGCGCTGATGGCGATGGCGCTGGGGATCCTCGAGCCTGGCGACGAGGTGCTCTGCTTTGAGCCCTTCTACGACGCCTACCCGGTGGTGTGCGCCGCCGCCGGTGCCAGGCTCGTGCCCATCACCCTGCGTTTTCCGGCGCTGGCGGTCGATCTCGACGCGGTGCAGGCCGCCATCACGCCGCGCACCCGGATGTTGCTGCTCAACACGCCGCACAACCCCAGCGGCAAGGTGTTCTCACGTGCGGAGCTGACGGCGCTCGCCCAGATCGCCACGGCGCACGACCTCATCGTGGTCACCGACGAGGTCTACGAACACCTCGTCTTTGGCGTCGAACACGTCTGCATGGCGACGCTGCCGGGCATGGCCGAGCGGACGCTGGTGCTCTCCTCGGCCGGCAAAACCTTCAGTTTTACGGGCTGGAAGATCGGTTGGGCCTGGGGACCGGCGGCGCTTGTGGCGGCGGTGCAGGCGGCGCACCAGTATCTCACGTTCTGCGCGGCGGCCCCCCTGCAGCTCGGCGTCGCCCACGCGCTGAGCGCCGTGCCAGACAGCTTCTACGTCGAGCTCGCGGCGAT
>CALENB010000395.1 GCA_937910235.1 uncultured Myxococcales bacterium | reverse complement strand
CTTCCGGCCTGCCTTGTTGGGTGGGTCGGCTTGAAACTTTTCGACGCGCCACTAACGAAGAGAGTGGCTATGTAAAGCTCTTCCGGCCTGCCTTGTTGGGTGGGTCGGCTTGAAACCGCTCAGGGTACATCTTGCAAAGACGACCATCAGAGGCACTTCCGGCCTGCCTTGTTGGGTGGGTCGGCTTGAAACTGGGTGGGAGCCCGCTCGAACCCGTACGGTAAGCGTCCAGCCAACCCCATCTACCCGCACCCGCGCCGCCGTGTTCTCCTCACACGGGGCGGCGTTTGCTGATGCGAAATTGTCGCTGGTGCCGAAGTGTAGTTGACGTTAGCCACTCAACATCGTTCGGCCGCGGTGAGCACGTCGAGGATGCGCAGCAGCGTGTCGCCGTCAAAGCCGGCGCTGACATCGATTGTGTGGCCAGTCTTCGTGTGCAGGCTCAAGCGAGCGCGATGCGCGGCGATTTCACGTGCCGGCGCGACCCAAACAAAAACGACTTCAACTGGGATGAGTGACGTGCTTTGCGGCCGGATTCGCGGCGGCGTGGACGGCACCTTGATCGATTTGAGACGCTGCCGCCACCGGTAAAACCGCTTCGGATCGAGGCCGCGCGCCTCGGCGAACTGAGCTATGCACAGGCCGCTTGCTTGCTGCTCTGCGAGGAGCTTCCTCGCGACAGTGAGCCTCCATCTTGTTTTTGTGTTTGCCATCGACCGCGCCTCCAGTGGTGAGCACGGTGGCAGCGGTTCAGAGTTGGCGAAAGTATGGGGTTCGCTGGACGCTTACCGTGCACGAGCGCTTCCGGCCTGCCTTGTTGGGTGGGTCGGCTTGAAACCTCAGCTTTGGCCAAATACGCCGGCCTCGAACGCGGCGCAGGACGCACGAACAGCTTGATACGCCGCCTCGGCGAGCCCGCAGCTTGACGGCGCCTCAACCAATAATCACGACATTCTTCCCAGGCGTGACGGTGCCCTTCGACGCGCCGTCGACGTAGACCATCGGCCGGCTGTCGCTGATCTCCAGCACAGCCGTGCCTCGGGAGTCCGTATACGCGTCGTCCGACATACCCCAGGTCCCCCCCAACACGACCCTGGAGCCCGAAGACGGTGTTCCGCTCGGGTATTGCACCACTATCTCAAAGTACGGCATTGAATCCTCCTCGGGCGGCTCAGCTCACAATGCGGCCGCCTCGCTCAATAGGACGGCGTAGCGAGCTGTCGTCTGACACCTGAACATCAAATCCACGTTTGCCGGCCGTCGTGAGGCAGTGGTAGCGTCGGCGACTCAGACGAACAGCCCACGCGCCTGCCCCTTCTGGTTCAACGACTCATGGCCACGCAGACGACCCTGGAAGCGCTGACCGTCCGACTGGACGATCCGCAACCGCAAGTTCGGATCGATGCCTGCAGTGACGCCAACCGCGCCGGTCCCGCGGGCCTCGAACTGCTCAAACACACGCTCCGCACCGATCCGGTGAGCAGCGTTCGCGCGGCGGCGGTGGCCGCGCTGGCCCGTGTGGCCGCCAAGGATCCCGCGCTGCTGGAGGCCTTCCTCGCCGAGGGGGTTGCCCACGCGAGCCAACGGATCGCCGCCTGCCTCGACGTGGGCGCGCTCGGGGTCTACGCGGCGCTGCGTGCCGAGATCATGGCAGACGGCGATCCGGCGTTTCGCAGGCAGCTGCTCCGGCGCTTACACCGTCATAGCCCCGACCCGGCGCTTGTCAGGCTGGCGTTGCGTGACGGCGCGCCAGAGGTCCGAGAGGTCGCCTGCGACCTGGTCGCGCCAGCTCTTCGACGGCAACGACTCGCACCGCTGGCGATCGCCGACCCCAGTCACCCCGTCCGCCTGGCCGCGTTGGCTGCGCTCGCAAAGAACGACACGCCGTGTCCACAAGCCGTGTTGCTGGACGTCTTCGAACAGGCAGATGACGAGACGGTTCGTCACCAAGCGTTGCTGTGGGCGCTGTCGCACGGGGCGCCCCTGCCACTGGTGAGTTTGGCGGCGATCGTGGAGAAGTGGGACGCGCGGCACATCTTCCAGCCATTCCGGAGCGCTGACCCTGATCCCGAGGCGCTAGCGAGGGCCATCGTGGCGCTCCTGCCCGCTTCACAGAGACTGGTCGAGCGAACGATCGAGCATTCGAATGAACGCCTGGGTCAGGCGGTGTTCGATTCGCTTGTCGCCAATGGCGGGCAACAACGCGAACTCGCCCTGGATGCGCTCGAGCGACGCCCCTGCGCCTTCCGGTTGTGTGATACGTCGTTCGAGCCACTCAGCCAAATGCGGCACATGATCCGTCCGTTGGCTCGCAGCGGACTGCTGGCCGGTGACAATCCCCTCGACCTGTATCAGGCGCTCGCGGCCCTCGGACCGCCTGGGATCGCGACCTTGCGGACCATGGTCCAACGGGGACAAGACAGCCCGCTCCGGCGCCAAGCCTGTCAGACATTGGGGTTGCTCGGGTCAGACCACACGCGCTTGCTCACGGAGACCGCGCGCCACCACTTCGACGCCCGCCTCCGATGGACTGCGGCGATCATCGTAGGCCGCGTTGGGCGTGTGCCGCCCGCCCAGTATGTCGGCCTTCTGAAGGAGTTCCGGCCCGAGCTACAGCGCCTAGTGCTGGCCCGCCTGGCGACGGTCGGCGCGACCGCGCTGCCGCTCTTACAGGCGACGCTCCGCATCGTCACGGAGCGCGACGGCGGCGCCTACGACTCGTCGGTGGTGGGGCAGTTGGTCACCCTCGTCGAGAACACCGAGCGAGCGGCGCTTGGGGCGCTCCAGGATCTGACGGTACACAGCGCGCATCCAGGCGTCCGCGCGCGATGCGCCCGACTTTTGGCGCAGATGGCGACGGAGGAGATGGTGTGGGATCTGGACCCGGAGCTGGCAGAGCTGGCCTGCTCGGGACTCCTGGAGACCGGTGAAGCCGGCCGTCGCGCGCTGCTGCGTGTCGCAACAAACCACTCAAACGCCACTCGCCGGACCATGGCGCGCCGGTGGTTGCTGCGGGGCGGATGGGCGAGTCTGGCATGCGCCGCGGAGTGGCTCTCGGACCCTTCAGCCCCACTCCGATTGGCGATCCTGCAGCTCGCCGTCGGAAGCGGGGAGCCTGGCGAAGCGCTGCGAACTGCGCTGACCGCCGATGAACACCCGTCGGTCCGTCAAGCGGCGTGGGTCGCGTGCGCTCAACGGAAGATGCCTAGCACCCTAGCAATGCTGTTGCGCTGCGCTCAGGTCGAGACGTTGGAGTCGGCGCTGGACTCGCTCCATAGAACCTTGCGGGGCCGGCGCTGGTTGGATGAGCCGCTGAGCGTGGTGATGGCGTTCACCTTGGCGGCAACGGATCGCCGCGCGAACTTCACGGCGCTGCAGCTGCTGCGTGACCTCCGGCTCGCACCCCAGGACGCGCCCACCGTGGCGGAGCTTGACCGGTTTGCCCAGCTGCGCTCCTTGTGCGTCGCGCACGGCGTGTGGCCCGCCGCGGACGACCTGTCAACGCCGGCCCTCGAGTCACTCGCGGACACGCTGCTGCTGGCCGCGAGCACGCCGCAGCCCGCGGCCCTTCGGCGCTGGCGCACGCCGCTTCTACACCCGCTGGCCCCGCCGCTGGCTCCTGTCGCGGTCGCCGCGATCGGCGTGTTGGGTGCCTCGGAGCCAGCGCTGCGCAGCACGTGCCGCGAGTTGCTGTCGGCCGCCTCAGGCGCGGACCCGCAATATCTGGCGCTTATGCGGGCGTGCCTGCAGCGCTGTGAGACTCCGGCAACGCCAGCATTCGATCCCTTGCTGCTGCAGCCTGACGAGGAGCGATTTCGGCAGGTGAGTGAGGCCGCAGCGGAGCTCTCCGGTCGACGTTTGCGGCGCCGCGAGCTGCGCCGGCTCACGGCGGCGCTTCGCCCCTCCCCTCGCGGCGACCGGCTGCTAGCGGCCTATCGCGCTTGTCGAAGGACGGAGGACGTACGGGGAATCCTGGGCAGGATCGGCCGACGGGGAGGGCGACGGGCGGCGGGAGGGCGCACGCCCACGCTTGGCGATTGGCTGGCGGAGGAGCAGTGGCCTGAGGAGGAGACCGCCACGGTGGCGGTCGAGGCATCGGCACATCAGGACGCCAAGCGCGGGCCCCAGGCTGCCTGGCGGAGGCAGGCAGCGAATGTGCCGGCGGCTGCGCCGCTCCAGGCGAATGTCCGACAGGAGCTGCGACGCCGATGGCCGGTCGTCGCGCAGGCACCCCTGGGAGATTCCCTGGCACCGAGCCAGTTGCGCGCGGCCCAACGTATCCTGGCGGTCGACGGGGAAGGACCGGCGCCGCAACTCGATTCGTTGCGAGCGCTCAGGGACTTCATCGAGATCCGACCGAACGCCCCGGTTCCGCCGCTGCACGCCGAGCAGATCTGGAACGAGCTGCTCGCGTGGCAACTGCCGGTCGACGCAGCGGACGAGGAACACCTCGTCGGGACCTGCCTGCTCGAGGTCGCCGCGCGCTTGCCGGCAGAGTCCGAAGCGTTCGACTGGCGCTGTGGCCGAACCATCGCCGCCCCCCTATTTCCTTTCTGGCAGCTCGCGCGGGTCCTGCGGCGCTCCCTTGCCTTTGAGGTGGACCCCCAACTTCGCCTCGGAAGCGAAGATCGGGACGCCCTCGATGCGCTCTGCGGCTCGACGCTCGCCATCGCGCTCGCGGTCGAGAACCGGACTCATGCATGGCCGAGATCAGTGCCGCCGCTTTTGCTTCAACTGGGAGCTGGCACGCTCGCGCGGCAGGACTATCCGACATTTGCGTTGGTCAGCCGCCCGGCGGTGCACGCGGTCTCGGAGAAACTCGAGGCCGCCCTGCGAGACAGCGTGGCCCAGCTCGCCGCGATGTCCGAGGCAGTGCAGAACCTGGAGACTGGCAGCGTACTTGCGGCCCTGGTGGGTGGCCCCCTGCCCATCCCCACCGACCTCACCGATCGCATCACGCGGCATGCGTGCGCCTACGCGACGCTGGCAGCGCAAGTGCTGCCACCGGGGACACTCATCCGCAGACGCCACATACGGCGTTTCTGGCAACGGAAGGACACGTCGCAAGCCGACCCGCCCCAGACGCTGGCGGAGTTGCGATCTCGCTATGGCGGCGACCCGTTGATCGTCGCGGTCGCACACGCGCTTCTGGACGCCATGCGCGGCGACGCGGAGTTGGCGGAGACGTTGACTCCAGCGCAACGGCTGTGCCTGAGAGAGGCGCTTCGGCATCTGTCGCTGCTCTATCGGCGCGCGGAGCAGGTCGGCCCTGAGCCGCGTGATCTCGTCGACCATCTGGTCCAGGCGCTGGAGAACGCACCGCTAGAGTTGAGCGACGCCCTGGGCATCCACCAGCCCCAACGACTGCCCCGGATGGCCGGTGGCGCGCGAACGAACTTCGAGGAGTCGGTTCGGCGGCAGATCCGCAGCGCCACCGGCTTTCGTTCCGACGGCTCGGGCGAAGACGCCATCCGCAGATACGAATGCCGACCGCTCAGCAAGGCGGCCGCGCTGAAACGGGGGGATCTGGCGGGCGATTGCTCGAACGACGTCGTGCCGAACCGCGCGTTGTCACCACACCACATCTACTACGGCGTATTTGAGGACGGCACGCAGAAGCGTGGCTACCTGACCGTCTTCGAAGCTTGGGGGCGAACGCGCGCAGGGGAGCGTCACCGTGTGCTCTGCGTGGAGACAATCAACGTGCCGCTGGCGACCTTCGATGCAGTTCAGCCCGATCTGCTTCGATTGTTCGACGCCGTCGCGCGCAGTCGCGGGCTGCAGGCGCCCGTGGTGGTGATCGACGACGTCGGCACTTGGAACTTCGGCAACGTCTACACGATCAAGCAGCTGCGACGATATCGGGGCGGCAGCGAGGTCTTCGTCGAGCCCGCGGACCCCGTGCTCTGGCTCGCGTACGAGAAGCTGAGCGGCGAGGCGGGCCGATACTGCGCCTTTTCGGCCAACACCCCTATGCGCCAGTTGTCTGCGTTCGATGCAGATCTGGACCGGGTACAACCGGAGAACGTCGCTGAAGCAGAACGGCTTGAAGCGATGATCCCCCACCGCCCGGTCACCACCGCACACGGTTACGACGGTGAGCCGATCGGCTTTATCAGCGCGATGCCTGCCGTCCTCAGCAAAGACGCATGACCGCGCCTAGCTAGTCGACTGCGGCGTTCGATGGGGACAGCGCTCGCCCCACTCCCCCCCACTCCCCTCCTCCCGCAATGCGTAGCCTATGCAAACAGCTCAGCATGTAGCCCGATCCGCCGCGCTTCTGCCAACGCAACTGCGGCGTCCTCCGCTGACAAGAAACACCACCTCACCACAGCGGACGACGCCCCGCATGCCGCAATTGCCCGACAGGTGGCGCTCACAGCCTGCGGCACGGTCAGGCGCGCGGCCGCACCGATCAAGCTCATCGAGATCGACGCCAGCCCCGCCTGGCCCGCCGCGCGCACGGCGCTGGCGACCCCCCTCTGGATGGCCGCCTGATGCTGATCCGACGCATAGACATTCCCTGCTGTGCTATGCAGGAGCGCCGCTGTAACCACGAGATAGCGCCACTTCTCGTCGACCTCGACGACCTGCGCCTGGCCATTTCGCAACGGCTTGAGCTCAAGGACCTTCTCCTCGAAGAACTCACGCACATCCTGCTCTTCGTCTGCCGAAAACGCGCCACGCACGGCTGAGAACGCCGCACCCGACAGCAGGCAGAGGGCGCCATCGACAGCGACGACCAAGCCTTCAGCGTCGACGAGAGCCAGGTTTGCGACGTGAATCTCAAGATGCGGCGGCATGCGGTGTCTCCTGCGCCGGTGATGGGGCGTTTGGGTCGCAAGATGGGTCTGCGGGGATAGTTGGAGTGTCTAGATTGCACCGATGCCGGACGGGCTGCAACACGACGAGGGCGGCGGGTGGGATCGTTTTGGGCCGGCGGTGAAGCCCAGCCACCGGACGGCCGAAGTCTGTGGAGCGGGGCATCGCCAAGTAGGTTCGCGCGCAGCCCCTCGGCGCTTTGCAGGGTCCATCGCAGGCCGGTGTGGAGCACGACGTCCGGGACGATCCCGCGCTCGCCTCTGCCTCGAACGTAGTTGAGGCACCTGGGCCAGTCGCGGGAAACCATCAACTAACGTCGTTCACCAACGCCTAATCACGTCTAACAAAATCTTACGAACGCTCCAAACCGAGCGAACACAGCCGATCCTCGGTCTCAACGATGGGCAGCCGGCGCACCAGCCTCGTTGTCCATCCGAAGCGCGCGGTTGAGCTCCAACAGCGAGACGAAGCCGGCCGGGCCGTCCAACGCCTCGTCGATGAACCGGCGCTCCTTGCCTCTCGAGGCCCAGAACTGGTCCCCCTTCCACGCGCGATCCCGCCTCCGAACCACCCGGGCGATGGTGGTTTGCCAACGGGCCACGGACGATCGCCATTGCGACCACTCTTGCGCCAGGACCGGCGAGATGTCGCGGTCCGCCGGATCGGGCGCGGTGGGGCACCAGTAGGCCAGGATGTTGGCGAGGCCAGGACCACCGGGGCCGTGGAACGCCTCTAACGTGAACATCGAACACAGCGAGGCTGCGACCGCGTCGCGAACTGTCCAAGCGGGCAGGCGCACGATGGTGGCGCCAGCGCTGGTGTACTCGGTCTCGTCCCGGGCACCCGCGCGGCTGATGGCCAGGACGCTCAGGGACTGCCGTGACCGGGCCTGGGCCAGTAACCGGGCGACGACTGGAATGTGAGCACCTGGCTCGCCACCTCGATGCTCAATGCGATCCTGCATGTCGGCCCACGACAGAACCACTATGCGGTCGGCATCGCGCGGACCGTCTCTGAGCAAGACGTCGGTCAAGTGGTGCGGATGGCAGATGATGTCCAATTCGGGTGTCACTCCGACCGAGGTGTACCCGGCGTCGCATCCGTGCCGTAGTCTCGTCCACGCAGCGAGCAGACTTCGACGGCCGGCCCCTGCCTCACCGCTGATGACCACGGCGCGATCCGTCTGCAGCGCCGTGTCGATGGCCGTCATGCCGTCGTTGCGGTCGATGAACGGCGTGGGGATCCCCGCGAGATCGCGCGCCCCCGTCGCGCACAGCCGATCGATGATCTGATGGCCGACCTCAGCCGTAGTCTGCAATCCCTCAAGCCAGGGCTTGGAGAACTGCGGGAGGAGGTCGCCCATGGCCGACCACGTCGACAACAACAGGCTCGGCAGTCCGTCGACGCGACCCTCGGACTGCTCCCAGCACAGCGCCCAATGTCGGCAAAGCTCGGTCAGAGGCTGCTCGGGGGCCTCGTCAAGCCGGTCCGCCAAGGTCGCACAGGCGCCCTCCCATGCGTCCACGTCGCAGTCCTGGCCCAGCGTGAGGTCGCGGCATCGTTCAGGGGCGACGGCCATGCAGGCCCGCAAGAGGTCGACCCGGGTGACCACGTGCCGTGTTGGCTGCGGCGGGTCAAAGGCGACGGCCGCAGCGGCTTGGCGTGCTACGCGCCACGCCGCTAGCCGACCGGCAGCCGTGAGGATGGCGCGACCGTCCTGGTCTGTCAGGGCCGCCAGGGACTGCAGCGTTCGCCGGTCGTGTTTCGGATCCGGGTATAGCAATCGTAACATGGCGGGCCTTGTGAATAAGTAGCGGGGGGCCACGGCGTCCGAAGCACCATCACCAACGTTCGCGGAACACCGTCCGCGCCGGGTGAGGGCCTGTCAAGCTGCTGCGAGTACCGGGCTTGGCGAGGCCTGAGGCCGCGAGCAACGTTGCATCGGCGCACAGATCCGCTTGGTTCGCAGACGAACCTGCCTCCTCAGCGCCTTGTAGGCCTCGCTCGCCACCCAGGTATTGACCATTGACCTCGCCTCTTGTTGCTCCGCCAAATCTACTCTTCCGACGTCGGAAGAGTAGATTTTCGCGCGATCCACCTCCGGCCGGCCTCTTGCGTAAGGCCGCTCAGCAGCTCGTGTGACAAAAAACCGGAACCAGCCACCTCATAATGTCAGATCCCCCACCACGCCCACGTCCATCTCCACAAGCGCCGCCGACACGGCCAGCGCGAGGAGACGAGACATGAGCAATCACTACGACGAAAACAACTTCTGGGCCAAAGTCACCCGCTGGGGCCGCCGGGCCGGCCGCGGGATGATGTTAGAGGTCTTGGCCATGTGGCACGCCATGCAAGACCCCAACACGCCCACGTGGGCACGCGCCGTCATCGCCGGCGCGCTTGGCTACTTCATCCTACCCCTCGACGCCCTGCCGGATCCTATCTTCATCGATGACGCGGCTGTCGTGGCCCAAGCCCTGTGCATCGTTCGCCTCTACGTCCACGACGCGCACTTCGCCGCGGCGCGGGTGCGTGTCGACCGTCTCTTCGGTTCGGCGTGAGCCGGCGCGCGCCCTGAGAACGCGCACACACCGACCGAAAATATGCACTCAGCCGCTTGACACCAACGCAGCGTCACGCCCAGCATGGCGGCGACCACGACACCCCAGCGCAACCGGTATCTCACCCACGAGTTCTACCGGGCACCAGCCTCGCGCGACCGCCTGCCGACCGACGGATTCACAGGCGCTCGCCGCCAGCGGAGATCACACACCGATGCAGACTGCCCTGCCGACCGCCGCTCCCCCTTGCCCGTCGCTGCTGCTTGTGTCCATCGGGCCAGTGCAAGATTTCATCGCGTCTGCGCGGCGGTGTCAGGATTTGTGGTTTGGGTCGTGGCTCCTATCTCAATTGTCGGTTGCGGCTGCTGAAGGCCTCGCCGCGGCGGCCGGAGAGGGGAGCCTGATATTTCCAGCCGGTCTCGGCCCCCGGCACGAGTCGGATTCGCGCATGAACGGGGCGGAGGGGGCGGCCAACAAGATCCTCCTTCTGTGTCCGGCTGACGTATCTCCGAAGAACGTCGCCGCACAAGGGCGCGCCTCACTCGACAAGCGGCTCCAGTCGTTCTTGGACGTCGAGTTTCACGCATTGCCAAACGCGTGGAACCACGAGCCTGTTTTTCATCGTGAGGTTGCCGAACGACAGCTATCCTCGCTGGTGGAATTCTCCTGGGTGGCTGTGCGGGTCGGACCGGGAGACGACGCCTACGCCACCGCTCGCCTCTCCGCGGAGAGCTGGCTCGCAGCGCGAAAGACGACACGAGACTGGTCTCAACCGACGTGGATTCACCGATCCTTTGCGCCGAAGTGCTCGCTTGATGGCGACCGAGATTCCGTGCTCGGTCGCGGAATCGACGACGCGGTGCGAAGTGGACACAAATCGATAGACGAGGTGCGCCGAATCTTTGGTATCAAACCAAAAGAGCAGCTCTCCGGGATCGGTCTGCTGAAGCGCCTGGGACAGCAGCGAGCGGAGAATCAGGCTGAGAAGAGAGATCAGTTTCCACCACCGTTTCACAGCACCTCCCATATTGCGTCCGGACCCACCCGCACGCGCCTGGCCCGGAGCATAAGCGCAGAGGTTTGGCAGGCCTTTCTTCTCAGGATCAGCGCACGCATCGACTTGACGAGGTATCGCATTCGCCACGGAGCGACGTTTGTCCACGCGTCTCTCTCCAACTCGCTGGCGACGCTCGATGCCGCGGTCGTTGACGTGCCACGTGCGTTGCCCACACCAGATGAACAGTCCGCGCCTTCGAACCCTTATGATCGTGGCCTCGACGGCGTGCTGCTATTCCCATCACGCGCCCAGGACCTGCTCGATGAAGCGGGTTCAACGCCACCGACCGCCGAAGACGTCGAGGGTCTACAAGCGGACATCACTTCATTTCTCGGCGACTTGGGTCTCGCCACACCTTTTCCCTACCTCGCCGTGCTTCTCGCAGACGGCGACAAGATGGGGGACATGCTCAATCGGAAGGCAGAGGGCGCTGATGGACAGGATAAGCACCGCCTAGTCTCCGACGCCCTGACCTACTTCACGAAACGCGCGCTAGACATCGTCGAGCGCCACGCCGGCAGTCTCATCTACGCCGGCGGCGATGACGTGTTGGCGTTGGTTCCGGTGCATACGGCGCTCCTCGCATCGCAGGCGCTCAGTCAGGCTTTCGGAGATTGTCTCAAAAAAACCGAGCTATTTACCGCAGAAGAAGCGATACCCACCCTCTCCGTCGGTCTAGGCGTTGGTCACCACATGGAGCGATTGCCAGCGCTACTCGATTTGGCGCGGGCCGCAGAACGGTTGGCGAAGGTTGAGCGCAACAGTCTCGCCATCTTGGTCGACAAGCGCTCCGGTGGCCGCTACAGCTATCGCGCTCGCTGGGACGCCGCATCAGGCGAGCCGGTGGGCCGCCTCCATGGGTGGATGAAGCGCCTCGAAGCCGAACAGATCCCCGACGGTGTCGCCCATGAGCTCGAAGCGTTGGCCGGCCGGTTTGAGGTCGGAACAACACCTCAGGAGCGGCGTGACCTAGCAGTCTTGATTCGCGCGGAAGCGGCGAGGATTGTCGGTCGAAAGAAGGCGCAGCTAGGTACCGCCGACCTAGCCGCCGACACGGTCGCGTTGCTTGAGGCGGGCCTGACTGGTGACGCTGATCCGACCGTCTCGCTGCGCGTCCTCGCAGACGAGTTGCAGGTCGCCAGGCTCTTCTTGCGTGCCCACAATGAAGCTTGGGGACCGCGGGCGAACCTCCTCACCGTGGAGTCGCTATGAGCATTTGGACAATCGAGCCACGCGATCGCCTCATCTTGGGCGACGGTCGACCGAAGGACGCTGTTGGCCATCGCGCAGCGAGCCTCGACCTGCCGCTTCCAACCACGATCGCCGGAGCGATACGGGCCCGGATTGGCCGGGACGCCACTGGGCATTTCGGGCTATCCACGGAACAAGCCCTCCAGATAGCCGTGCACGGCCCTCTCCTCACCGAGCTGGGCCAATCGAATGGCTGGCTCGTACCAGCCCCTGCGGATGCCCTCTGGCACAAGAAGGACGATGGCAGTTTCGTACTCCGACGCTTGCGCCCACGGCCCCTTGCCGAAGGCGTTCAGAGCGACATGCCCTATGCCCTCCAACATGTAGCGATCGCGCCCGACGCGAGGCCCTTGCCGGGCAAGCCTGCGCGTGGGCCGGGCCTTTGGCGATGGTCTGAATTCGAACGATGGCTGTCCGCCCCTCTGCTAGACCAAGATGTGCCTGCGGACACCCCATCGTCACCCGATAGACCACGCTACGGCTTGCCACTACCGCTGCACGACGAGCGGATTCACGTCGCCCTTGAGCCGGGCGGCCGCACCGCGATGGATGGGGCGCTATTTTCGTTCGATGGGATTCGTCTGCAGACGCCGTCGCGCGCGCGTTTAGCGCTTACCTGCCATTGTGCGGATGCCCGGCTCGAAGCGGGGATGCTCACCCTTGGCGGCAAGCGTCAACAGTCCTACTTGGATCCACTCGAAGACGCCGCGTGGCCCGAAAAACCCAGCGATCCGCCGGCAGGCGATGTGTGGCGCGTGATGCTGCTGACGCCGGCTGTCTTCCAAGATGGCTTTCTGCCGGCGAAAGGTCAGCTATTCGGCCAGCAGGTCATCGCCGCCGCCGTCGATCGGCCGCAGGGCCTGCACGGCTGGGATGTGCGCAGGAATAAGACTGGCCGTCAGAGAGGTCCTAAGCCGCTTCGCTGGATGGCCAGGGCCGGTAGTGTGTATTGGATCAAAGCACCGGCCTCAGATAACGCACGCGCTGATCTACTCACGCGCATGTGGTTACAACCTTGTTCGGACGACGAGCAGCACCGCCGCGATGGCCTGGGGCTGATCGTGGTGGGGAGGGCGTGATGGCGGCTCAGCAGAAATCTAGACGCAGCGGGCTTCCCGCTCCTGTGCAGCGTGTTCGCGACGTGAACGCAACGTCGACGCTGATTGAGACGACGTTTCGGGTCATCACGCCGCTGCATGGTGGTGGGGTGAGTGGTGGCACGGGTCATGACAGCGTGACTCCGGTGCGCGGGGCCAGTATTCGGGGGCAGCTGCGGTTTTGGTGGCGCGCCGTCTTCGCACACCGCTTCAACACGGTGGAAGCGCTCAGCCGGGCCGAAGCAGGGCTATGGGGAACCGGCGCGAGAGAGGGTTGCGCCAGCCGTGTCGCCCAGTGGGTTACCGCGCCGACTGAACTGCCAACAACCGTCGATTTGTACGAACGAGGCAACAACACGTCATGGAGGACTACTGACGGATGGGAAGGTGTCGCCTACCTAGCACGAGCCTATGTTCCCAAGCGGGGCGCACCCCGAGTTGAACCTCTCATACGATTGCCCGGGGAATATAAGATTTCGCTTCGGATATCCGGTTCGAGTAGCTGGGCAGATCAAGTAAATTGCGCACTTCAAGCATGGCTGACATTCGGCGGTGTCGGTGGACGCACGCGCAGAGGATTCGGTGCGGTCGATGGCGCGCTAACACATCGTCGACCAACACAGTTGCTGAGTGAATTGAGAAGTCAGGAGATTGATTTTGAAGGCACCGACGGTGGGTCGTACGCTATTCCTCTCGTCGCACAGCTTCCCGCCACCTCGGCAGGTATCGCCTTCGGGCGCCAGGAGTTTGGCTTCGGAGCTCCTGATATGGACGGGGTTACTCCGGCAGAGCGGGCTTGGATCGAAGCGGCCAACAAGCTGCGTCACTTTCGTCAAGGTGAAGGCATGGGCCGAGTCTCACGACGAGACAAACCTAGAGATGCCCCGCCGAATCGCCCCGGACGCAGCTATTGGCCGGAGCCAGATCAGATACGTTCTTTGCGCGGACTCACCAGTGATCCTCAGTCCAAACGGGCGTCGCGCGGATTACCTCGGAAGTTCCCGCGAGCTGAGTTTGGCATGCCGATCGAATTCGAGTTTTTTGGTGACCGAGATGTGTACTACAGAGTCAACAATCAGACCAACACAGTGCGCGGTGATCGGGTTCTAGATAAACACTCGCTTAATCCGGCTGGCAAAGACCGAATGGCATCTCCGCTCGTTCTCCGACCACGGCAGTCCTCAGCGCAGGATGGTGTCTACAAGGCTATGGCTCTGCAACTCCACGTACCGCATCTTGCCGACGTGCTGTCAGGTCTCCAGCTTACAGACTCTCTATCTGGATCTGTCGATGTAGTTGATGCCAGATTAACACCATCTGAGGCAGACCGGATCAGACCGATGAATACGGTTGGCGGACCAGTGGGCAACAGTGCTGTTGCTGCTTTTCTCAAGTATTTGTAGCTCAGAGCTCGCCACCTCCCAAAGGAGCCTTCACCAATGTCCTCACGCATCATGAGTATCCACGCCCAGTCGCCCCTTCACGCGGGCACCGGCCAGTCCACGGGCGCAATCGATCTCGCAATCGCACGCAATCAAGCCACCGGTGTCCCCCTGCTGCCCGGGTCCTCGATCAAGGGCGCCCTTCGCGCACGGGCGATGGGCACCGCGACCACGCAGTCCGTGCAACATCGAGATCTCTTTGGGCCTGACACGACACGAGCCTCAGAGCAGGCTGGAGCCATGGCGTTCGGCGACGCTGAGCTGCTACTGCTCCCTGTTCGCACCATGCGCGGCACATTCGCTTGGGTCACCTCATCTTGGCTGTTGATTCGCCACAATCGTGACCGAAGGGCCGCAGGTCTCAATGCGCTGCCTTCGCCTCGCGTGAAGCAATCGCAGTGTGTCCTACCCGTGCCACGAACGGAGAGCGCGGTAGTCGACGGAGCAGGCGTCGTCCATCTTGAGGAGCTCGACCTGCGCGTAGACTCCGCTAAAAAAGTGCAAGAAGCGGCGGCCGCCATGGCAGAGGGGCTCGCCAAGGTGATCTTTCCTGACAGCGCCGCCTGGCAAGACCTGCTGAAGGGAAAGCTCGTTTATGTGCACGATGATATGATGGCGTTCCTCTGGCACCACGCCCTGCAGATCGACGCGCGCATCGCGATGAACCACGAAACTGGCACGGTCAAGGATGGCGGTCTTTGGCATGAAGAGAGTTTGCCTCCGGAGACGGTGTTGACCAGCCTCGTCACCCACACTCCGACGCGAAGGGCCACGACCGCGGAAGGCGACATGTGGGACCACCTTAGGGCCGCGAGCACGGGTCTAGTTCAATTTGGCGGCAAGGCGACGGTGGGTCGTGGACGTTGTCAGGTGACGTGGGTAGGAGGTGAGGCATGACCCGGCAGCAACAAATGGCGATGCTGGCCTACAAAGCCGCAGATCGCGTCGTGCGATCCGGTGACAAGACGGAGCCGCAATACCGTACCCATGCGCTCAGCACGCCGGCGATGTTATTGCGCAATGGACTCGTGCAAACCGTGGCCTTTCTACACACCCGCGGCACTGACGGCGCGTCTTGGTATTTGGCCGATCTCGCGCGGACGTCCCTGCGTTTTGATGCAGCAGCTGGAGACACCGCTGCAGCGGATTTGTTGTACGCGGCTGCGCGTGGAGAATCGACAGATGCGAACGATTTCATGAATTATATCGCAACGACCGCCGACGTGCTCGCTGCATCGGAGTGGCTGCGCCGGATGGCCCAAAGTCATCTCACGGGCGGAGATCAGTCATGACTCATGCACGCCGCGCTCGGCTCGACTCTCTTGACGCCGTTGCCTCCACCAACGCTGGGTTGTGGATCGATCGATGTCTACCGGCAGTCGATGGGAACCCGACCAAACAACAGCACATCGCCGACGGTAGCGACAAGATTCGAGCAGCCGCTGGATACCCGGAAGCCTTCGCCCGGTGGGAGACGAGCGTGCAGCAAACCGCACGGGCTGACGCGGCTGTCGTTCAACGCTGGATGCGGGTGGCAGGTCGATTGATCGTTGGCCTGGGCAACAAAGGTCCTCTTGAGGCCGGGCTCACCCTGTCGCGAACTTGGGGTGTTCCGATTCTCCCGGGGACTGCGTTGAAGGGCGTGGCGGCGGCCGCGGCGCGACAGTTGGTGCAAGACGACGCTTGGCGCGGACCGACGGAGTCGCAGGCAGCGGGGGCCAGTTACGTCGCTCTATTTGGTGATACCGATGAAGCGGGCGCCGTGGCGTTCTTGGATGCATGGTGGATTCCGCCGCCGGACAATGCGGCGACGTTGCACAAGCGCATCTTCGATCTCGACGTCATCACCACTCATCACGCTGACTACTATACGAGTCAACCTCCAAAGGCGCCCACGGACATGGATGATCCGGTGCCGATCAGCTTCGCCACCACCAAAGGTAGGTTTCTTGTCTCGCTGATTGGCCCGCCCGCTTGGTGTGGCGTCGCGCTGCAACTGCTTGAGCTCGGGCTTGGCGAGCTGGGCGTTGGAGCGAAAACGCGCGTCGGCTACGGTCGACTGATTCCCGTTGCCGACACGGCGGCGTTCTGGTGGCCGAACGACGCAGAAGCTGCGGCGGCGGTCAGGTTGCAGGCTGGCGCGACTTCTCCGGTCATGACGCTCGACGCTCCGGCGCCGATGGGTCGCTCACCTCATGAGACGGCAACGGTGACTCCCAACGGTCCAGTGGTCGCGGTCGCGGTCGCTGCTACTTCGCACACTGTCTCCCACGACGCCGCCAGTGCCGTCGGTGACGCCGAAGCTACGCGGAGTTGCGACGAGCTGCTCGACTTGGCTGGTGCAATCACCAGAAGTTCGGCGCAGCAGCAGGTAGGGCCACTCCTGCGAGAAGCGAAGCAGCATGCTGGCAAGGTCGCCGAGGCTGTCGTCGCGGCGCTTGGCCCGGTCTGGCTAGAGAACGCAAGGCAAAGATCAAAGAAGCTTCCCGCGTGGCACAGGCAGCTGCGAAGCGCGATGGGCTTGTCTGGTGACGCGCCCTGGGCTGGTGGATAGCTCACGTTGCTCAGGCCTCCTCAAAAGGAACCCATCAATGCGCCAACAGAAACCCGCGACACCCCACCACACCCTCTGCATCGCCACCAAACAAGAGGTCGGCAACCTCCTCGCCCTACGCGCCATCGGCGCCACGCACGTCATCAGCCTCGTCTCCGACCATGCCGCAAAACAAGGCTGGCCCGACAACCTTGAAGCCGCTCTCGGCCACGCCGTCGAGTTCCAACGCCTCCCGCTACCGCGCTCCTACGAATCCGACCCCACCGCGCTCGCGGACTGGCTCGTCGCTCAACTCCCAGTTATTTGGCCTTTTCGCGGAGATCTACCCGTCAGCGTCGTCTGGTCCGGCGGACAAAAACCCACGGCGGTAGGCGTCTGGAACGCGTTCGCTCAGCTTTGCAGGGACGAGCCAGGCACGCTTCACAGCGCCCTCTATCCCGACCCGAACCGGGGGACCTTGTTGCGCTGGGACGGGGTGGGCGCCGCCGCGATCCATCAATCGCTCAACCCGGCGATCGACTTGCGTAGTCTCCTGCGCGCGCAAGGGTACGAAGTGACCCGCACTGAGCGGCTGCTGCCGACCCGCGCGGACGCTGAGGAGCATGGTTGGCTCAGAGATCCGCACCTTGCCCAGGCTGAGGCGCTCTTCCGCACCCATCAGCCCTATCGCAAGCTCTGCTTCGAGCTGGCGGCCACCGGCGGCGGGGCCACCAACGAGATGTGGGGGGCGCTGGAAGAGCTCGACAAACACAAGCTCCAAACGACGCTTCGCCAGACGCTGCTCGGCCGTGATTCCCGCGCTGTCTGGGATAACTTCGCCGGTCAGGCGGGTCATCGCGCCAGCCTGCGCGCGGCGCTAGAGACCGTCGGCGTGGCGCTGCCATGGCTCGCAAATCAGGTGTTGCGTCAAGCCGCTCAGACCCTTCGACAGTCAATTGTGGTTCCCAATGACCAGGCCATCTTGGCAGCCGCCAAGTGGCGCTCAGGCGATAGGATCGATGGGCGCGCCAAGGTGGTTGGCGGCGACTATGCCAGCCGATTCCCTTACATGTTGGAGAAGATCATCGCTCGTAGGATCGTGACCTGGGCGCGGACGAGTGCGCATGTACGAGAGCTGCACGCCAACGTCGAGGTCGCCAAGTGCGGCCAGGATGAACGCGCCGGGGAGCTGGATATCCTCTTGATCACCACCACAGGACGCCCGATCATGCTCGACGTGAAGAGTTACTTCGATGACGCCAAGACCCGACGGGCGCAGGAGAACACGGTACGTGCCTTGGGCGGCGTTTTTGCGCGCCGGGTTGTGGTGATTCCCCATCACAGCGCAGACCTATCGATGCCCTGGTA
>CALENB010000394.1 GCA_937910235.1 uncultured Myxococcales bacterium | reverse complement strand
TCATCAAGGGTGACCTCGTACCGTGGATCGTGTTGCTGTTTGTGTTCAGCCTGATCAACTCCTTCACGGGTGGTTTTGGTGTCTTCCTGCTGCCGAACCTGTTTCGAGCCACGCGCAACGCCCTGAACGAGCAGCGCGCTCCGGAGATTGGCGAGCTCTTTGAGTTCGGCGAGATCAGCGACGACATCGTCACGATTGTGCTGCAGTACATCGCCAACATGATCGGTGTGATGCTGTGTATTGTCGGCGTCTTCGCGACCATGACGCTGTTCTTCTGGGCGCCCATGTTGGCCGCAGAGGGTGAGCTGGCACCGATGGACGCGATGAAGGCGTCACTGGCCCACGCCAAGGCGCACTTCGGCGAGATCTTCGTCTTTCTGCTCCTCGGCAGCCTGATCAACATGGCCGGCATGATGCTGTGCTGCGTGGGCATCTTCGTCACGATTCCGGTGACTTTTGTTGCTGGCTGGCGCTTCTTCGAGTCGCACAAAGAGGCCATCATGGCCGCTGCCGACGCCGAAGGTTTGGCGCGCAAAGCCTGAGTTCTCGGCCTGACAGGCCGCCGCCACGGAGGTCGAGAAGCCGCGCGCACCTTGCGGCGCTTCCGTGGCGGCGGGCAGTATGCGGCGAGGAGGCCTCTTGCGCGCACGACCGCCCAGTCCAGCTGCTCAATCCCGCGATATTGCGCGTCAGATGATGGCGCGTCGGATGATAGCGTGGGGTCTCGTGCTGGCGCTCGGCGCCTGTGGCGAGGAGACGTCCGCTGCTGACGCGTTGAGCGCAGACGTGGTCGCCGCAGACGCCGCCAGCGCGGACACCGGAGAGGCTGACATCGCCGCGACGGCCGACGTGATCGCCGACGCCGATGCGCCGTCGTCGGACACCAGCCACGTCGACTCGGGTGGCGGCAAGGACGTGTCGACCGCGGACGGCGTCCCGGCCGACGCGGCGACCACCGGCCCGTGCGAGACCGACACCGACTGCCCTTCGACGCCGTGTTCATCGGGTCGTTGCGTGAACGCCGCGTGTGTGGCGGTCCTGCAACCGGACGGCGTCGCCTGCGACGCAGGCGACGGCTGCAGCGTCGGCGCCACGTGCGCGGCGGGGCTCTGTGGCGGAGGCAAGAACGGCTGCGGCTGCGCGACCAACGACGACTGCGCCGCGCTTGATGACGCCGACAAATGCAACGGCGCGTTGGTGTGCGTCGCCAAAGCGGCGCCAGACGGCAAAGCGGGCCGGTGCCAAGTCGACAGCGGCAGCGTCGTGAGCTGCCCGCCGAGCACCGACCCCTGCCTCGCGAACAGCTGCGTCACAGCGACGGGGGTGTGCGAGGCGAAGCCGGTCGTGGGCACGCCGCCGTGCGAGGACGGCGACGCGTGCACCGGCGGGACGCACTGCGCCAATGGGCAGTGCGGCGGCGGGGAGGCCCTGTGCGCCTGCCAGACGACCAAAGACTGCGCCACGCTGGCAGACGACGCGACCTGGCGCTGCACAGGCACGTGGTACTGCGATGTGTCCGGCAAGACCCCCACGTGCAAGCTCGACACGGCGACGGTGGTGACGTGCCCGGCGGGCGCGGCCGACGGCTGCGTGACGGCGACCTGCGACGTCGCCGATGGCAGCTGTAAGCCCACAAACAAGGCCGACAAGAGCCCGTGCGAGGACGGCAACATCTGCACGGGCGGCGATCACTGCGTCGCCGGCAGCTGCGCGAGCGGCCCCAACATCTGTAAGTGCACGAAGCAGTCCGACTGCGCCAAACAAGAGGACGGCGACCTGTGCAATGGCACGCTGTACTGCGACGTGCTGTCCCCGTCGCCGACCTGCCTGGTGCTGCCAGGGTCAACAGTCTCGTGCGATACGAGCGCCGACGGCGCGTGCAAGGCGACGACGTGTGTCGCCAAGACGGGCGCTTGCGTGACCAACAACAAGACCTCAGCGGGCGCTGGATCGGCCCCAACGTGCGATGACGGCAACCCGTGTACCAGCGGGGACAGCTGCGAGAACGGTAGCTGCGCCGCCGGCACGAGCACATGCCCGTGCACCAAGGACGCCGACTGCGCCGCGAAACAGCCGAAAAATCAGTGTTTGGGGCAGCTGTACTGCGATCTAAGCGTGAAGAGCTGTGTCATCAATCCAGCGACGGTCGTGGTGTGTGCGAGCGCGGGCGACACGGCGTGTGCCCACAATCAGTGTGATGCCAAGACGGGCGCTTGCGGGATCGTCGCGAGCCCCGATGACGCGCCGTGCGACGCGGACGGCAACCCGTGCACCGCCGGGGACGTCTGCGCCAAGGGCACCTGCGTGGCTGGGACGAACGTGTGCGCGTGCGGCGACAACGACGACTGCGCCAAGTTCGAGGATGGCGATGTGTGCAATGGCGCGCTGTTCTGCGACACGACCAAGCTGCCGCTGCGGTGCGAGGTGAACCCCAAAACGGTGATCAGCTGCCCTACTGTGGACGACACGGCCTGCACCCAGCGGGTCTGCGCGAAGAAGACCGGCAAGTGCCCGCTCACGCCGGTGCATGAACTCGAACCCTGCGACGCCGATGGCAACACGTGCACGGCGGGCGACCGCTGCTTGAAGGGGACGTGTCTGGCCGGAACCAACCTCTGTGGCTGCCAGACGGACACCGACTGCGCGGCGAAGGAAGATGGCGACCTGTGCAACGGATCGTTGTACTGCGACAAGTCGGCGCAGCCCTTCAACTGCAAGGTGAACCCAGCGACCGTCGTGAGCTGCAACGCCGCGATCGCGGGCCCCTGTGAGGTGGTGAGCTGCGTTGCGCTGAGCGGCGCGTGCACGGTGGGCGCCGACCAAGACAACCTACCCTGCAACGACGGCGACCCCTGCACGGTTGGCGACACCTGCCTCGGCGGCTCCTGTCAGGGTGGCAACGATCTCTGCACGTGCAAGGCCGACAAGGACTGTGCGCAGCCGCTTGACGCCTGCTTGGGCGTGGCGGTCTGTCGCAACGACGTGGTGCCGCATGTGTGTGGCATCGCGCCGGGCAGCGCTGTGACCTGCAACGCGCCCGGTGGCGCCTGTTTCGACTGGGCCTGTGCGGCGGGGCTGTGCGTGAAATCCGCGAAAAATGGCCAGAGCAGCTGTGAGGACGGCGACCCTTGCACGGCGGTGTCGTCCTGCAAGGGCGGGACCTGCAGCGGCGTGAAGAAGAGCTGCGACGACGGCAGCGCCTGCACGGTCGACCAATGCGACGCCGCCGGCACCTGCACCCACACAGCGCCAGAGGGCTTGCCCTGCAGCGATGGTGACGCCTGCACCGTGAACGATGGCTGCAAGGCGGGCAAATGCGCGAGCGGCACGACGGCGACCTGCGACGACGGTGAACCCTGTACGACCGACACATGTGACAAGCTGAAGGGCTGTGTGCACGCCGCGCTGGCAGACAAGACGCCGTGTCAGCTCCCTGAAGGGCTCACGGCCACCTGCACCGCGGGCACCTGCGCGACGAAGAGCCCGTGAAACCCTGCGCACGACGCGGCGATGCGTGCATACTGTCGGAGCCCCGTGGCGGAGGAGTAGACGTTGGCCAACCCGCTGTTTAGTCGAGATGCGTTGTCGTATGAGGCGGGTGACGTCGTCGCCGACCGCTACCGTGTCACCGGCGTCGTCGGCCGCGGTGGCTTCGGCGCGGTGTATGCGGCGGAGCACACCGGCACACACCAAGCCGTGGCGCTCAAGATGCTGACCGCTGGCGGTGAGGACGATTCAGAGGCGAGCGCGCGCTTCTATCGCGAGGCGCGCATCACGGCGGGGCTCAGCGCACCGAACACCGTGCGTGTCTTCGACGTGGGGCGCGCCCAGAACGGCCCGCTCTTCATCGCGATGGAGCTGCTGAAGGGGCCGACGCTCGAGCAGGTGCTGAAGAAGCTCGAGGCCGTCGGCCGCATCATGAGTGAGCAGCAGGCCGTGCGCATCGCGGTGAGCATCCTCAACAGCCTCGCCGAAGCGCACGCCGCCGGGTTGGTCCACCGCGATCTGAAACCAGCGAACGTGATGCTGGCTCACGTCACCGGTGGCGAACCAGTCGTGAAAGTGCTGGATTTTGGGTGTTCTAGCACGATCGACTCCAACTTGACCGTGGAGGGGACGGTCCTCGGCACGCCCGGCTACATGAGCCCGGAGCAGTGTCGTGGCGAGCACGTCGATGGCCGCAGTGATCTATACGCGCTCGGCGTGATCCTCTACCGGTGCACGACCGGACGGCTGCCATTTGAGGGCGAGCAGCCGCTGACGCTGATCTACAAGCACGCCAGCGAGCCGGTGCCGGACCCGCGCGAGGTGAGCACCCACGCGGTGAGCGACCTGATGGCGACGGTGTTGCTGCAATCGCTGGAGAAGAAGCCAGACGCGCGTTTTCGCGACGCGCAGAAGATGCGCCGGGTGCTCGAAGACGCCCTGAGCAAGCTCTCGGCTGATGCGCACAGCGCCGGCGACGGGCACACGCAGATTCAGGGCGCGCGGTCGAGCCGCAACCCGCTGGCGAACCTGCTGACGTTGACGTTTGACCCGGGCCAATTTGGCGAGTCGAAGGGCGAGCAGGACGCGGGCGGGCTCAACGCGGCGACCGAGGGTGAGCTCGAGCTGGTAGCCGGGCTCGCGGCGGCGGGACAGACGCTGCCGTATGGTGAGCGCCCGGCGGCGCCGCAACAAGCGCCCCAGATGACCACTGCGCCTGCGCAGCCGGCGACGGCTGACGACGCAGCGGCGCAGGCCGCGCAGCTGGCCATCAACCAGGAGCTGCCGACGCAGATCGGACGCGCGCCATCGGCCGTGGACGTCTACCCGGCGCCGCCGGCGGCGCAAAACCACTGGAAATTCGGCCTCGTCGCGCTGCTGCTACTTCTGGGCGCCATCGGCGTGGGTCTCCTGTGGGGCAGCGCCGGGCAGACGCGCGGGGGGCCCGGAACCGTGGGTGCCGCGCCAGCCATAGTTCGACCTGCGCGGCCCGCGTCCGTGTCCGCGACGGCGCCGGCAGGAGCGCCGGCAGCCTTGGCGCCACCGACAGAATCAGCGGCACCAGCTGCGACGGCAGCGGCACCGGCGGCGACGGCACCGGCGGCGGCGGCACCGGCGGC
>CALENB010000393.1 GCA_937910235.1 uncultured Myxococcales bacterium | reverse complement strand
CGTTCGCCGCGCCGCTGTCGTTCGCCGCGCCGCTGTCGTTCGCCGCGCCGCTGTCCAGGGTCACACCGGTGTCGACGCCACCGAAATTTGAGCTGACGTCGGGCAGCTGCTCAACAAAGCCACCACCGGTGGGATCGCTGGTGCCGCAGCCCGCCATCCACAACAGAAGCAAACAACCTAAGGAGTACGTACGCATGGGGAAGGCTCCGTGGCAGCAGCGTCATGACGCAAAGCCGCCAACTACCAGGTGATTGGTCGAGGGGACCAGCGCGATGCGCTCGGTGCTATGGCTTCGCGTCCGTCTTGAAGTCGCCGTTGGACGCCTCGATCTTGTACGTCGCACACGACGGCACCTGGCCCTTGGCGAGATAGACCCGCACCCAGAACGTCGCAGAGTTGTCGGTGCACTGATTCATGCCCGGCGCGCCCGGTCCGCTGCCGCCGATCGCCGGCGAACACTTGCACTCGCCGCCGACCTCGGGGTTTGGAGACTTGACCACATCGCCCTGCGACACGGGCTTCTTGGTGCCGACCCCAAACGGTGGCTTACCGCTGAAGTTCACGCCCCACGAGACGTCGGTCTCGTTCGTGCAGAGCTGACTGGCCCCCGCACACGAGCCGCGGTACAGATCGATGCGGTGGATGTTGCCGGGGTTGGAGATGAACCGCACGCGGACATGAAACGTGTCGCAGCCGAGGTTCTCGACGTTGTCTAGCGCCTCAAACTTGAACCAATCGCCTGTTTCTCCGGGCATAATGTTGCCGAAGGCGAACTTGCCGCTGCCGCCTTGGTCGCCAATCTTGGTGAGGTCGGACGCGTTGGCGCAGGAGCCAGCGTCGACCCCGTAGTGGATGTCCGCCTCGCACTCGCAGCCATTCTTGAAGTCGCCATCGACGTCAAAGTACCCCTTCGGGCAGCTCGCGATTCCGCACTTACCGGCGTTGCAGGCCGGCTCCACGCCAGGGACCTTCGGGCAGCTCTTGGGCGCGTCGCCGTCGTCGATCTTGTCGTTGCAGTCGTCGTCGACGTTGTTGCACAGCTCGATCTGCGTGGGTTTGACGAGCGCGTTGTTGTCGTCGCAATCGCCAGGCTTGCTGGCCGTGTACAGGGCGTCCTCCTTGCACAGGCACTTGCTCTTGTCACTCGGGCCGTACAGGTCCTTGTCGATGTCGATGTAGTAGAGCTTGCAGCCCACCGAATCCTCTTCGTCGATCTTGCCGTTGCAGTTGTCATCGATCGTGTTGCAGGACTCAGTGGCGCCGGGTTTGACCTTGTCCGTCGTGTCATCGCAATCGCCAGCCTGTGCGATGAGGTCGGCGGGTTTCTTCGACGGACACACGCAGGCTGCGTCGTCGGGATCTCCGAAGCCGTCGCCGTCCTTGTCCTTGTAGTACACCGAACAGCCGGAGGCGCCGGGCTCGTCGGTGGCTGAGTTGCAGTTGTCGTCGATGTCGTTGCAGATCTCCTTGGCGCCCGGGTGGATCGTCTTGGCGATGTCGTTGCAGTCGCCGCCGCTCGACGCGTAGCCGGGGCCGGGGTTGTTGCACATGCAGCTGCCGAGGCCGGTGCCGGCGCCGTCGCCGTCGTTGTCGGCGAAGTAGATCTTGCACCCCACCGCGTCGTCTTCATCTGTCTCGCCGTCGCAGTCGTTGTCGACGCCGTCGCAGACCTCCGCCGATGGCACCGCCGCGCCGCACAACGTCAGCCCTTCCGGGCTGCATTTACGCTGGCCAGTGCAGGTACCAAACTCATTGGTCCGCTCGCAGCCCGTCGATAGCGCCAGCTTGATCTCCTGCTGGCTGCACACACACTCGTTGTTGTTCGGCGTGCACTGTCCAACCGTCGCTTCGCCCGCCAATTCAACACTATTGCAGCTGAAGTCCGCTGGACATGGCGCCTTCGGATCGCACGCCGCCCCGCAAAATGAGCCGTTGGTGAAGCCACCGCCCATGTCGAGCGGCACACACTTCGCCGAACCCACCTGCTGGCCTTGGCTGCCGCAGTCCGCGTGCGCTGAGCAGGGCCGGCACAAGCTGACGAACTTGGGCAGGCAGATGAAGATCGCGTCGCTGCTGCTGGCTTGGCGGCATTGCCAACCGGCCGGACAGGCGCTCGTGCAGGCGTTTGTGCAGACCAGCCCTGTGTCGTCCTCGATGCAGTAGCCACTGTCACAGTCGTCGCCGTTTTTGCACGGACAGCCCCAAGTTCCGGGCGTTTCGCACTTCTGTGGCGCCTTGCTGGTGTCGGCCGAGGCCGCGGCGTCGCCCGTCGCCGCCGTGTCGCCGCCGGCGGCGTCCGTGGTGCCGCCGATGATGATGTCCGCGTTGGGTACGGTCGTTCCAGCCGGCTTCTTGCCGGCGTTCGGATCGCCACCACAACCAATCACGAGCGCCACACAAAGCACGAGCAGCAACTTAATACAGCGAGTCATGATGCCTCCGGACTGTTCGCCCGTCTCTCCGGACGATCGGCCCGCGCTCGGGTCGGAACGCACGCTAGCATACCCCGCACCCACATTGAAAAACGCCACCCGTACGATGTCGCATCACTGAAGCGCTGCCGAGATCGCGGTATACCCACCGGCGCGCTTCAGCCCCTTGATGACGGTCTTTACCACCGTGCCCTTCGGGATCCCCGGAGCGAGGCTGCTCAGATCGGTTTCGCTCGCGGGCAAAGGCACTTTGAGCTGATCCCCGCCAGGGATTCCCTTCGCCAGCTCCTTTGCGACCATGTCCTTGATGAGCTTGGAGAAAGCTGCCTTTTGCGAGGCGAACGTCTTCGAAATATCGGTCAACTCGATGAGCATGCCCAGGTTCTTGCCAGGCACCACCTGGACCTCCGCGTCCCCCTTACTGTTTTTGCCGAAGACGATCTCTGCCGGCACGTCGAGGCTGGTCGCGAGATACAGCGCCATCTCGTCGCTGCCAAACGGCACACGCAGGGTGCTCAGGATGTCGCCGATCTGCAGCCGCACCATCGAGGGCTTGGCCATGTTGCAGGCCTCCAAAATCGGGGGCAGCAGCAGGTCCACCTCAAGCGTGGCGTTCTCCAGCGACAAGCCCATGGTGGATGACCCTCCCCCCAGCTCACTGCCCGGGATCGTCATGGTCATGCCGCCGCCGTACCAGATGGCGTACAGCAGCTGATTCATCAAGTCGTCGTGCATCGCGATCTGCATGCGTTGCGTCGTGTCGATCGCGAACTTGTCCGGCGAGGTCCCGATACAGCCATCGCGCGAGATCGCGCCCAGGATGGTGTGCTTCGTCCCCTTCGGCGCGACAAAGCTGGCGTCGATCTTCAGCAGCGCCCCCGCCGACGTGAACGCCAGCGTGGTGACGTCGCTCACCAGCGTCACCTTCACGGTCGGCGCGTTGCCTGAAGATCCGGGTACGTCAAAGCTCGACGAGGTCGAGAGCTGGCTCAAGACCCCATTGAGCAGCTTGGGTAGCTCGCCCACCAACGAGGTCTTGAGCTGTTGTTCGATCTCCTTCTTGTAGCTACCCAGCAGCAGGTTAAAGAGCGGATTGAAGAGGCCCGCCAAGCCGTCGACCGAGAGCTTCATCCCGTCGATCGCCACCGTGCTGTTGAGCACCGACGCGCTGGCCTTGCCGTTCGTCACCGCCATCTTAAGGCGCATGGTGATGCGGATCGCGTCCATCTTGATGTCGCCGCTCACCGAGATGCTCGTCTTGATGGGTCCAAGCTTGAGCTTCGCCTTCACTTTGAGGTCAGTGGAGATGTTCTCGATGCGCATCTTGACGTCGAGGGCGCCCTCTACAGGGACCAACGTGATCTTCGGCTTGCCCATCTTGGTGTTGCTCAGCTTCACCTCCAGCTCGCCCTGGCTGAGGTTCGCCGGCACCAGCCCTGACGTCATCTGCGAGCCGATGAGCAGCTCGAGGATCGTCGCGAAGTCGTCCGGCTTGTTCGGGTCGTGGACACCATCGTCGAGCAGCTTCGCGCCGATGAAGATCTGCATGGCGTCCTTGACCATGGCCCCCTTCGGCTTGCCGGCGTCGGTGTTGTAATACTTGCCGGAGAAATAGAACCCGCGCGTCGCCTCAGCCACCTCGCCGCCCATGTCCTCGGCGAGCGCGAGGATCCGATTGAGGCCGTGCTGCGCGCCGTGCTGGACCTTGTACTGGCTGGCGCCATCGACGAAACCGGGCTTTGCGTTGACGGTGAGGTTCTTGATACCCGAGCCGACGTCGCCGGCCTTGCCGATGATCTGGACGGACGGTTTGCCTGTAAGCGTGCTCCCCCAGGGCGGATCGTCGATGGTCAGCAGCGGCGGCGCGCCATCAACCAGCAGCGACAGCTCTTGCGTAATGGCGGACAGGCTGACCTCGAACTTGAGCTTGTAGGTGCCGTCGTCGTCGAACTTCACGAGCTTGTCTTTGAGCGGATCGGCCTCGAGCACCTTCCAGCCTGACGCCGGCGACAGCACGGCGACGGTGACGGGATCCTCTGGCCGCACGTTGCCCCAGGCGTCGAGGACGGTAGCGGGGAACTTGACCTTCTCTTCGCGCTTATAGACCGGTTTATTCGGCACCTGGGCGACGAGCAACGACATCGGCGGGCCGGGTCGCACGAGCAAGTTGGCCGCGTGAATCTGGTAGAGTGACCACTTGTCCGTCTCAGGAACGCACTTGAGTGTGTGGATCCCGGCCTTGGTGCTCGAGACGTACAACCCCTTGATCTGCACCTCGGCGCCATAGTCCATGGCGAACGGAAAGTTGCTGATCGTGTTGCCGTACACGTCTGTCGCCACGCAGGCCAGCTTCGCGGCGTTGCCTGCGGCGATCTCGGCCGGCTCCAGCAGCGTGAACAGGTGGTGAGGGACTGCAGCCGACACCGTCAATGAGGCCGGCGTCGTGTCGACTGTGCCAGCGTTTCGACACGCGAGCTGCCAGGATCCGGCCTTGGTCGCGTGAATCGTGAACGGGACAGACGCGGTGGACACGGCCAGCGTGTCCGGCGTGGCGGTGACGCTCCACCCGTCCGTGACGGTGTTGCCCCAGGCGTCGTAACCCGAGCAGTGTACGGTAACGGTCGGACCTGCCTTGGTGATGAGGCTGGTGGTCACCGAAGCGCCGCCAAGCTGCAGCGTCGTCTCCATCGTGCTGGCTGGCCCAGGGATGACCTCTAGCCGGGCGCCGATCGGGTCGGACAGCCCGGCAGATGGCACCTTGCAGGCGACGGTGTAGGTGCCGACCTGACGCAGCGCGATCTTCGTGCCCTGAATGGAGACAGGCTGCGCCGGTCCATCGATCATCACGACGGTGGCGGCGCCCGGCAGCGGCACCTCAGCGCCCAGCTCATCTGGCGGTGCGCCCGCTTCAAACGCGCGGCAGTCGACGGTAAACGTGATGCCCGCGTAGGCCTCTTCGCCGCGTGTATCGGTGCGGAGGTGAAGCAGGGTCGCCTTCGCCGCGGTGCCGTTCTCGCCCGGCTCGACCTCGCCGCTGCAGCCGGCCACAAGCAGCAGAGCGCCGGCGAAGGCGACGCTGACGGCGAGCCAACGTCCGATCCACTGTGGCACAAGACGGTCGCTGCTGATCACGCGGACTCCGGGCAGAGGAGGCCGCAATGTAGCGGTTTCAGCGGGTTATCACAATCGAGATTGTCACAGTTGTGTGTTAGAACGCGCGACGTCGCTCGCCTCGAGACGCCACGGGCGCGCGGTGTCGCCAGCAAATCCAGCCGCACAGGGCCACCTCACGGATCGCAACCTACTGTTCATTCTTGCGATTACGGCGCATGAGCTGGCGAAGGCGGGCGCCGCGTTGATAGCGTCGGGTTTCAACCCGTCGTCGTCTCGCCCTGCACCCTCTCGCCCTGCACCCTCTCGCCCTGCACTCTCTCGCCCTGCACCCTCTCACCCTGC
>CALENB010000392.1 GCA_937910235.1 uncultured Myxococcales bacterium | reverse complement strand
CACCGGTGGCGAAGCGGCTGCGCTCAAAATCGAGACTGCGGCCGGCGTCGCGCGCCCGACCGATGCGGCGGCCAAGGCCGAAGCCGCCAAGCTGACGTCGGAGAACACCGCCACAAAGACCAAACCGAAGGGCTTCCGGTACAGCGTCCTGCGCGACGTGCGGGTCGAAGAGGTCGGCGAGACGCTGCTCTACGTGAAGAAGAACAAGGCGGCGAAGACCAGCCACGCCGTGCCGATCCCCAAGGATCGCGCGCTGCTGGCCACCTGTATCGCCGGCGGTACCGTCAAGGACCTCAAGCGCGCGGCGATCATCACGGTGCGGTTCGACCCGGCCGGTGTGGTGCGACCTGAGATCATCGTGTCGAAGCGTGTGGCGATCGAGGTCCTGCACGGCAAAGTGCTCGATATTGGGGGGCCGAAGCTGTACATCGCCCTCGACGACCACAGCAAACGTGGATTTGCCGTCGACGCCTACGCGGACTGGAACGAGGTCGTAAAAAACGGCGACGCCAAGGACCTGATCCGCGGCGCGCCCCTCACGGTGCGTTTTGATCCGAGCGGTGAGGCGGCGCTGGAGATCAGCCTCGACCAGCCTGGCGGCGCTGCGAAAGCGCCGACAGACAAGGGCTGTGGTTGTAGCGTCACCCCCAACCACCGACGCGGCGTGCCCGCCGGAGCCGTCCTGTTTTTCGGCGCGTGCGGGCTGCTGTGGACGCGCCGGCGTCTCGCGTAGCGCGTCCACTTCGGACCCGTCTTGACACCCCGAGTCGGCTACCTCGATGCTGGCGCCGCACCTTGCCTCTTGTTCGCCCAGCTGGGCGCACTCCGTGGAGCTCCCAATGGCCCAGGATCGTGAGTTCGAGACCCTCGTCGCCGCTATCACCGCGCGTGTTCGCAGCGAGCTGGGCGGCGGCGCCAACGACGGCGCTGCTTCGCAACACGCGGCGAGCGCGGGTCCGGCTGCCCCAACGAAGCCGTGCACCGCGAAGAAGGGCGAGTGCACCGGCTGCGGCTGGTCCGTCTCGCGTCGTCCGCACGACACCCGCAAGCTGATCGACCTGGGCGCCGCGCGCGTAGCGGCCAACAGCGCTGGGCTGGACGCCAAGCTGGTGCGTGGAGACCTCGCGGGCTACATCGATCACACGCTGCTCAAGGCCCGCGTCAGTCGCGAGGAGCTCAAGAAGCTCTGCAGCGAGGCCGCGCAGTACAAGTTCGCGTCGGTGTGCGTAAACGCCTCGAACGTCGCCTTCTGCGCCCGCGAGCTGCGCGGCAGCGGCGTGCCTGTGTGTGCGGTCGTCGGCTTCCCTCTCGGCGCGATGACGCCGAGCGCCAAGGCGTTCGAGGCGCGTGAGGCCGTGCGGGCGGGCGCCAGCGAGATCGACATGGTGATCAACATCGGCGCGCTCAAGTCCCGGGATTACGCGCTGTTGCTCGAAGATATCGGCAAGGTCGTCGAGGCGGCAAAGCCCGCTATCGTCAAAGTGATCATCGAGACCTGTGAGCTGACGCACGACGAAAAGGTCATCGCCTGCGCGCTGAGCAAGGTCGCGAACGCGGCGTTTGTGAAGACCTCCACCGGCTTTGGCCCTGGCGGCGCGACGGCTGAAGATGTCGCGCTGATGAAGCTCGTGGTCGGTGATGAGCTGCAGGTCAAGGCGTCGGGCGGCATGCGCACCTCTGACGATGTCGACGCCATGATCCAGGCGGGCGCGACTCGGATCGGCGCCAGCGCGTCGATCGCCATCGTCCAGGGAGCCAAGAGCGCTCCCGGTCGTAAACGCGCTGGCGGCAGCTACTAGGGGAGTCTCCATGCACACCTGTGCCACACGCCCTCCGGCCGCTCGGCTTCAATTGGGCATCGCGCTGTGTGCAGCCCTCGTCGCCGTCAACGGCTGCAGCCCCGATGACGGCGCAGGTGCCGATGACGCGTCGGCCCACGCCAAAGCCGATACGTTCACCGTCGACGGGTCGGCGACACCGATCGATCCCGGCCTCGATCCGTATGCTGGCGAGACCCTTGGCGCCGTCGCTCGGTATGAGTTGGTCGCGGCGCCAGGCGAACCGCTGGGCTGGCACGCCTCGCCGTTCCCGACCGATCTGCGCCGCGACGCCGCGACCGGTCGCCTCGATCTCTCCGGATTTCCGGCCCCAAAGACGGGCGAGGTCGACGCCCTGCTCGCCGCCTACCTCGCGCTGGGTGGGCAGGCCTTGGCCGGGTGGTCCATTCAGCCGACGATCTACGTCCAGCTCGACAAGGCGATTCGCGGCGCGCTGCTACCGACGCCACAGGAGTCCATCTCGAAGGATGACGCCGGCATGATGCTGGTCAATGTCGACGTGAGCAGCCCTGGCTATGGCGAACGCGTGCCGCTGCGGTGGAAGCTCTCAGCGAAGGTCCGCGGCAACATCCTCGCAGCAAACCTGCTTATGGCGCAGCCGACGTGGGGTGCGCCGCTGCGCGCCAAGACCACCTACGCGTTCGTCCTCGATCGCAAGATGCGCGACATCGACGATCGCATGTTGGCCCGCCCCAAACCCCTCGCCGCCGTCATCGACCACCTGACGGGCGCGGAGACGGTGGCGCTCTCAGCCGAAGAGACCAAGCTCGCAGCGGTGCTGACGCCGCTGTGGGTCGCCATCAAGGCCGGCAAGGTGCCTATGCATCCCAAGGCGATCGCCGCTGCCACGGTGTTCACAACGGGCGACCCGACGGCTGAGTTGGCGAGCATCGCGGCGTTTGTTCGCAGCAGCGTGGCGCACAAGGCGGCGACGGGTTGGAAACAATCGGGCACAAAAAACCCGGATTATCGGATTTATCGCGGCACCTACAGTGGCCCCAACTTCCAAGCCGGGCAGCCGCCCTTCCTCGAGAGCGGAGGCGGCTTTGAGTTCGGCGCCAATGGCACACCCAAGGTGCAGAAGACGGAGACGCTCAGGATCTCAATCTCGGTGCCAGACGACCGCAGCCAGGCGGTGGGCGGACTGCTTCCGGTGGTCATCTACAGCCACGGTACCGGAGGCAGCTATGAGAGCTATCGCAGTGGCGCGCTTGCGCCCGGCAGGTTGCTGACCGAGAAAGGCATCGTCGTGATCGGCATCGATCAACCGCTGCACGGACCGCGCGCCGGCAAAGACCTGTCTCTGAACGCGGTGTATCTCGCGACGTTCAACTTCTTCAACCCGCTGTCGGGCCGCTCTGTGTTTCGGCAAGCCGCGCTCGATAATGTGCACCTGATTGAGCTGCTGCGCGCCGGCAAGCTCGACATTCCGGGCGACGTCACGCACGACAAAAAGCCGATCCGCCTAGACGCCAACCGCATGTTGTTCATGGGCCACAGCCAGGGTGGCATCGTCGGACCGCTGCTGGCCTCGGTGGAGCCCAACTTCCGCGCCTTCGTCTTCTCGGGCGCTGGGGCGGGGCTGTCGCTCACGGCGGTCACGCGGAAGGACATCGTCAACTTTCCGCTCTTGATCAACTCAAAGCTCTCGCTTGATGACGACGAGCTGTCGGAGTTCCACCCCGCGGTGAGTCTGATTCAGATGCTCGTCGATGCCACGGACACGCTCTCCTATGCCCGCCACGTGTTTGCGCGACCTGCCGACATCCGGCCGCCGCATGTGCTGATGACCGAAGGGCTGCTAGACGAGGCGACGCCGGCGGTGACGAGCGAGGCCCTGGCGGCCGCGATGGGGCTGTCGATCCTGAAACCGGCGGCGCACCTCAACGAGGCGATGGAGATCGCGAATACGCCGATTTTGCAGACGCCCGTGCAGAACAACTTGAAGTTCGGCGAGCATCAGGTGACCGCGATTCTGGCGCAGTACCCCAAGGGCAACCACTACGTGGTGTTCCAAAACGAGAGCGCGGCGCTCATGGCGCGAGACTTCTTGTTTAGCGTCGCGACGACGGGTGAAGCCATTATTGAGTGAGGCCGTAGAGGCGCCGGGCGTTCAGCACCAGCTGCGCCGCGAGGGTCTCGATCGGCACGCTGCGCACCTCCGCGAGCGCCGCGATGAGGGCAGCCATCTCGCCGAGCGCCTCGGACCAATCGCGAGAACGGTCCGGCCAGTCGGTCTCAACCAGCAGATTCGCCGTGTCGATCGCGCGCGCGACGGCCGCAAATCCGACCGGATCGCGCTGCCAGCGCTTGGCGTCGAGCGACACGTGCAGGCCCAAACGCTGGAAGTCTGCGACCAACGTGGCTGGCCCCCCATACCGATGCAGGACCCCTCCGGGCGGCGGCTGCGCGCGCAGCAACCGCAGCGCGTGGCCATGCCAGCGCACGATGTGCAGCACCACGGGCATCGCGGTCTGGCGCGCGAGATCGAGGCCGCGCTGGAGCTGGGCTTCTTGCTGCGCGAGCGGGAGTCGGTGGCGCACGGTTTGATCCAGGCCGATCTCACCCAGGGCGACGACGTCATCCTCTGAGAGCTCCGCCGCAACGGCACGCCAAGCGGCCTCCCAGCGCGCTCGTGGCGTCTCCGCCAGCCACCACGGATGCAGACCCACCGTTCGGTTCAGCCGAGGATCAAGGGCGATCCGCTGCCGCGCGAGGTCGCTGCGATCCGGGCCATAGCCGGCGCTGACGCCGCCCACAAAACCAGCCGCGGCGAGCCCCGATCGGATGTGGGTGATCGTGATCGCGGGATCGTCGAGGTGCGCGTGATGGTCGAAGAGCGGCAACGATGGGGCCATGCGCATGCGCCTCGTGTGACGGGCCGTCGGATGAATCCCTGCAGGTCGCCGTTCGTATGGGGAATGCCGCGACCAGAAGTGGGTTGAGCCACGACCGGAGCGCTTGACCCCATGGCCTACGTCGTGCGATGACGCCGCCCCCACGGAGGATGGTACCTATGCGTAAACTAGTTAAGACCCGTCTCATTGCAATCGCGCTGCTCACAGCGACCCTCATGGCAGCTGCGCCCGCGTTTGCGGAGCAGAAGCTGGCCGTCGTTGATTTGCAGCGTGTGCTGCTCTCGACCAAGGCAGGCAAGGCCGCGAAACTCAAGTTTGAGACGCTGCAGAAGAAGAAGCGCAAGGCGCTCAAGCGCCGCGACGGACAGCTCAAGCAGCAGGAAAAGGCGCTGATGGCGGAGCGCCGCACAATTGAGGAGACCCTGCGGAGCAAGGGCGCGAAGGCGGCGACGTCGGAGCTGCAGCAGCGAGCGCAGATCTTCCAGCAGAAAGTGCAGACGTTTCAGAAAGAGGTGATGCTCTTTCAGCAGACGCAGCAGTCGGCGCTCAAGGAGCTGGCCAAGCAAGAAGGCGAGCTGCTTCGTCCAATCGAAGACCAGATCAAGAAGCACATCGACGCGATCGCCAAGGCCAAGGGCTACACGCTCGTGCTCAGCCGCGTCGCTGTGATCTTCGCTGCGAGCTCCGTGGACATCACGGACGAAGTGACCAAGCGCATGAACGGCAAATAGCGTGCGGCCGAACTCGGTTGCACCCCGCGTCGGTCGCCTGCCTGGGCGCCGCACCGGACGACGCGGCGGCGCTCCAAACCGGCGCGCGAGTTGGCTCGTGGTGTCGTGTGTGATCGGCGCGGGCCTCGGTGTGAGCGGCGGCTGCAAGCGCACGGCCGACGCGCCCCTGCCCCGGCGGGTCCTGTTTCCAGACGCCGTACAACACACGCTGCCACACGCTGAGCGTGAGATGGCGCGCGCCGAGTTGATGCAGGCTGCGGAGCCCGACGACAGCCGCGCGCTCGCCCGCAAGATCCCCCACAACGTCGTGATCACGGGGACGCTGGAGGCCCCCGCGAAACCGGGGCCGACGGCCAGCGCGAAGGGCCTCTACCGCCGACTTGACGACGACTGGTTTCGGCTCGAAGCCAGCGACGACGCGCAGCTCGTCACCCGTGTGGAGCTGCGCGATGCGCCCCGATGCGCCCGGCTCGACATCTTCACCGCGGATCCGACGCCTGTACGCCAAGCGAAGTGGCATGGCGGGGTGCGGCCCGTCGTGCCCGGATTGCGCCTCGACAAGGGTCCGCTGTGGTTGCGCGTGCGCTGTTTGGTGCGGCGCAAGCCACGCAAGGGCCAACCGGCGCAGGTCGGCGGCCCCTATCGCCTAGCGGTGTCGACCCGGCCCCGACGGCTGGACGAAGAGCGCGAACCCAACGATACGCTTGGGCCCGAGACCCAGGTGCTCATGCACGGTCAGACGATTCAGGCGACCTTGGCGCCACAGCGTGACGTAGACGTCTTCCGTCTAGACCTGTCGGCCGCCCAGCTTGGCGCGGCGCAGATGCTCAGCGTCAATGGATCGCCCGGTGTCGATCTGGAGGTGGCGCTGCTCGCGGACGGGGTGACGGAGCCCGTGCTGATCCGGCGTCCCGCTACCGGCGAAGGTGTGTTGGTGCCCAATCTCGATGTCCGCCGGACCGGCGCGAACGTGACGCTGCGTGTGCTCGCGCGGCGTGGCCAAGCGCCGGACGCACCCTACGCAGCGACGGTGCGGGCGTTGATGCCCGGCGGATGCACCGACCAGCAAGTCTGCCCCGACAAGGAGCCGGTGGAGCGTGAGCCCAATGATTCTCGCGCTGCGGCGATGGGGGTCAAGGCTGGCTCCTTGATCAGCGGCGTGCTCGACGGTCGCGGCGACGAAGACTGGTTCGCCGTGGACGGCAACGTCGGTGAGGTCGCCCAAGTCCGCCTGCGCGCGCCGGAAGGCTTGGCTGTGGAGCTGAGTGTCGGCGACGTCGGTAAGCCCTGGGTCACGCTGTCCGGCAAGCCCGACGGTGAACGGGTCAGCCTCAGCGGATGGCGCACCACCAAACGGCGAATCTACATCCGCGTCGCCGGTGTCGACGGCGCGGCAGACGCTACGGCGCTGTACTTTCTACGGGTGCAGTTCCTCGCGCTGCCCCACTTCGAGCAGGAGTCGCCCGGACTCGTGCAGGGGCTGTCCGACGCCGGCAAGGGCCTGTTGATGCGAGACGGTGCGCTGCTACCCGCTGGCGACGTCGATCGCTTCTCGCTCGATTGGTCCGCCCGCACGACGGCCACGCGGGTGGAGTTCGTGTGTCGCGGCGATGGCGCGCCGGGCCTCGGTTGCACGCTGACCGATGCGGGCGGCGCGGTGCTCGCGAGCCTCGCGGCGCCCCAAGAGACCGGCGAGACGCGGCTGGCGTTGCAGCTTGTGCCGGGCGTGTATCAGCTTGAGGTCAAGTCGGAGAAGGCGCGGGTCTCCGTGGGTCACTACCGAATCGCGGTTGAGGACCTGGGACCGGCGCCGGCGCCCCTGCCAGCCGCCGTGACGGCGAGCCTCAAGCAGCTGCTCGGTGGTCCCGAATCAGCGGCGCCCAGACGGCCGGCGCCCTAACGTCGCCGGCCCGACCGCCCGAGCAATCCGGGCCAAACGCGGCGTTCGACAACACCGCGGCGGCGGCGGCCCAGCGCGCGGGCGTTGCGGCTGGCTCCGTGTAAAAACCGTGTCACAAGAGGCTGCCACGACGCGCTGCGTCTTGACCCTCCCGCTCAGAGGTTCTAAGCCCCCACCCCCACTTGGCCACGCCCGCAGCGCGGTGACAATACAGGAAGCCATGCCTATGCACCCTGCTTCGTCCAATCATCCCGCCGCGACCACGCCGCCGGCGTTTCTCCCCGCCGACGTGATCGCCGCCCTCCGACGCGTGCGCGAGCCCATGCAGGTCGTCCGAGATGCGCAGGGGCGACTCGGGGTCACGTTCACCGGTGGGGCACAGGCGATCGGCGACGACGCCGGTGGCCGCCTTGACGTGATCGCCACGCTACCGCCGATGTACCCCGAGTGGCTCGGTGACCGCGCCTTCTGCGAGCAGGTCGGCCTGCGCTTTCCGTATGTGGTCGGCGAGATGGCCAACGGCATCGCCACCGTGGAGATGGTCTTAGCCGCCGGCGAGGCCGGAATGCTGGGCTTTTTTGGCGCTGCCGGGCTGTCGTATGGCCGCGTCGAGGCGTCGATCAAACGGCTGCGTGCCAGCGCCGGGGATCGGTTTGCGTGGGGCGTGAACCTGATCCACTCGCCCAATGAGTCGAGCCTGGAGGAGCGGGTGGCGGCGCTGCTCATCGCGGAGCGGGTGCCGCTGATCTCCGCGTCGGCGTTCATGGGGCTGACGCCCGCCGTCGTGCGGGTCGCCTACGCCGGCATCCACACCGACGCGGCTGGTCAGGTGGTGCGGCCTCGCACGCTGTTCGCCAAGATCTCTCGGCCCGAAGTCGCGCGCCGCTTCCTCTCCCCGGCGCCGGCCGACATGCTGGCGAGCCTCGTCACGCGTGGCTGGCTGACGGCCCAGGAGGCGGCGCTCGCAGCGACGTTGCCAGTGGCGGAGGCCCTGACGATCGAGGCCGACAGCGGCGGTCACACCGACAATCAGACGCTCACCGCTCAGTTTCCGTCCATCGTGTCGGTGCGTGACGAGCTGTGCGAGACGTTTGGCTACACGCGGCCCATTCACTGCGGCGCCGCCGGCGGGCTCGGCACGCCATCAGCGCTGGCCGCCGCGTTTGCCCTCGGCGCGGCCTTCGTCACGACCGGCTCGGTGAACCAAGCGGCCGTGGAGGCTGGGCTCAGCGACGCGGGCAAGCGCTTGCTCGCGCAGGCCGATCTGGCCGATGTGACCATGGCGCCTGCATCCGACATGTTTGAGCTCGGGGTCGACGTGCAGGTGCTCAAGCGCGGCACGATGTTCGCGGCGCGGGCCAAGCGGCTGTACGAGGCCTATCGCGCCTACGATTCGCTAGAAGCCCTGCCACCGGCGCTCAAAGCCCGGATTGAGAAGGACACGTTGCGCGCCACGTGCGAAGAGATCTGGGCCGAGTGCGAGCGATTCTGGGCAGCGCGTGACGCCGAAGAGCTCGCGCGTGGCCAGCGCGATCCGAAGCATCGCATGGCGCTGGTCTTTCGCTGGTACCTTGGCAAGGCCAGCCGCTGGGCCATCGAGGGCGACCCGACACGAGTGGCCGACTACCAAATCTGGTGCGGACCGGCGATGGGCGCCTTCAACCGCTGGACGGCGGGCACCTTCCTGGCCGAACCAAGCAATCGCACGGTCGCGCAGATCGGCCGAAACCTATTGGAGGGCGCGGCGGTCATCACCCGAGCGCAACAGCTTCGCGCCGCTGGCGTGGCCGTGCCGGCGGCGGCGTTCGATTGCCGCCCACGACCGCTGAACTGAGCCCTCTCCCCTGCTGACCCGCGCTGCAGCCAGCGCAGGCGCCGCACGGCGCCCCCCTCAAACGCTGCCGCGACAACGCGGCCCGGAGTCACCCCATGACCAAGCGCACCCAGACCCCCATCGCGATCGTCGGCCTCGGCGCCCTCCTCCCCGCCTCGCGCAACGTCGCAGAGGCGTGGCGCAACATCGTCACGGGCGCCGACCTGATGACGGACGTGCCAGACGGCCACTGGCGGGTCGAGGACTACTACGACGCCGACCCCAAGGCGCCCGACAAGACCTACGCCAAGCGCGGCGGCTTCCTACCGAAAGTCGACTTTGACCCCATGGGATTCGGCATTCCGCCCAGCATCATGCCGGCCACGGACACCTCGCAGCTGCTCGCCCTCATGGTCGCTGAGCGTTGCCTGGAGGACGCGACGGGCGGCGACTTGGCGGGCCTGGACCGCGAGCGCATCTCGACCCTGCTCGGCGTGACCAGCACGCAGGAGCTGCTCGGCACGATGAACAGCCGCCTGCAGCGACCGATCTGGGTCAAGGCGATGCGGGAAGCGGGACTGCCGGAGACGGAGGTGCAGGACATCTGCGAGCGCATCTCGTCGCACTACGTGCCGTGGCAAGAGTCGAGCTTTCCCGGGCTGCTCGGCAACGTGGTGGCCGGTCGCATCGCCAACCGCTTCGATCTGCGTGGCACCAACGCCGTGACCGACGCGGCGTGTGCCAGCTCGCTCGCAGCGCTGCGCATGGGCATCAACGAGCTGGAGCTCGGCCACGCGGACATGGTGCTGGGCGGCGGCGTCGACACGATGAACGACATCTTCATGTACATGTGTTTCTCGAAGACGCCAGCGCTCTCGCCCACCGGAGACTGTCGCCCGTTCTCGGACGCAGCCGACGGCACGATGCTGGGCGAAGGCCTCGTGATGTTTGCGCTCATGCGGCTCGAGGACGCCGAAGCGCAGGGCCGCCAAGTCTACGCCGTGTTGACGGGCATCGGCTCCTCGTCGGATGGCCGCGCGAAGAGCGTGTACGCCCCGCTCGCAGAAGGTCAGGCCCGCGCGGTGCGCCGTGCGTACGAGGCGGCCGGCTACGGCCCTGAGACCGTAGAGCTCGTGGAGGCCCACGGCACGGGCACCAAAGCTGGCGATGCGGCTGAGTTTGCGGGCTTGCAGCTCGCTTTTGGCGGGCTTCGCGACGACAAGCAGTGGTGCGCGCTGGGCAGCATCAAGAGCCAGATCGGCCACACGAAGTCGTCCGCTGGCGCGGCGGGGTTGTTGAAGGCGGTGTTGGCGTTGCATCAGCGGGTCCTGCCGCCGACCGCGAAGGTGGCGCGTCCGAACCCAAAGCTGAACATCGAAGAGAGCCCGTTTTACCTCAGCACCGAGGCTCGCCCTTGGATTCGCGACGCGAGCCATCCGCGCCGCGCCGGGATCTCCGCGTTTGGTTTTGGCGGCAGCAACTTCCACGTCACGGCCGAAGAATACACGGGCCCCGCGAGCCGGCCGCGCACCGTCACGGCGGCCCCTGGTGAGTTGTGGCTGTTTTCAGCAGCCACGGGCGCGGCAGTTGTCGCTGCGGCCCGGGCTGCGGCGGAGGCGTGCGGCACAGCCGAAGGCGAGTTCAGCTACCACGCATCGGCCAACCGCCGCGCGTTCGACGCTAGCCAGCCAGCGCGTCTGAGCCTCATCGCGTCAGACAGCGCGGACCTCGCGGCGCAGGTGGGCGCCGCTGCGGACGACATCACCGCGGGCAAAGCCGTCAACACACCAAAGGGGCTGCGTTGTGAGACTGGAACCTCGGTCGGCGGCGTCGCGTTCCTGTTCCCAGGCCAGGGCTCGCAATACGTCGGCATGGGCGCCGACGTGGCGATGGGCATCGACGCAGCGCGCGACGTGTGGGACGGGATCGCCGGACAGCGCTTCGACGGCCGCGCTGTGCACCAGCTCGCGTTCCCGCCACCGCCGTTCACCGACGCGGATCGAGACGCGCAGACCGCCGCGCTCACAGCGACGGAGTGGGCCCAGCCGGCCATCGGCGCGACCAGCTTGGCGCTGCTGGCGGTGCTCAATAAGCTCGGGATCACCGCGGATTCGGTCGCGGGTCACTCCTACGGCGAGATCACGGCCTTGCACGCCGCCGGTGTGCTGAGCGCGGCGGACCATCTGCTGGTCTCCCGCAAGCGCGGCGAGCTGATGCGCGACGCGGCGGCGACGCCGGGCGCCATGACGGTCGTCACGGCAGACGCCGACAAGGTCCAAAACCTGCTGGCTACCTGGGATCTGGGCGTCGTGCTGGCCAACCACAACAGCCCAACCCAGGCCGTCATCTCCGGCCCGACCGACGCCATCGCCGAGGTGGAGTCGCGCCTCAAGGCCGAGCGGATGCGCTTTAAGCGCCTCAACGTCGCGACCGCGTTCCACAGCGCCGTCGTGAGCGCGTCCTGCGTGCCGTTCGCCGCCTTTCTGGCGGACGTGGCCGTCGGCAAGCCCGCGATTCCGGTCTTTGGCAACAGCGACGCGGCGCCCTACAGCGGTGATGCCGACGCGATTCGCGCGACCCTGAGCGGTCAAATCGCCAAGCCCGTGCGTTTCGTCGAGCAGATCGAGGCGATGTATGCAGCCGGCGCTCGCACGTTTGTCGAGGTTGGTCCTGGCTCAGTCCTGAGCGGCTTGGTCGGCCGCATCCTCGGTGATCGCCCGCACCACTGTGTGGCCCTCGATCGCAAGGGTAGCAACGGCCTGACGAGCCTGCAGCGCGGCATCGGCCAGCTCGCAGGGCTGGGCGTCGCGATGCAGTTCGACGCGTTGGAGGGCCCGCTCGGGGTCGCGCCGCTGGTCAAACCCAAGGCGAAGATGACGGTGGCCATCAACGGCTCGAACTACGGCAAGCCCTACCCGACGCCTGACTCGGTGACACCCACGCCCAACCCGGCGCGACAGCCAGAGATTCAGACCGTTGTGGAGACCGTGGTGGAGACCGTGGTGGAGACCGTGGTGGAGACCGTCGTCGAGAAGGTGATCGAGTACGTCGAGGTGCCTGTCGCGGCGAGCGCCGACGCAGGGGCCCGACCCGCGGCCTCCGTCCAGGCGATCGCGCCGGCGTCCGACAGCTGGATCGCCGCTTATCAGGACCTACAGCGGCAGACGGCGGACGCCCACGCGTCCTACCAGCGCGCCACAGCGGAGACTCACGGCGCCTTCCTGCGGGCGGCGGAGGCGTCCATCACCACCCTGGGCGCGATGCTGACGGGCGGCTCGGTCGCGATGGCGCCTGCGCCTGAGTTCGCGGCGCCTGCCGCGTTCGCCACGCAACCTGAGCCAGCCCGGCTCGCTGCTCCGGTGGCCGCCCCCGTCGCGGTTTCACATACGGCTGTTCCGGCGCCAATCGCAGCACCCGCCGCACCACCGCCAATCGCGGCGCCGGTCGCGGCTCCGGTCGCAACGCCACGAGCGGCACCCGTCGCAACGCCACGAGCGGCACCCGTCGCAGCGCCACGAGCCGCCACCCCCGCGGCCGCCGCCACGCCGGCCGCC
>CALENB010000391.1 GCA_937910235.1 uncultured Myxococcales bacterium | reverse complement strand
GTCTGGTGGAACTTGGCGCCGTCCGCGCAGGAGTCCCTACATGCTCAGATATTTGACCATCGCCGCCCTCGTGACGACCCTCGTGCTACCCGCGGCCGCCTCGGCGGATCCACCCATCGACAGCTGGGATCGGAACAGCGAGAGCGCACCCGGCGGGCCACCGCCGCCCAGATACGCGCCAGCGCCGGGGGACGCGGCGCAGCAACCAAGCGTCGATACTGCGCCGCAGCAGCGACGGATCATCCACCGGCGACGTCGCAAGATCGACTTGTCGAGCCTGCGGGCCAGAAATTACGGCGAAAAGATCACGGTCGGCTTGTTCACCGGCGTGAAGTACTTCAGCAAAAACTCTCAGCTGGGCAACTCAGACGATACGAGCATTCACGCTGCGTCCGGCGTGCTGTTTGGCCTGCGCACCGGCTACAATTTGACCCGCTACATCGGCGTGCAGGGCGAGGCCAGCTACCAGCCCTCGAGCTACTTCACCAACGGCAACACGGCCCACCTGCTCGGGCTACGCGGCTTCCTCATGCTGCACCTACCTTGGGGCACGTGGCGCCCCTTCCTGCTCGTGGGCGGCGGTGTGGAGGTGCTGCCACACAGCGTCGACGGCGTGAAGCCTGACTACGACGGCGCCTTCATTGGCGGTCTAGGCGCTAAATACGATCTCACGGACGCGACGAGCTTGCGCTTTGATGTGCGGGGATTGTCGACTGACGGCGTCATCGACGGCACGATCAACTGGGAGGCACACGTCGGCCTCACGTTCCGGTTCATGGTACAATGACGCCGGGTTTTTCCCGTTGGAGTTGATCATGACCTTGGCCCGAACTCGCTCATCGTTGGTCACCGTTTTCTTCGGCCTCTCACTTGCGGTCGCGGCGTGTGGCAGCACAGAGGACACGCCGGCGGCGACGACCGAGTCGGACACCGGTGGCGTGGAGATCGCTGACGCCGCGGCGAATCAGGACGGTGCCGGCGCGGCGGACACCGGCGCTGGGGCGACGGATGCGGGGCCGCCTGACGCTGGCGCGCCCAAAGCCACGCCTGCCACACCGATCGCATACAGCGCCGGCAGCGCCTGCCCGACGCTGAAGAAGGGCGCGAACGCCTTCTGGAGTTGGGGGTTGACGCGCCAGGTTGACGTGTATCTGCCGACAAATACCACCGACGCGGGCCTGCTCTTTCTCTGGCACGGGCTCGGCGGCTCCAAAGAGAACTTCGGCGCCGGGATGAACGCGCAGGGGCTCGCCAATGCGCTGCAGGCTGTCGTGGTCGTGCCGCAGGGCGGCGTCAAGTTCACCGGCTGGGGTTGGGGGACGATGGACGATTCGACCGAGGACGCGGCGCTCTTCGACGATCTGCTGACCTGCGTCGACACGCAATTCGACATCGACAACAAGCGAGTGTGGTCGATGGGCTTCTCGGCCGGCGCGCTGTGGACGAGCTGGTTGGTGCTGCACCGCAGCACGTTCCTAGCGAGCGCGGTGGCCTGGAGCGGCGGCACAGGTGACAACTCCAACCTGTACAAGACGCCCAAACGCAAGATCCCGGCGCTGCTGGCGTGGGGCGGTCCCAAAGATCAGGCGATGATGCAGTTCGAGACGACGACCCTGACCATGGCGAAGCATCTGCGTGCCGACGGCCACTTTGTCGCCACCTGCAATCACGGGCTCGGCCACACGATCCCCTCAGGCGGGCTAACGTGGGCCATCGACTTTCTCAAGCGGCATCCATGGGGCGTGGAGACCAGCGACTTGGGGACGGACGCCGCGGTGCAGAAGCTGTACCCGTCGTACTGTTCTTTCCAGTAGAGCCGGCCCGAGGCGCCGGTTCACAGCCCGCGCAGCCAGCTTATTGCCCGAGTTTTCCGCGTTTGAGCGTGCGAAGGTGCGTCAACTGGGCCAGCTTGAGCGCCAGGATCGAGACATGGGCACGCCTGGGTGGCTCGGCGGTCTCCGTTACGCCCGGTGCCAGCGCCGCGGGGCTGTCGATGAGATAGACCGTGCCTGTGGCATGGACCACTTGCGCCTGGGCCAAGACGACGCGTATGGCCACATCGTCGGCGGCGTCTACCGGAGCGTCCCGTGTGGCCAGGAACGCGACGGCCCCTGCGACCGCGAGCACCGCGAGCGCAATGACCCAGCCGGAGCGGCGTTTTCGCACCTTGGTGTCGAGGCGAAACATCACGCTGAACTCTTGCAGCATGTTGTGCATGTCTTGCCGAGAGCGGCGTCGCGACGACGGCATCGGCAGGTCGATCAGCCCCATCTCAGGCAGCGCTGGTGGGGCTCCGAAGAGATCGACCATCTCGATCGCATCATCGGGCAGCTCCTCCGCCAACGGCCCGCTGCCAGCCGCGCGGGTCGTCTCCCGGGCCCGCGACTTCTCGGCCGACCGCGCGCGCTTCTTTGAGCGTCGTTGCGCCTTTCCGCGCCTACCCGACGCCTCATCTGGCGGCGCCCGGTCCGCGGTGACCGCCTCCGCCGGCGCTGTCTCCGCCGGCGCTGTCTCCGCCGCAGCTGTCTCCGCCGCAGCTGTCTCCGCCGCAGCTGTCTCCGCCGCGACGTTGGCCACGTCCGGCGTTGGTGGCGGCTCGGCCGCGATGGGGGCCGCTCCTGGTTGCATGTCCTGCGCAAATAGCGGCGGGCCAGCGTCGGGGTCGGTGGCCTCCTCGAGGTCTCCGAAATCCAGCTCGTCGAGGTCTGCGAGGTCCGCCACGCTGGCCGCGCTTTGGATGACGGTCGCCGTGTGCGGCGCTGTCGGAACGGTCGCGCGCACGCTCGCCACGGAGAGCGGCACAGCGGACCCGCGCGCGGTCTCATCGCCTACGACTGCGCCGCTGCCGTCGCCAATCTCAGGGATGGCCACCTGCCGCGTCGCCGTCGCGTCATCTGTGGCCGGCAGGGTTCCGCGGTCGTCTTCGTTGTTGTCGTCCGTCACGCACGCCTCCGTCCCTGAAAGAGTAGCCCGTCGCGCACCATGAGCCAATTGCTTGCCGCAGACGCCCACGCGGCGGCACAACATTGCCGCTTGGGGCTACCGGCTGCTAACCTGTCATGGCAACAAACGGAGGACATCATGGGTCTGAACACAGACAACGTCGGCCGCAACCATCCCTGTCCCTGTGGCAGCGGCAACAAGTACAAGAACTGCCACCTGGGAAAAGAAGAGGACGGAGACGCGGGTGCGAACGCGGTTCAGAGCGATAGCCGTGTGGCGGTCGCCATCGCCGTCGCGGGCGCCATCCTCGGCGTGGTCCTCGGCGCGACACAGGGCGTCGATATCGGGGTTGGCATCGGTGGCGGCGTGGTCCTGGCGGTGGGTGCGTGGGTCGTTTTCCGCAATCCACCACCACCGAGAGCGGGAGGGAGTGACCCCGCAGCGATCAACTTCGGCGGCTCATAGGGCCGCTAATCGCTCTGGTATTCAGCCTTTCAGACCCTTTGCGTCTACCAACGTAGCCACGAAGCTGCCGACGATGACCTTGCTCTTGAGGCGCACTGGGATGCGAAACTCGTCGGCTGAGATCCAGACGTCCATCCGCGCGCCCGGGCTGCGCTCGAAGATGCCGCCGACGTCCTTCATCTCCGGCACGACGTGCCACGTGCGAATCTTCTGGCCGGCGATCGTCAGCGTCTCCTTGCCGAGCACCTTGACCTGGGCCTGAATCGTCTTGAGCCCATCGGTCACGCTCATCTGGATGTTGCCGGCCTTGTCGAGGCGTTGGCAGCGGAAGCCGTAGAGCAGGCCGAGGGGGTCATAGGTGTTCGCAAACAGCGGTTTTGCCGGATAGGGCCGCCACTGGTTGCGGTAGACGGCCCGTTTTCGCCTCCAATCGAACGTCAGCACCACGTCGCGGTGATAGCTGCCCTCGTGCTGTGTCTTGGCGTGGTGCAAGGACCGGTTCATCCGCGGCGCGACCCACGCGTGCATGTGATCGCGCACCTTGTAGATGGCGTCGGCGTACTTGTTGGTGCTGGCTTTCATCTCAAAGTGCCACGCTGGCGCGCCGTTCCATGAGGTCGTGCGGGCGACGATGAACTCAGCCTTTCCGACCGGGATGCCCATCCAAGTCAGCTCATACGTCAGCACCTCACCTGTGCGAAATGGGATCGAGCCGCGCGCGCCCCGCGGCGCACGACGATGGCGGCGGCGTTCGGTTTTCGCCTTCTGGGGCGCCTGCTGTCTCGCGATCAGCTTGGCCGCACGCGCGGCGCCGGCTGCGTCAGCCGTGGGTCGCGCGTCGGACGGCGGCGCCGGCGAAGCCGACGCGAGCGAGGTGACACAGGCGACGAGCAGCGGTAGCAGCAGACGCGCGAGGCGGAGGGCATGGGTGGATGTGCGAGGCATGGTCGACTCCCTGTCGGTGAGCGGGGCCTTACGGTGACGCGTGAGCCGCCGCGACCATTCACCACGCTGATGCCCCGCGGATTGCGCCCTGCCCTTGCATCCAGCGCGGGAAGTGTCGAGGCTGCCGGGTGGAGGTGCCTGTCATGTGTCTACAACCCCGAATTTGCGGCTTCGCGCGGAGGCTGTCTGCGCTCGTGGTCGTCGCCGCGGTGGCGACGTGCGCCATCGCTGCGCGGTCAGCCACCGCCGCGGAGTCACAAGCGACTGCCGCGGAGCCAGCGACCGCCGCGGCGCAGCCGATGCCGGAGCCCATGCCGGAGCCGATGCCGGCGCCCGAGGCAGCCGCGCAGCCCGCGCCAGAGGCCATGCCGATGCCTGAGCCGGTGCCGGCGCCCGACGCGGCAGCCGGTCAGTCCCCGGTGCGTCCTGCGCCACTGCCCATCGGTGGTGGCGGGCCGTTGTCGCAGTACGAGCGTGAGATTCTGGAGCGTGGCCCCATCTCTGCCGGCGCCTACGTCGCGGGCGGTTTGCTCGGCACTTGGATGGGGTTTGGCGTCGGCCACGCGGTGCAAGGGCGCTACGACGAGGCTGGGCTGATCTTCTCGTTCGGTCAGGCCGCAGGGCTCGGCATGCTGATGGTCGGCGTGATCAACTTGTCCACCAGCTCCCGTTGTTTCAGCGACCCGGCGAGCGGCGGGTTCACATGCGAGACCAACCGCAGCGATGAGAACCTGTGGACCGGGCTCGCGATCAGCGGCGGCGTGCTGTACGGCCTGCTGCGGATCTGGGAGATCGCCGATCTCTGGAGCGGGCCGGCGCGCCACAACGCGGAATACAGGCGCATTCAGGCGAAAGCTGGCGGCGGCTGGAGCCTGTCGCTGCTGCCCGTGCCGTTGCCGGGCGGCGGGATGGCGGTCGCGGGGGTCCGGTTTTGAAGCACCTCCAACGGCACCTCGGCCACGACACCCAAGCCTCACCGTGGCTCGCCAGCTGGACGGCGCTTGCGGCGTGCTTGGCGCTCGCGGCGTGCACGGACACGCCCACCACCACGGCCGCGACGGACGTCGTCGTGACGGACACCGCCGCGCAGGATGCCGATGCGGCCGGGAGCGCGGACGGAGCAGCCACGGACGGCCACGTCGGAGACGTTGTGACGGGAGACACGAGCGCCACCACATGCGTCGTTGGCAAGCCAATCGCCCTTGGTTCCGGGTTTTTAGTCGACATCTCAGACGCGAGCGGCATCCGTCTCGGCAACGTGCTGCACGGCTCCAAGATCCCGGTGCCCATCAACGACCACAGCCGGCTTGGGTTCGTGGACTTGGATGGAGACCGGCGACCAGACATCGTCACCCACAGCCTCTATCCCAACCCACAGAAGGGCATCCCATTCGAGCATCTGGTGTATCGCAACAAGGGTGACGGCACGTTTGAGGACTTCAGCGACGCGAGCGGTCTGCGTCACGTGCAGTCGGGTTTCTTCGCCTTTGCGGACATCGACAACGACGGCGACCAAGACTGCTTCGCCGGCCTCGATACGCCGCTCACCGGCAAGACGCATCAGATTTTGCTGAACGACGGCAAGGGCCACTTCACCGTCAAAAAGAGCAGCGGCGTTGAGGCGCTGCCGGCCATCGCGGGCAACGCGGTGTTCGCGGATTTTGATGGCGACGCCAAGATCGATCTGTTCGTCGGGATGGGTCACACGTCCTACGCCGGCGCAAACGTGATCTTGAAGGGCAACGGCGACGGCACGTTCAGCGCGGGATTGCAGCTCACTGGCGGCAACGCTGCGCAACCGACCAACGGCTCGGTGCTCTGCGATCTGAACAACGACGGCAAGCCAGACCTGGCGGTGAGCAACTACGGCGTCAGCGTCGCGTCGGGACACAACGCGCTCTACTTGAACCAGGGCGGCGGCAAGCTCAACAACGTCGCGGAGGCGGTCGGGTTTGCCTATCTCATGAGCGGCAATCCTTGGTTGGTCGGTCAAGGGCAAGTGTCTGGGGACGAGCCGACGCCGGGCGCCACGGGGCCAATCGGCAGCAACGGGTTTGGCCTGGATTGCGGCGACATTGACCGCGACGGGCGTATGGACCTGTTTGTCACCGCCATCTCCCACCCCAATATCGGTACGTATTCGCGCAAGTGGTCCGACGGCACACAGCTGCTCATGAACCGAGAAAACGGCGCCTCGTTCGCCTTGGTGGACGAGGCGAAGTACCGGGAGGTGCCCTTCAACGAAGGTGACGTGGACGGCGCGATGGTCGACTTCGACAACGACGGCCGCTTGGATCTCTCCGTGTCGCGGGACAAAAAATACGAGGGCAGCTACACCCACATCGACCAGAAGGCGTGGTTTGGGCTGCTGCATCAACAGGCGAACGGCAAGTTCAAGTCGATTGGGCCAACCAGCGGCATCAACCTGTTGGAGAGCAAAGAGTCCGCGTCGCTCGCGGTCTGCGCGGCCGACTCGGAGTGCAGCGGCGGCGAGAAGTGCCTCGCGACGCGCTGCCGGACGCCTTGTAGCGACGACGCCGGCTGCAGCGCGAGCCATGAGGTCTGCCACACCGGCGGCTTCTGCAAGGGCCTGCTGGCGATGAAGAACGCTCAGAATCACGCGTGGGCGGACATCGATGGCGACGGCGACCTCGACCTGCTGGTCGGCGGACGGGACACCGGCGGCGGGCGACCGAACTTCCTGTTTCGCAACGACGCGGGCCACAAGCTGCCATTTCTGAAGCTGTGGTTGGAGGGCGACGGCAAAAACGTCAACCGGGATGCGATCGGCGCGCGCGTGACGGTGTCGTTCAAGGCTGGTGCGGGCAAGGCTGGCGGGTCGAAAGCTGGCGTGACGCTCATCCGAGAGGTCAAGGCGAGCCGGGGCATGCACTGCTCCATGGACGACCGCGCGGTGCACATGGGCTTGGGTGATTTGGGCTGCGACTACACGGTCTCAGTGCGTTGGCCAGACGGCAAAACCGTTGATTTTCCAGCCTCTCAGCTGCCTCCGAGCCAACCGATGGTGTTGCGTTACCCGGACAAGATCTCGGCGCCCTAGCCTGCCGGCAGGCCTGCGATGTGCAGCTGCTGGGGCCCCTGGGGACAGGGCTACATCGAGCGGCGGTACTGACCACCGACTTGGTACAGCGCCTCGCTCACTTGGCCGAGGCTCAAGACTTGCGATGCCTCCATGAGCGTGTCGAAGACGTTGCCGCCCGCAAGCACGGTCCGCTTCAACGCTGCCTGCGCAGCCTCCGCGCGGTCCGCGTGCCGGGCCTGGAAGTCGCGCAGACGCGCGAGCTGGTCGGCTTTTTCTTCGTCTGTGGAGCGCGCCAGCTCGATCGTGGTCGCCTCGCCGCCGGTGTGGTCTGGGGGTAGGAAGGTGTTGACCCCGACGATGGGCAGCTCGCCGGAGTGCTTTTTGTGCTCATAGACCATCGATTCGTCTTGAATCTTCGACCGCTGATACATGCGCTCCATCGCTCCCAGCACGCCGCCGCGATCGCTGAGGCGCTCGAACTCGCGCAGCACGGCCTCCTCCACCAGCTCCGTCAGCTCGTCGATGATGAAGGAGCCCTGGTTCGGGTTCTCGTTCACCGCCACGCCAAACTCCCGGTTGATGATGAGCTGAATCGCCAACGCGCGGCGCACGCTCTCCTCGGTGGGCGTGGTGATGGCCTCGTCGTAGGCGTTGGTGTGCAGGCTGTTGCAGTTGTCGTAGATGGCGAGCAACGCCTGCAGGGTCGTGCGGATGTCGTTGAAGTCGATCTCCTGCGCGTGCAGCGAGCGACCGCTGGTTTGGATGTGATATTTCAGCTGCTGCGAGCGCGTGCTGGCGCCGTACAAGTTCCGCATCGCCATGGCCCAGATGCGGCGCGCGACGCGACCGATGACGGCGAACTCGGGGTCCATGCCGTTGCTGAAGAAGAAGCTGAAGTTGGGGGCGAAGTCGTCGACTTTCATGCCACGTGACCGGTAATATTCGAGGAATGTGAAGCCGTTGGCGAGGGTGAACGCGAGCTGACTGATGGGGTTCGCGCCGGCCTCTGCGATGTGATAGCCGCTGATGCTCACCGAATAGAAGCCGCGGATGGCGTGCTCGATGAAGTATTGCTGCACGTCGCCCATGACCTTCAGCGAGAACTCGGTGGAGAAGATGCACGTGTTCTGGGCTTGGTCTTCCTTGAGGATGTCGGCCTGCACGGTGCCACGCACGCTGCGCAGGGTTGTGGCTTGAATCCGGGCGTAGTCGCCTGCTGAGATCAGCGCGCGGACGGCCTCCCACGTGTGCGCCGCGCTGTCTGAGCGGCCGCAGTTGGGCTGCAGGCACTCGGCGTCGGACAGATCGAGCGCGCCTGTCTCGGTGAGATGACGGCGCACCTGTTGGCGTGTGGCGGTGTTGAAGAAGTAGGCCAGCAGCGTCGGCGCGGGGCCGTTGATGGTCATCGAGACGCTGGTTTTTGGGCTCGAAAGATCAAACCCTGCGTACAAGGCCTCCATGTCTTCCACCGTCGCGACGGAGACGCCTGAGTTTCCCACCTTGCCCCAGATGTCGGGGCGTGGATCGGGCTCTTGGCCGTAGAGCGTCACGCTGTCGAACGCGGTGCTGAGGCGTTTGGCCGGGCTGTGAGCGCTCAGCAGGTGGAAGCGCTTGTTCGTGCGCCACGGCCCGCCCTCCCCCGCGAACATGCGCGCTGGATCCTCGCCTTTTCGCTTGAAGGGGAACACGCCGGCCGTGAAGGGGAACTCACCCGGCAAGTTCTCCAGCATGCGCCAGCGCACGAGGGAGCCCCACTCGCCAAAATCGGGCACAGCGACGCGGGGGATCAGCTGCTCGCTGAGGCTGGTGACGTGGTTGACGACCTCGATAGTGCGGCCGCGGACCACGTAGGCGTTCTTCTCCTGACGGTAGCGCGCGCGCAGCGCCTGCCAGGACGCGATGAGCGTGGCGGATTCGTCGGTCAGCTGGGTGCGCAGGGTGTCGAAGGCGTCCATGAGCGGCGCGACGTGGTGTGGCGCCTCAGCGACGGTGTCGGGACCGTACACGGCGAGGTTGAGGGGTTGGTCGCGCTCGTGGCCGGTCATGATAGCGATGGCTTTTTTCAGCGCCCACAGCTCGCGCGCGATCTCCGCCTGCTCGTTAGCGGCGGCCTTGTGGGCATGCACCGTGTCGACGATCTCCGAGAGATAGCGCACACGCTTGGGCGGGATGAGCCAGGAGCGGTTGGGCTCGCCGGTCGGAAGCGTCGCCGTAAAGCGGCCTTCGAGGGGCCGACCCATCTTCACGCTCAACGCGCTGAGCACCGCGACGTAGGCGGCGTTCGTGCCCAGGTCGTTGAACTGTGACGCCATGGTGGGGAAGACGGGCATCGTCTCCGCGTCTGCGTCGAAGCGGCCATGCGCGCGCTGGTACGCCTTCTTCACGTCGCGAACGGCGTCTAGCGCGCCGGGTTTATCGAACTTGTTGACGACGACGAGCTCGGCCAGATCGATCATCTCGATCTTCTCAAGCTGACTTTGCGCCCCAAACTCCGGGGTCATCACGTAGACGGGCAGGTCGACGAGATCGATGATGGAGCTGTCGGCCTGCCCGATCCCCGAGGTCTCCGCGATGATGAGGTCAAAACCCACGGCCCGGCAGACCATGATGGCCTCGTCGAGGGCTTGGCTGATCTCCGAACCCGACCCGCGGGTGGCCAGCGAGCGCATGAACACGCGGCCGCAGGTGAGGCTGTTCATCCGAATTCGGTCGCCCAGCAGCGCGCCGCCGGTGCGTTTCTTGGTGGGATCGACGCTGAGGACGGCGACTTTGTGGTCGGGAAAGTCCTCGACGTAGCGACGCACCATCTCGTCGACCAGGCTCGATTTTCCGGCGCCGCCCGTGCCGGTGAAGCCCAGAACAGGCGTGGTGGCCTCCGCGGCCCTGGCCCGCAGGTCGGACGTCTCGGTCGCCCACGTGGCGCGGTCGTAGTCGCCGGCCTCCACCGCCTCGGCGAGCGTGATGACCCGCGCGATACCGCCCCATTCATCGCGCGTGAGCGTGCCAAGGTCGGGCTGGGGCAACGACGCACGCAGGGTCGGCTGGTCGGACTCCTGCACGATCTGGTTGATCATGCCCTGCAAACCGAGCCGTCGGCCGTCCTCAGGATGAAAGACCTGCGCAACGCCGTACGCTTCTAGCTCGCGCTTCTCCTCCGGAATAATCGTACCACCGCCGCCCGCATAGACTCGCACATGGCCGGCGCCGCGCGACGCGAGCAGGTCGATCATGTACTTGAAGTACTCCATGTGGCCGCCCTGGTAGGACGACATCGCGATGGCCTGGGCGTCTTCGCAGATCGCGGCGTCGACCACCTCGACGACCGAGCGGTTGTGACCGAGATGGATCACCTCGCACCCCGTGGCCTGCAGGATACGTCGCATGATGTTGATGGCGGCGTCGTGTCCATCGAACAGACTCGCGGCGGTGACAACACGGACGTTGTGCTTAGGCTTGTAAGGGGCGGTGGCGGTGAACATGTGCGGCTCCCGGCGAGTGCGCTGGATGACTCGGCGCGCGCGAGTGTAGCCGAAGACGGCGGTTTTGGGATGGTCGCGCCGCTGTGCAACAACGCCGTGAACATTCGCCACAGTTCTGTGACAGGGTGCGCGCGACGATGACAGAGGCGCCGCGATCGGCTAACGGGGCCACAGCGATGTGAGTTGGGTTCAACGTGCTGTGCTGTTGCAAGCCTCCCTGTTCGGCGCCTCTTGCCGGCTAACCTTGAGCAACCTCGGAGAGACCATGCGAACCGTGCGAGATGTGAGTGTGCGGGTCGGTGTTGTCATGACCACGCTGGCGCTGCTGTGTGGCGCCGCGCACGCGGACGAGGCGGCGCTCGCGAGCGTCACCCACAAGCCGGGGAGCGGCGTCAAGCTGTCGACGCAGACTGGCGGATGGCTCTCGATCCGGCCGCGGGTGATGATGCTGTATCAGCGCGACATGCCCGAGGACGGCCCAGCGACCCACGCGCTCACGATTCGGCGGGCGCGGGTGGTCATCAAGAGTGGCTACACGCCGCTGCATCTCAGCTCGAAGCTGGAGCTGGCCTTCTCTGCCCGAGATCTGCGCGTCTCCGGCGGCAATCCGCGGCAAACGCCCGTCCTCACGTGGTCGGTGGCGTGGGAGCGGCTTCGCGATGTGCGGATCAAGGTCGGGCAGTTCAAGATCGGCTACTCCCGCCAGCGACTGATCTCATCGGGCGACCTGCAGCTGGTCGACCGATCCGCGGTGCAAGGCGAGTTCACTCTGGATCGCGACATCGGAGTTGAGCTGTACAGCGAGGATCTCGGCGGTTTGGACAAGATCAGGTACGTGCTCGGCGTCTACAATGGCGAGGGCCGCGACGTCTACCAGCTGTCCGACTCGCCGCCGATGATGCTCGGTCGGCTCGAGCTGATGCCCTTCGGCCGCTTTGACGCGTACAAGGAGGCCGACCTCAAGCGGCATCGCAGCCCCAAGGTCGCCGTGGCTGTGGCTGGGGCGTGGATGTCTCGCGCGCTCCGGGATCGCGGCGTGCTCGGCAGTATCCCCGCCGATGGCGGCACGACGGACCACCTGATGATGACGGCAGATCTGCTCGCCAAGTGGCGTGGGCTGTCGCTGGTGGTGGAGGGGCACAAGCGCGCGTCGACACGGCACCCAGGTTCGGACGCGCCGGAGGTGCTCGGCCGCAGCGGTTGGGGCGTGTTCTCCACCATCGGCTGGCTGCTGCCCATGGCGCAGGACGTCGAGCTTTCGGCCCGGACAGGCGGGATCTTCGCGGCGAACAAGAGCTCCCTCAAGGACCTGCGCGAGACCGGCGTCGGAGTGTCGTGGTATCTCTCAGGCCACGCCAACAAGCTTCAGATGGACGTGACGAGGCTGACGAGCGACACCGCGACCGACCTGCGTTTCCGGCTGCAGCTGCAGGTGTCCATGTAGTCTCCGCTCCGTTCGGCGCGGTGCGGTCTGGTCCTGTGTGGTTGCGTTGTGAGGGAGTCTGAGATGGCGATGGTGCGCGTCAGTTTCACGGCCAATCTACGCCGACACGTCGACTGCGAACCGCGTGACGTGAAGGCAGGCACGCTGCGAGCGGTCCTCGATGAGGCCCTGCCAATGGGCGACGCGCTGCGGGGTTATGTGCTCGACGAGCGCGGCGGTCTGCGCAAACATATCACCGTGTTTCTGGGTGCGGACGCCGTGCGTGACCGGGCCAGGCTGTCGGACGACGTCGCGCCTGGGACTGAGGTGTGGGTGATGCAGGCGTTGAGTGGTGGCTAGACATCTGGCGAGTTGGAAGGAGCTGCGATGAGCAAGACGCTGTGGGTATCGACACGAAAAGGCCTGTTTGAGTTGATCCGAAAGGCCGACGAATGGCATGTCGCCCGCCTGAGTCACCGCGGCGTTCCGGTGACGCAGACGCTCGTCGATCGCCGCGATAGCACCGTCTACGCGGCGCTGGACCACGGCCACTTCGGCACCAAGTTGCAGCGCAGTGACGACGGCGGGGTGACCTGGACCGAGCTCGCCGCGCCGGCCTTTCCTGACGGTACGGACGTCAGCGCCGGCGCGATTTGGGCGCTCACGGCTGGGGGTGTGGACCAACCGGGTCGCGTGTGGGCGGGAGGCTTGCCAGGTGGTCTGTTTCGCAGCGACGACCGCGGCGACACCTGGGCGTTGGTGACGGGGCTCTGGCAACGCGAGGAGAAGGGTCACTGGTTCGGCGGTGGCGCGGATCTGCCGGCGCTGCACACGGTGCTCGTCGACCCGAACGACAGCCGCCACGTGACCGTCGCCGTCTCGTGTGGCGGTGTGTGGCAGAGCCATGACGATGGGGACTCGTGGGCGATCACCGCGGCAGGGATGCGGGCCGAGTACATGCCGCCAGATCGCGCGGATGACCCGAGAATTCAGGATCCACATCGCCTCGCCGCCTGCCCGGTCGACCCGTCCCGCGTCTGGTGTCAGCACCACAACGGCGTGTTTCGGAGCGACGATGGCGGCCAGACCTGGCTCGAGTTGAGCGAGCGTGTCACGCCCAGCGCCTTCGGGTTCGCGGTGGTGGTGCACCCGACGGATCCCGACAAGGCGTGGTTTGTGCCAGCGGTCAAAGACGAGGAGCGCATTCCCGTCGGTGGAAGCCTCGTGGTTGCGCACACGCGGGATGGCGGTCACACGTTCGTGGAGCAGCGCGTCGGACTGCCACAGGTCCACGCCTACGATCTGGTCTACCGGCACGCGATGGACATCGACCTCGTCGGCGCGCAGCTCGCGTTTGGCTCGACCACGGGCAACCTGTTTGTCACGGGTGATGGCGGCGAGACGTGGCGCCTTGCGCTGGGGCATCTACCGCCCATCTACGCGGTGTGTTTCGCGTGACGCGGTGGCGTCTGCGCGCGGCTGTAGGGCTTGACACGGCGGCGGTTAGGCAGACGGCGACTGAACAAACGGCGGCGCGAGCGTCTTGTGCATGATCGCGGCGAACAAGCCTGAACTCAGAATCTCGTCGAGCCACCGTTGCAGGTTCGGCAGCGGCAGCGCGTCGAAGAATTGGCGGTCGGTGTTGGCGAACTGCCGCACAAACGGCGCGATCGCGAAGTCGGCCAAGCAGCGCCGGGGACCGAAGAACCCCGCGTCGCCGAGACGCGCGTTCCAGGTCTGGAGGAGCGCGACTCCCGCGGTGCGATGCTCCGCAGCGTCCACGCCCGGGTAGCGGGTACCGTACTTGTACCGATCGAGGTGGGTCTTGAACGGCCCGTCATTCTCGGCGATGAGCGCGACCATGGCGCCGCGGTCCGGACTCAGCCAACCCGCTGGATCGGCCTGTGCGAGCGCCCACAGCATGATGTCGAGGCTCTGCTCCAGCACCCGACCATCCGGCAACACCAGCACCGGCACGGTGGCCTTCGGTGAGACATCGCGGAGGGCTTGCGGCTTGTCACGCAAGGCGACCTCGTGCAACACGACGCGCTGGCCGCTGATCTGCAGAGCCATCCGTGCACGCATCGCGTAGGGGCAGCGGCGGAAGCTGTAGAGCACCGGCAGCTCAGCCACCCTGGGCACCCTCAAAGACGTGGCGTTGCCCGCGGGCCTGGGCCAGCTCGATCTGGTGCTGTCGCTCGGCGAAACGGGCGCGCTGATCTGGCGTCAGCGACGCGGCGCAGTGTGGACAGCTCACACCCGCGACAAACAGCGCGGACGTCTTGTCGGCCGCGCTGATGGGCCACCGACAACCGTGGCACAGGTCGAAATCACCCGGCTGCAGGGCTTGGTCGACGGAGACGCGCTGGTCAAAGACGAAGCAGTCGCCTTGCCAGAGGCTCTCCTCGGCCGGCACGTCTTCGAGGTACTTCAAGATGCCGCCCTGCAGATGAAAGACGTCGGTGAACCCCAGCGTTTTCATGTAGGACGTCGCCCGTTCGCAGCGAATGCCGCCCGTGCAGAACATCGCGACTTTGGGCCGCGCGACGAGGTCGGAGTTGCCCTCGACCCACGCCGGGAAATCGCGAAAAGACTGTGTTTGCGGGTCTACAGCGCCTTTGAACGTCCCGATGGCGACCTCGTAGTCATTGCGCGTATCGATGACGATGACCTCAGGATCAGAGATGAGCGCGTTCCAATCCTTGGGCGTCACATAGGTGCCGACGCGACTGTTGGGGTTGGTGTCGGGCACACCCATCGTCACGATCTCTTTCTTCAAGCGCACCTTCAGGCGGAGAAACGGGATCTCGTCGGCCCAGCTCTCCTTGTGCATCAACGACGTCAGGCGTGGATCGTCGCGCAAGAACGTCAGCACCGCCCGCACGCCCGCCTCAGGTCCCGCGATGGTGCCGTTGACGCCCTCGGCTGCGAGCAGCACGGTGCCGCGCACGCCATTGTTGCGACACACATCGGTGACCGGTGCCTGCAAATCCGGGAAATTCTCGAGCTCGGTGAAGTGGTAGAAAGCGGCGACGAGAGCCTTCATGCGGAGATCCTCTGGGCTGGAGCGAGCGCGGCGGGCCTACTTGGGCGTGACCGAGGCGGCGCCGCTCAGGGTTTTGCGAATCGTCGGGGGATTGCCGCTATAGCGAACCCCCGCGGCGCCCGAGACCTTCACGTCGAGCCGCGAGGTGGCGTGGACGCTGGCCTGCGCTGCGCCACTGACGCGCAGCTTCACTTTGGTTGCGATGAGCTGGCTTGCGTTGAGGTGCACAGCCCCAGAGACCCGCATGGTCGCGGCGGCTGCCTCGCCCTGAAGCGCCAGCTTGGCCGCGCCGCTCACGTGCAACTGGAAATCGTCGGTGTGCAACCCGGTCACGCGGCCATCTACCGCCCCCGAGATGCGCAGCGCGCTCAAGTTCGCCACGGTGATGCTGATCTCGAGCGGGAGGTTCGGGCGAGGCTCAGAGTCGAACTCGATGTGAAGCGTATCGTCGTCAACCGTCGTGTGGAGCAGCGGCACGACATCATCATCGCCAGAGATCTGAACGAAGGGCGTGGTGACGGCGGGATCGACGTGCAAGCTCAGCGTGGCGTGTGCCGCGATCGCGGCGCGCGTGAAGCTCGGCACGGATCGGACGTCGCGGGCAGGGGTGCCGCTGCCCCGCCTACCGCATGCCGTGGCCCCGACCAGCGCAACAAGCAGCAGGACGGCCACGCCGGGGAGGCTGTGCAGACGGGCGGAGAGCGATTTCATCGGGCGGATCCAGGCGACAGAGGGGGGGCGGCGAGCGGGAGAGAGCCGCGGGAATCCGCCAAGAGCTCGACGCGCCTTGACCACCGCGAGGCGAGGCTACCAGATGACGACCTGACTCGTCGCCGCCTTGAACATCTTGTCGCCAGCCTTGGTGGCAAACGCGGTATGGAACGCCGGCACATTCACCGGGGTGCCGTTGGCGCGAAACTCACTCGGGCTGTGGGGATCAACCTTGATGCGCTTGAGCAGGTTCTTCTCGCGGTATTTTCGGCGCCACACCTGCGCCCAGCCCGCAAAGACGCGCTGACTGCCTGTGAACCCGTCAAGCACGGGCGACTTGTTGCCTTTGAGGCTGATCCGCCAAGCCTTGTGGGCCATCTTGAGGCCGCCGAGGTCGGCGATGTTCTCTCCGAGGGTGAACTTTCCGTTGAGCTTGTACCCAACCACGGGCGAATAGCCGCCGTACTGGCTGGCGAGCGCACCCGCGCGCGCATCGAAGCGTTTGCGGTCATCGGCTGTCCACCAGCGCCGCAGGTTGCCCGCGCCGTCGTATTGGCTGCCTTGGTCGTCGAAGCCGTGGCTGATCTCGTGGCCGATGACGGCGCCGATCCCGCCGTAGTTGACGGCGTCATCCGCTTTAGCGTTGAAAAACGGGGGCTGCAAGATCGCTGCGGGGAACACGATCTCGTTTTTTTGTGGGTCGTAGTACGCGTTGACCGTCTGCGGGGTCATGAGCCACTCGTCGCGGTCCACTGGTTTGCCAAGCTTGGCGAGCCGCAGGTCGTAGCGGAACGTCGCGGCGCGGCGCATGTTGCCGACCAAGTCGGTGCGATCGACGACGAGTGAACTGTAATCGCGCCATTTTTTGGGATAGCCGACCTTCACGACGAACGTCCCGAGTTTGGCCTTGGCGGCCGCTCTGGTCTCTGCGCCCATCCAGTCGAGGGTGTCGAACTCCTGGCGGAACGCCTCGATCACGTGAGCGACGAGCGCGTCCATGCGGGCTTTGTGCGCGGGAGGGAAGTGTCGCGCGACGTAGATCTTGCCGACGGCCTCCCCCAGCGCCCGGTCGACCGCGCCGATGGCGCGCTTCCAACGTGGCCGCTGGCTCGGGATGCCGTCGAGGGTGTGCTGAAAAAACGCGAAGTCTTCGTCCACAAACGCCTTCGAGAGCAGCGACGACGCCGAGCTCAGCACGTGCCAGCGCAGGTAGCGCCGCCAGTCCTTCAAGGAGGTCGTGGTGACGATAGCGCCGAACGACTTGGCAAAGCTGGGCTGTCGCACGAGCACCGCTGGTAGCGCTCCGAACCCGACTGATTGGGTGTAGGCGGCGAGATCGAAGCCGTTGGTGAAGTTGGCCAGCGCGGCGGACTCAACCTTGTTGTACGTCGCGACCGGATCACGGTTGCGGACTTTGTCCCAATGCGCCGTGGCCAGCTTGGTCTCGAGCTTCATGATGGCCGCGGCGACTTTCACGCCGTGTTTTCCGCCGCTGAGGGTCCACATCTTCGCGATGTGCGCCTCATACGCCGTGCGCAACGCGGCGAATTTGGTGTCCTGCTGAAGGTAGAAATCGCGGTCGGGGAGACCGAGGCCGCCTTGCTCGAAGACGCCGATCATCTGGGTGCTGTTCTTGTCGTCCTGCATGACGTACGGCACCAACGGCATCCGCACACCCTGGCGGCCGAGCGTGGCCATCAGCGCAGGCAGCGCGGCCTTGGTTTGGAGGGCGTCGATACGCGCCAAGTCTGTCGCCAGCGGCTTGATGCCGAGGCGCTCCAGGCGCGGCTCATCGAGCCAGGCTGCGTAGAAATCACCAATTTTGCGCGCCTCGCTGCCTGCCGCGGCGGCGGTGTGGGCGGCGGCCTCCTCGACGATGGTTCGCAGCTGCACCTCGGCGGTGTCGGCGAGGTCCGAGAATGCGCCACAATTCGACTTATCGGCCGGGATCTCGGTCTTCGCGAGCCAGGCGCCGTTGAAGGCGCGGTAGAGGTCGTCCTGCGGCCGCACGCTCGTGTCGAAGTTGGCGCGTTCGAGGCCAGATGTCAGCGCGGGCGCGGCCGGAGCTGCCGACGCGACGGCGGCAGCTTTGGGCGTGGCGGTTTGCATCGGCTGTGTGCCGGTTTGAGCGGGCTGAACACCACCGCAGGCGGCCGCGCCGAGGAGCGCGGCAAGCAGGAGGGCAGCGCGAGTGGACGCGTCGCGAATGAGGGAGTGAGGCGACATGGGCGACTCCTGGAACCGAAGTGGCTGGTGAGGTGGGTCGCGTCCTTGTTTGGCGGGCCGCGTATCGAGGACACCGCCGAGCTCGCGCCAGCGGGCGGTGAGGGTGCGTTCACTGGGCTTCAGAGACAAGTCGGGGCGCTGTCCTGCGCGGGTAGTAGGTGCCGCAGCTCGTAGGTGCCGGGCGATTCGCGAAGCGTCTGACCAGCTGACGACTCGACAAAGATCGGCGAGCTACCCGACGATTTTGGCGCTGGCTGACGTCGTACAG
>CALENB010000390.1 GCA_937910235.1 uncultured Myxococcales bacterium | reverse complement strand
CGTCGGGTGCGTCGGGTGCGTCGGGTGCGTCGGGTGCGTCGGGGGCATCGGACGCGTCGGGCACGCGGGCAACATCGGTCGCATCGGTCGCGTCGGCCGCATCACCGCCAGCTGCCACGACGTCGCTACCCACAGCCACCGCCGTGTCTGCCCCCGAAGCTTTGGCGTCCACGCTGGTTGACGCGGCCGGCGAGGGAGTGGCGCCGCAGCCAACGCTGGCTGCCACTAGGATCGGCGCCAGCGCCGCCGAGAGGCGCCGAATCAGCGTGTGTTTTGCAGGGAGATGAACCACGCGTGGACTCCGATGGGGACTTCAAAACACGTGCGCTGCCGCTCGTCGGGGCGGCCGCTCGGCTCGTCCTGACAGTGGCCAGGATCGCATGACTCGAGGCATCTGCGCCAGCGTCGGCGCGGCGAAGGTGGGTGGCGTCATCGGAGGGCGAGAGGGTGCAGGGCGAGAGGGTGCAGGGCGAGACGACGACCAAGGCCTACCCCACCAAGAAGCCTCGCACCGCGCGCGCCGCCCGCTCGGGCTCCTCCAGCACGAGCACGTGACCACTATCGACAAACTCCAGGAGCTCCGCGTGGGGCAAGGTAGTCGCCATCCAGCGCCCGGCGTCTGGGTAGACGGACCGCCCGCCGTACATCAACAGAGTCGGCTGTGTCACCCGTCGCACGTCCTCACGCCAATCCTGCCGCAGCATGTCTTCGGCCAACCGCAGCGTGGCCTCGGGCATATGTGACAGCCCTCGCAGCAGCGCCGGCGACAACAGCAGCTTAATGCCCAGGTGCTCGGCAGACCGCCACAGCCCCCTGAACAGCGCGACGCCGAGCCGCCTCGGGGCCGCCGCGATCTCCGTGACAACACGTTGCTGCTCGGCCAGATCTCCCGCGCCGAACAGGCCATGGGGCCAACCGGGATGGCAAGCGCTGCACGGGCTCTGATCGATGAACACAAAACGCGCAAAGGAGTTGGCTTCGGCGATACGCAGCGCCTCAAAAACCGTCTGCGCGCCCATGCTCAAGCCAACCACGTCGGCGCCGTTCGGCGCGTGCGCCGCCAGCACCGCCAGCAGGTCTTCGGCGAGGGTGCGCATGCGCGCAGGCCCCAGAAATCCGGTCGATTCGCCGTGTCCCCGCGCGTCGTAGAGCACCACGGGGAGGCGGTCGGCGATCGCCCGCGCCAAGGGCCGCATCGAGGTGTGGTCGCTGCAGAACCCGTGCAACAAGACCACGGGACGCCCGGAGGCGGCGCCGCCCAACCAGGTGGCGAGGCGGGTGCCGTCGGGGGTTACGGTCTCGGTCCGCGCGAACTGACCGCGGGCCCTCAACAGCGCCGCAGCAAAGCGCGCCGCGCTGACGCCCAAGAGCGGGCGGGCGGTGGGCACACAGGCAAGGCGAGCGTTGTGACCGGTTGGCATGGCGGAGTCCCTCGACGCGCTACCTCGCAGCGCACGCGCAACGGCTCGCAGCGCGCACCGACAGCCTAGCCCTGGCGAGGGAGCGACGACTGCAACCCTACGACTCCACCCCTACGACTCCACCCCCAGGTAACGCAGAATCACGGCACAGATCTCCTCGTTCAGCCGCCCGCTCCGCAGCAGCTCATGACGCTCAATCGCCGCCATGTGGATGAGCGACTCGACCGTCGTCATCAGCACCCAAGCCGCAGTTTTCCGGTCTTTTGGCAAGATCTGATCCCGCCGTTCGTCCAAGTACACCTCGATCAGCGCCAGCGCCGCCTCGTCGATCTCGCGGAACTGCTCAAGGCCGATCTGCAGCACCAACATGACCAGCGCGTGGTGCAGGGCCGGGTCGATCAGGTGGGCGGCGACCACTGCGTCCACGTACGTGCGCACCGCCACACGGATGGGCTGATCGCCCAAGTCGCTCATCGTCTCAGCCAGCAGCGCCACCATCGCCTGAGCGTGACGCTCCGCGACCGCCATCACCAGCGCCTCTTTGTTGGGGAAGTACTGGTACAGCGACCCCACGGACACACCCGCCACCTTCGCGACATGATTGGTCGTGGTCTTGGCGTAGCCCTCCAGCACCAGAACACGAGCGGTCGCGTCCAGCACAGCCGTTACCGTCGCCTTGCTTCTGGCCTGTGTTGGTTGTTTTCGCGGGGTTGCAGCCATTATTCTGGTCTCCAGCAATGCGAGTTGAACGTGAGCAATCGCTCACCTATGTTATACGAGCGTTGGCTCACATTTACAAGTCAACCTCATGACCGGAGTCCACAATGTTGAGTGCCACCGCCGTTCCCCAAGCCGCCGTCCCCACCCAGCGTCGTGATCTGCGCACGCTGCCCAACCCGCCAGCGGTCCCTGCTTCTGGGCTGCTTGGGCTGCTGTCGGAGATGCGCGACGACCCGATCGGGCTGTTCAGTCGGGCGCATCGCGAGCACGGCGACGTGGTGTCGATGCGCATGTTCAATCAACACATCGTCACGATCGCCAACCCCGAGCACTGGCAACACGTGCTGGTGAGCCACCGCGAGCAGTACGCCAAGCGCACACGCGGCTACGAGAAGCTCAAGCTCTTTCTGGGCGACGGGCTGGTGACCAGTGAGGGCGCGCACTGGCGGCGGCAGCGTCGCATCGCGCAGCCGGCGTTCAACCGCAAGCGCATCGCCACCTTTGCGGCGTCGATGGGCGCTGCGAGCCTGGATATGCGGGCGATTTGGCAGCAGTCGGCGGCCCGGGGTGAAGAGCGCGACATCGCGGCAGACATGATGAAGCTGACGTTGCGCATCGCCGGCGAGACGCTGTTTTCGCTCAACATCAGCGACGAGGCGGCGGAGGTGGGCGCGGCCTTGGGCGTGGTGCTGCACGCGTTTGATCGCATCACGACGGCGCCGGTGCCCTTCCCGGAGCGCTGGCCGACGGCGGCGAATCGCAAGATGCGCAAGGCGATCGCGACGCTCAACAAGGTGGTCGAAGACATCATCGCCCAGCGTCGGGCGGCGGACGCGCGGGGCGAGGCGAGCCAGGAGGACCTGCTCGGTGCGCTGATGGCGGCGCGTGACGAAGACACCGGCGAGGCGATGGATGACAAGCAGCTGCGCGACGAGGTGATGACCATGTTGCTCGCCGGCCACGAGACCACGGCCAACGCGCTGGCGTGGACGCTGCACCTGCTGAGCACGCACCCCGAGATCGCGCAGGCGGTGGTGGCGGAGATCGAGGCCAACGTCGCTGGTGAGGTGCCGCAGCTCTCGGAGCTGTGCAAGCTGCCGCTCTTGGACCAGGTGATGAACGAGTCGATGCGGCTGTTTCCGCCGGTGTGGATCATCGGTCGGCGCGCTGAGCAGGACGATGAGATCGGCGGTTTCCTGATCAAGAAGGGTACCTATGTGTACATGCCAGCCTATGTGCTGCATCGCCACCCGGACAACTGGCGAGAGCCGGAGCGCTTCGATCCGTCGCGTTTTTCGGCCGAGCGGGTCGCTGAGCGCAAGGAGCAAGGGGTGCATCGCTTCGCGTTTCTGCCCTTCTCGGGTGGCCAGCGAAAGTGCATCGGCGATCAGTTCGCCCGCATGGAGACTGCCCTGGCCCTGGCGACGCTGCTGCCCGCCGTGCAGCTGACGCCCCTCGCCGGTCGGCCGGTGGTGCCGGACCCCCAGCTGACGCTGCGACCGCTCGGAGGGTTGCCGATGCGGCTGTCGGAGCGGACCTGAGGCGGCCAGAATCTCCGGGATGGGGGCTAGGACACCAGCGAATCATTGATCTATACTGCCGGCCCACCATCGACCTGAGGAGCGCCGGATGAGCAAGCACAGCGACAAGAAAGTGAAGGCACCCGGCGAGCTAGCGAGCTTGGAGTCCCTGCTCCGCCAGCTGCCGGAGCAGGACCAGGCCGAGGCGTGGCGCATCCTGTACGGCGACATGCCAACGCCGCTGCCGATCTGCGAAGAGGCCGCAAAGATGGGCGTTGAGGGCGATTTTGACGTCGAAGCCCACAAGTTCAACGCCCAGCCGGAGCAGCGCCGCGCGCCTCGAATTGTGCGGATGGGCGTGATCCAGATGCGGGTCACCGTGCCGACCACCGAGCCGGTGATGGTGCAGTACCAGGCCATCGTCGATCGCCATGTGCAGATGATCCACGCCGCCGGCGCCATGGGCGTGAACGTGCTGTGTTTGCAGGAAGCCTGGACGATGCCCTTCGCTTTCTGCACCCGCGAGAAGGAGCCGTGGCTCGAGTTCGCGGAGGCGGTGGATGGCCCGACGACGCAGCTGCTGGCCGAGCTGGCGCGGCGGTACAACATGGTCATCATCTCGCCGATTCTGGAGCGTGATGAGGCCCACGGCGGCACGATTCACAACACAGCGGTGGTGATCAGCAACAACGGCAACGTCATCGGCAGCCATCGCAAGGTCCACATTCCGCGCGTCGGCGACTTCAACGAGTCGACCTACTACATGGAGGGCGACACGGGCCATCCGGTGTTTGTGACGCAGTTTGGCAACGTCGGCATCAACATCTGCTATGGCCGGCACCACCCGCTGAACTGGCTGATGTTCGGGATCAACGGCGCGGAGATGGTCTTCAATCCGTCCGCGACCGTCGGCAGCTTGAGCGAGCCGCTGTGGCCGATCGAGGCGCGCTGTGCGTCGATCGCTAACAACTACTTCACCGCGTCGATCAACCGCATCGGCACTGAGACGTTCCCCAACGCCTTCACCTCGGGTGACGGCCAGCAGGCGCACAAAGACTTTGGCCACTTCTATGGCTCGAGCTACGTCACGGCGCCCAACGGCGGCCGGACGCCGGGCTTGAGCCGGGTGCGTGATGGGGTGTTGGTCAGCGAGGTCGATCTGAACCACTGCCGCCAGGTCCGCGACAAATGGGGCTTTCAGATGACCCGTCGCCTGGCCGAGTACGCCGAAGAGCTGACGGCGGCGGCCCGGCCAGATTTTAAGCCGCAGCAGATCGTCGACCCGAGCATTCGCTCCTAGCCTATGTTTTAGCCGCGGTCGCAGCATGGTTGGTGGCCCGAAGCTGGAGGCTGCTATGCGTGCGATTTTGGTCCCCATCGATTTCAGCGTAGGTTCGCTTGCGGCCCTCGCCACCGCCGACAAGCTGGGCGAGGCGCTTGGCTACTCCGTGACGCTGCTGCACGTGGTGCGCCAGTTGAGCGCGGTGCTGCAGCCTGACGCCAGCCTGGATCCGGCGATTGCGGGGCTGGCGTCCGGTGGTCTGTATGACGATGAAGCGGCCGTCGAGCGGGCGCGCGTGCAGATGACCCAGTTCTTGGCACGCGCGCCGGAGACGCGGCGGCCGAGGCAGGTGATCTTTCGCACAGGCGTGCCGTCGGACGCCATTGTCGACGCTGCAAATGCCGTGCATGCGGAGATGATCGTGATGAGCACGCACGGTCGTCGTGGGCTGTCGCGCGTGTTTCTTGGCAGCACGGCTGAGGAGGTCGTGCGCAAGTCGGACGTGCCGGTCTTGACGGTCAAACCACCTAGTTCGATGAATCCGAACGCGCTGCTGACCTAGCTGGCTTCCCGTTCAAGTCCACTTGACCACGATGTTGTGCAGCGACTCACCAGCCTGCGCGACGCGATCGGCGGCGTTGGAGAGGTGTCGGTAGACCTCGCGTTTGGTGAGCATCGACGTGACGAGGTTGAGGCACTCGAGCCCTGTGGGCCCGGGATCCTGGGCCCGCAGCGCGGTGACCGCTTCGCCGCGCAGCCGCTCCGAGGCACCGACGCCCATGATAGCGGAGGTGACGACGTGCGTGGTCGACACCGGCCCGCCAACCAGCGCCGCCCCGAAGATCACGGCGCTGGAGGCGAGCTGTGCGTCGAGGGCATGCAGCGGGCGTAGCCGATAGATGCCGAAACCCAGGGTGCGCACGATGCGCCAGCCGCCGAAGACGGTGCCCGCGGTCATGGCGAGCGCGCACAACAGCATCACCCACGTGGGCACCTCAAAGCTGTGCAGCTGCCCTGTGAGCAGCAACACCAGGGTCAACACGCCCATGCTCTTCTGCGCGTCGTTGGCGCCGTGGGCAAAGGCCATGGCCGCGGTGCCGACCACCTGCAGCCGCTTGATCGGCTTGTTGGCGCGCGGGGTGGCACGCCGCAGCAACCACCGCGCGGTGCGGTGGGTGCCGTAGCCGACGGCGAGGCCGGCGACGGGCGAGAGCATCAGCGCGGCGAGGATCTTCGTGGCGCCGACAAGCTCGCCCGATGTCACCAGCTCCGTATAGCCCCACCGGACCGCACCGTCGCCGGCCGCGAGCACCGTCGGGCCGATCAGCGCGCCGATGAGGGCGTGGGATGACGACGACGGAATGCCGAAGAGCCAGGTGCCGACATTCCACAGCACCGCGGCGAGAACAGCGCACAAAATCAGGCTAACAGCGGCATGCGGCGCCAGCGCGTCGAGGGTGATGACTTGCCCGACCGTGTCCGCCACCGCCGTGCCGCCCAGGAGAGGGCCCAGAAACGTGAAGACGGCGGCTGTGAGCGCGGCCTGGATTGGCGTCAGCGCACGTGAGGCGACAGCGGTGGCGATGAGGTTGGCGGCGTCGTGGAAGCCGTTGGTGAAGTCAAAGACCAACACCGCCGCGACGGTGGCGAGGACTAGGATGAGGATCAGCGTCATGGCATCGGCCCTCCTACTTTAGCCCACCACCACCAGGGTCCCTCTGGGTCCGGTGAAGTCGCGCGACCGGCTCATCTGCGTCCTCCCTGCCGTTAACCATCGGCCCGCTGTGGATAGCATTCACCCGCCAAGCGTGCGCTATTGCACTCGGATCGTGAGCTGGCCAAGCAGCAGGGCTGTGCGCTACGACGCTGGTCGTTCCTGCAATCCTAGGATGATCAGCATGAGCAAGACCACCCCAACCCCAGCCATAGACGAACAACCAACCTGGCGGTCGAGAGATGGCGCGCCCTATCCGCTGGGCGTCTCCTACGTGTGCGACGAGGACGCGCTCAACTTCGCCCTGTATTCCAAGCACGCCGACGCTGTCGCTTTGCACCTCTACAGCGCCGACGACATCGAGACGCCCTTACGCTCGGTCGACCTCCACCTCCGCCGCAATCGCTCGGGTCGCATCTGGCACTGTCGCCTCCCCTGCGCGGGCCTCGAAAAGGCGAAGTACTACGCCTACACCGTCGACGGCCCAAAGCAGTGGCGCGCGCCCGACTTCCACGCCTTCGACGCCGACAAGATCCTCCTCGACCCCTACGCCGCGGAGGTCTACTGCCCGCCCGGTTTTGACCGTGCATCGGCCTGTCGACCCGGCAGCAACGCCGGCAAGGCGGCCTTGGGGCGACTCTGCTCGCGGCGAGAGGGCCCGCAAGCTCGGCGGTGTCATGACCACATTCGGCACGACGCTGATCTTGTCATCTACGAGCTGCACGTGCGTGGCTTCACGCAGCATCCCAGCAGCCCCGTGCCCGACTCCCAGCGCGGCAGCTATGGCGGCGTCGCGGCGATGATCCCGTACCTCGTCAGCCTCGGGATCACGGCCGTCGAGCTGATGCCGGTGTTCCAACACGACCCAGATACCGGCGATTTCTGGGGTTACTCGCCGATGAGCTTTTTTGCCCCGCACGTTGGCTTTGCGGCCTCTCAGACGCCCGACGCGGCGGTGACGGAGTTCCGGGAGATGGTCGACGCGCTGCACGCGGCAGATATCGAGGTGCTGCTCGACGTCGTCTACAACCACACGGCAGAAGGCGGCGCCGCCGGGCCCAACTACAGCTTCAAGGGCCTCGACAACTCGACCTACTACCTCTGTTCACCCGATCCGGCGCAGCCGTACCTGGACTACGCGGGCACCGGCAACACGCTGCACTGCGCCAACCGTCAGGTGCGCCGCATGATCCTTGACAGCCTCCGACACTGGGTCACGCAGATGCATGTCGACGGGTTTCGATTTGACCTCGCCTCGATCTTCGCCCGTGACAGCCAGGGCACGCTGGCGATGGGTGACGACGCCGCGCCCCTGTTCAGCGCCATCGTCGGAGAGCCGTCGCTCGCCCACGCCCGACTCATCGCCGAGCCGTGGGACGCGGTTGGCACCGACCAGCTCGGCCGCAACTTCCCCGGCATCGAGTGGCACCAATGGAATGGCCGATTCCGCGATGACGCGCGCCGTTTTGTGCGGGGCGACGCCGGCCTAGTCCCAGCGCTGATGCGTCGCATGTACGGCAGCGACGACCTGTTCCCGGACCATCCGCCCGACGTGTTTCGACCCTACCAGAGCATCAACTACGTCACCGCGCACGACGGCTTCACGCTCTACGATCTGGTCGCCTATCAACACAAACGAAACTGGGCCAACGGCCACGACAACACCGACGGTCCGAGCCGAAGCTTCAGCTGTAACTACGGCCACGAGGGTGACGATGGCGTGCCGAGCGCCGTGCTGGCGTTGCGTCAGCGACAGGCGAAGAACCTGATGGCGGTCCTCCTGCTGGCCAACGGTGTGCCGATGCTGCGGGCCGGTGACGAGTTCCTCAACACCCAAGGCGGCAACGATAACCCCTACAATCAAGACAACGAGACCAGCTGGCTCGACTGGCGGCGGCTCGCGCAACAAGCGGAGATGCACCGATTCGTATGCCGGCTGATCGCGTTCCGCAAACGTCACCCGACGCTGTGTCGCAGCCTGTTTTGGCGAGATGATGTGCAGTGGTTTGGTGGCCATGGATCGGTCGATCTGAGCCCGGACTCCCATAGCTTTGGCTACTACCTGCGCGGCACCGCGGAGGGCGACGCTGACCTGTACGTCGTGTTGAACATGGGACCGACCGCGCTGCCGGTGACGCTTCAGGTGGGGCTGGCCTCGGAGTGGCGCCGCGTCATCGACACGGCACGTCCGGCGCCGCGAGACATCATCGACGAAGCGAGCGCGGCGCGCCCAGTCGGCCCGGGCGACGACGGCGGGATCGGCGACGTTGAATCCCGCAGCGTGGTCGTGTGGGTACGCTAGGCCAGCTAACCACGGTCGACGCGACACGCGGCGAGCGCGAGCGGAGTTCGCTGTTGATTTGTCCGCAGGCTGTGTGTGGAAACGACCGCAGTTGGTGATCGAAGTCGGACGCGACGCTGAGGCGCCGATACGGCACACCTGCAACATCCGGGTGGAAACAAACGTCAATCTTCGCGGCTGCGCGGCACGGCACGTCCGTTGCATCTATTCGGTGCGACGACCACGCAAGGACGACCGCAGCCAGAGCGAAGCAGTCGAACTGTGTCACACGACGATCGCGACACACGTTGTCACGACGAGATTACTTCATAGGAGACCGCCATGGGAACGAATCTAGTTAGGACCGATCAGTTCAAATCTCTGCTCGCTGGGACACGCACGGTCGCCGTGGTTGGCGCGTGCGACGAGCCCGCGCTCGCTGCGTATTACGTGCCCGACTACCTGCACCAAGAGGGCTTCCGCATCGTGCCTGTGAACCCAAAGCAAGTTGGCCGCAAGATGTGGGGTGAGCGCGTGCGCGCGACCCTCGCCGAGGTTTCGGAGCCGATCGACGTGGTGTGCATCTTTCGCGGCGGCGGCCAGCCGGACAGTCATACCGGTGATGTGCTCGCCATGGTGAGTCGACCCAACGCAGTCTGGCTGCCGCCCGGGGTGCAAGATCCAGTGTTCACGGCCAGGATGGTGGGCGCAGGTGTCGACGTGGTGCAAGATCGCTGTATAGCAGCAGAGCATAAATGCGCCGGTCTCAGCTTGTTTGGGTGAGATAACGACCCTTAACAGCCTGTAGTTAACGCGGAAAAACAATCAGGAACACGAACAAAAAGATGCTTGCGACAATTATTTGGAATCCTATCATTGACCCATCAACCAGTTGGCGAGTAGTTGGCTCGACGCGAGATGGCGCACCTACGGTCTGGGAGGAGGACGCCTTGGAGATATCACGTTGGAAATCATTGGCAAATCTCGATCGAGCTGCCGCGCGGATAGGGCATATCTTTGACGAGACGCCGAGTCTGTTGAGCGGTGACGGGCAGGATGTATCGAGAGGTGCGTTCGGAGGGACGGCGCTCGTGCCAGCGGCGGACATCCACGAGGATGCCAAGGTCTTCACGGTCTCCATCGACGTGCCGGGTGTGAGCGCTGACGAGCTGCACATCGAGGTCGACGGCCACAAGCTGACGGTGCATGGCGAACGCAAGATTGCGCACGCGGAGGCACGGGACCAGTACTTGGCCATTGAGCGCTGCTACGGCAACTTCCGTCGCACATTCACGCTGCCCGCGAGCGCCGATACATCGAAAGCCAGGGCGGAGCGACACAACGGTGTGCTGGTGCTGACGGTGCCCAAGAACGGCGGGGCCGTCACGCGCGAGATCCCGGTGAGCTGACACGGCGCGCGAGCGAAATCTCTGCGATCGCAGCGTGGCGGCGACGATTCCCGCGATTGGGGGTCGTCGCCGTTGTTTGTATTGCGGTCGCTGGCCTTGGTCATCGTTTCGTCCACCACGAAAAAATCAGCGACCGAACAGCA
>CALENB010000389.1 GCA_937910235.1 uncultured Myxococcales bacterium | reverse complement strand
GCTGCTGTTCGGTCGCTGATTTTTTCGTGGTGGACGAAACGATGACCAAGGCCGCTGGACGGCACCCCACGCGCGAAGCTACCTCGTGCGGGTGAACGTCTCGGTGCGACCATTCCAGCCCATGACCTGCAGGCTGTGCGGGTTGCGCTCCGACCAGGTGCAGGTGATGCGCTCCTGGCGGCGGCTGAACTGCAGCTGCGTACCGCGGAGACCACGAGTCCAGTTCGCTCGGAGCTTGCGCATGGAGCGACCGTTGGCGGACTGCCACACGACGTCAAAGTCGCGACCCGCATCGCCTGGGATGCCAAGCACCACGCCGCTATCACGCGAGCGCCAATTGCCGCCGATGCTGACCTGCGGCGCGCGCACGACATGCGCGCGGGGAGCGCCCCACGGCGCGATCAGGGTCCACGTATTCACCTTCGTCCCCACGACCCGCATCTGACGGCCACCGGGCGCCAGCGTCGCGGTGTTGCTGCCGCCATAGCTCAGCTGCCGCCCTTGCATCCCGGGAATCCAGCGTGCGGCCGAGACGTACGCGCGACCGCTGAAATTCTTGAGGCCGGCGACAAAGAAGCCACGGCTGCCCGGCGCGGTGACCATGAAGACGCTGCCAGAGGACGAGGACCAGAACCCAGCCGGGGCGGCCGCTGGCGATCCGTGGGAGACGCGCGCCCACTGAACGCCGGATCCGAAACGCACGTGGTTGCCGTCAGGGGCCAGGGTTCCCACCGCGCGGCCGAGGCGAAACTGGGCGCCGCGCATGCCGTCGACCCAACGCAGCAGCATGACGGTCGGAGTCCCACCACCCTTGGCTGTGCGCACGGCCACCAGCGCGCCAGCGAGCGAGGGTTTGCCAGCGAGGCTGTCAACGGAGGCTGGGACGGGCGGTGAGACATGGAACAGGGAGCCGCTCTTCACGCTCTGCCAGACCCCGTGAAGGTGGGCGGCCTGAGCTGGCGTGGTGACGAGCAATCCGGCGACGAGGGAGCCGGCGACGAGCATCGCGCTGCAGACGGAGGTTCGGCGGATGTGAACAGGAGATATCATGAAGACCTCGGCGCTTTCGGAGCGGGTGAAGGGCGGCAACGATGGTGCGTGATGGTTGGTCTCGGGGGGACGAGCCGCTGGAGGGTACGAGAAAGCAGTCTGGACCGAAAGCCACGCGGGGGGAGCGCGGTCGGGTCCAGGGAGCCGCGCGACGCCCGATCAGCGAGCTATCGCGGGAGTCGCCGTCGGATGAGGTCGCCCCGGATGCGTCAGGTTCTCGAACGGACGACCCGCTTTCGCGGCTTGATTGTAGGCGCCGAGCAGCTTTCGCTGGCTGTGCACCCAGGCCCGAAGCACCCCTCGCAGCTCAGCTCTTCGCGGCGTATTGCATGACTTCGGTCGGCGCTCGCGGGGATCCGCGCGCAGATCATACGCGCGACACCAGCGCTCCGTGAGCGACACTTGCACCTTGGTGCCGTCGATATGGATGGCCGACACGGTCGCCTCGTTGCCCCAATGCAGGCTCACTTTGCGACGCAACCGCTGCTGGAGCAGCGATTCGCCCTGAAACAGGCGCGGTTCGTAGGGCACCGCAAGCAGGTCGAGCACGGTTGGCAACAGGTCGATGTGGCTCGTCTCCGCTGTGATCGTCCGCGGTTTCAGCAGCCCCGGCGCCCACAGGATCGCCGGCGTCTGCAGGTTCTCCTCCCACGATCCCTTGGCGTGCGCCCAGTTCTTCTTGTGCTGCCCAAATGCTTCGCCGTGGTCGCCGACCAGCACGACGAGCGTGCGGTCCAGGATGCCCTTCTTCCTGAGCCCGGCAAAGATCCGCCGCAGCTGATTGTCCAGCAACCAGAGCCCGTTGTGATAGTGGTCGATGAGCCGCGGCCCCCGGTAGCGGCGCCAGCTCACGCCGTAGTCCGTGTACTCCCAGTGCGGCATATACGAGTAATACACCCCAAAAAACGGCTCTTTGGCGCGGTCGAGGCGCTGTAAGAAGAAGTCGACCGTGGCGATCTCGTCCTTGGCGAGCCGGTCCTCGGCGACGATCTTGTGGTCCGGCAGCTCCTTGAAGCCCCAGAGTTCAGTCATCCCGTTGTGCAGAAAGAACGATCGCGGGAAGAAGTAGCTGAGCTTGCCCGGCGTGACCAAAAACCGGTCCCAGCCGGTGAGAAAGCTCGGAAGTCCGGGCAGATAGTTGTCGTTCTTCACCGACATCATGTTGAGCGAGGGCAACGGCAGCAAGCCGCTCATCTGGGAGACGATGCTCGTGGCGCTCGAATTGGAGGCCGAGCGGTGTCGCGATAGATACCAGCCCGATCTGGCCAGCTCCTGCAGAAAGGGCATCGGCGGGCGCGCCTTGAACACCTCGCCCATCGCATAGCGGGTACCGGTGCTCTCCATGATCACCCACACCACGTTCACGGGCTTCTTTGCCGCGTCGGGACGCGCCGTGTCGACGCACACGGGCGACACCACGCGCGGATCGCTCCAGCGCATGCCGACGTGGGCGAGCCCTTTACCGCCGCGGCTCACCGACGCCGAGATCTCCTCGGGCAGCGGCACGTGTCCAATGTCTTGCCGCCTCGCCGGGTTGTTCCGTCCCGAAGCGGACGGCCGCTCACGGCTGGCCTCTGCCGTCGCGGGCTTCGGCATCGGCGCTGGGCGCGTGCCGCCATCGTCAGCCTCGTCGCCGTCGGCGCCCCCGGCGCTCTCGTCATCCACGTCGGTTTGGTCCGTCGGCGTGGCGGCGGCGGCGAGCAGCGAGCGGGCCATATCGACGGCCGTGAACCCGGCAGGTGGCCACGGCGCCTCGTCCGGGAGCCCGGAGATCGGCGCTGCTTGCGGGCTCATGCTCACGGCGACCAGGGCGACGGCGGCCGTGAGCGTCGCCGCTGGCAGCCACACACGGGCGCTCGCGTGTCGCTCGGGCAGCAGACGCGCGGCGACGAACATCAGCATCGGCGGCAACGCCCAGGCGAGGGCCATGGTGGTGGTCTCGCTGACCACCGCCACACCGTCGCCACTCATCAGCGCGTCCGCGAGGACGCGGAACGTGAGGCCGGAGTGCATCGCGACAAGCAGGCCGAGATGGCTGATCCGAATCAGGCCCACCGCAACGAGGCTCGCGAGCGTAGCTGCGACCAACGCGCGACGCGCCCAGATTCGTGGGCCAATCGCGCGTCCGACTACAAAAAGCAGCGCTGCAGCGACGGCCGCAACCACGAGATCTGCCCAGGCGAGATGCCACGCGGCCAACGTTGGCACGGTGCCCTTCAGGTCCAATCGCGCCGCCTGCCGGGTCAGCACGGCAGATAGCCGGACGCGATGGATCGCGCTCGAGAGCAGTAACGAGGCGGCGGCGTGTAGCGCGATGCGTTGGTGCCACGCGGCGACCGGTTTGCACATGGAGCGACCCATCCAGGCGACGGACACTCGCGCCGGCTGCGATGGTCGCCAACCTCGGGCAGCCAAGCAAGCCGACAGCGTCTTGTGCAATTCCAGGCGGTCGCACGGGCTGTCGCTGCGTCGGTCAATCCGCGACAAGGGTTGAATTCGTAGTGTGAAAGTGGTCTATGGTGGGTCATTCAGTGGGGCCGCGAGATGGACTCCACGTCCGACACGGCCGCACATGACAAGCTGAAACGAGCGGTTGGCGAAGGGACGGCTGTGCGAAGTCGCCAGTCTCTCCGCTCTGTGCTGTGCCGACTTGTACTGGAGCGCCATGGATACGGCTCGAATTTGCCCCGCCTGCGGCCAGCGCACGGACTCCGAGACGTGTCCCGTCGACAGCGTCGCCACCGTCGAGGTGAGCCGTGCGATCGGCCCCGCTGTGCGGTTGGCGTGGGGCGACGTCGTGGGTGACCGCTACGAAGTCGTGAGCGAGCTCGGTCAGGGTGGGTTCGGGACTGTGTACCTAGCCCGCCACCGGGGAACCCGCCAGCTGGTCGCCCTCAAGCTCCTCGGCGGCGAGGGAGAGCTCGACACCCGAGACATCCGACGCTTCCACCGCGAGGCTGAGGTCACTGCCAGCCTGCGTCACCCGAACACGGTTCGGGTCTTCGACGTCGGTCAGTCAGCATCGGGCGCGTTGTACATCGCGATGGAGTACGTCGACGGCGTCACGCTCGCAGACCGGATCAGAGCGAGGTGCCAAGCGGACGATCCCTTCTCGGAGGCTGAGATCCTCGACATCGCGCTCGGTATCCTCGGCAGCTTGAGCGAGGCCCACGAGCGCGGGCTCGTGCACCGGGATCTCAAACCTGGCAACGTGATGCTCGCGACCGTCGGCGGCGACCAGGTGGTCAAGGTGCTCGATTTTGGCATCGTGAAGACCTTGGATTCGGACCTCACGGCGACGGCCTCTGCGGTCGGCACGCCGGCGTACATGAGCCCTGAGCAGTGCATGGCTGAAGAAGTCGACGCCCGCTCAGATCTGTATTCGCTGGGCGTGATCCTCTACCTGCTCATCGCGAATCGACCGCCATTCGTCGACATGAATCCGATGACGATCATGTTCCAACACTGTAGCGCGACGCCTCCGCCGCTGCCGGACGTGGCCGTGGCCGATGTGAGCCGCGGGCTGCGCGACGTGGTGATGCGCACGCTGGAGAAGCACCCCGACGCACGACCCGCTAGCGCGCAGGCGCTGCGCCAAGAGCTGCTCGAACTCAAACACGCGTTGCGCGAGCCTGGGCACAACCCAGTCGCTGCTACCGCGGACTATCGGGCCCTGGAGCAGGCCGCCCGCGACGCGCGCGCCGATTCCACCGCAGGCGTGGCCACGACGGGTGCGACGACGGTCGCCAGCGCGCCCCGCGTCGGCCGAGGCCACGGGGCTGCGCCAGTCGCGGACGCCGCAGTGGCCCAGCTGCCCGATGGCACGTCCGCGACGCCGGCCTCGACAGCGCAGTCGCAGACCCACGAGCGCGGCGTGGCACACCCTCAGCAGGGCGTGCCGCGCCCCGAGGTCGCTGACGCCATTCGGGCTGCGTCAGCCGTCCTGAACAACGCCCAGGCCGTGTCGTCGGGAACGACGGTTTTGCCGGCCGATGGCGCCTCCCGCGGCATTGGCACGCTAGGGGTCGCCATCGTGGTGGGGACCATCCTGGCGCTCGGCGGCGGCTGGTGGATCCTGCAAAATGGCGGCGAGAGCGCCCGGAATCCGACCGCTGTCGTCCGGGGGCGAAGTCCAAAGGTCGTGTCTCCGGAGGTTCCTAAGCTGGCGGACGCTGGCGCTGCGCCGGAATCGACGGTCGAGCGCGTGGCGCTGCCGACGGTCGACGCCCTCAACGCGGCCTCGGCGGACGTCCTGCCGAACACCGCGGCGGACGCGTCGAAGCTGGACACCTCCACGCCGGACGCCTCCACACCGGACGCCTCCACGCCGAACGCACAGCCCCGGGCCCCCCGCGCGGGCGGCGCAAGGGCACCGGCGTCGCCGCGGGTGACCCGGCGCGCGACGGTGGCGCGACGGCGTGGTGTGACGGGCAAAGACTCGAGAGCAAAGCCAGGATCGCCGACACCGTCGACAGGTGTGCCGGCGTCGGCGATACCTGCCGCTGCACCAACCGTCCCGACGGCGGCGGTCCTGCCCACCGAGTCGAAGCCTCCAGCGCCTGCAGCGCCTGCAGCCGCAGCGTCAGCCCCGAAACCCGCCACGAAGCCGCCGCCCACTCCCGCGCACGAAGGTCCCTACGTTCCCGATTGAACCCTGTCGCTTCCGCGTCGTTCACGTGGCCGCGTTCACGTGCGCCGCGGTGCTCATGAGCGCCGTCTGTATCGTCCCAAGGACCGTCGTCGCCAACGACGCTCACGACGCGGTCGTGCTGTCGAAGCAGGCGCTCCAGCTGTACTTGGAGAAGAACTACCTCGTCTCAGCCGAACTCTACCGGCGCGCGTCGCGGCTCGATCCAAAACAGGCAGCCTACGCATACGCCGCCGCCCGCGCGTACCACAAAGTCGGCCATTTTTCTGAGGCGGTGCTGCTCTACGAGGAGGCGCTCAAGATCGACGGACCGAAAGGCGCCTATGGCCTCAAGGCGCAACACCACCTCGCCGCCGCGCACGAGAAGAAGGGCGCGGACGTCGCTTGGATGAAGGCACAAGCGAAGGCTCAAGCGACAGCGGCGAAGGCGCCAACAAGCCCGGCGAAGGGTTCCGCAGGAGCTGCGCCTACCCTGCCGTCCGGTGCGGTCGGACGCTCCACCAGCGCGGATCCGGTCGGCGCGACTCCCCAAAGCCCTGGCGTCCAGGCCCCCGCCGCCAGCGTTCGGCTACGATCGGCGCCGTCGCACGCGTTGGCGTGGACGGCGATCATCGGCGGCGGCGCGAGTCTGGTCGCAGGAATCGTGTTGGGTGGCCTCGGCGCGGCCAATCAGGGCGTTTTGCGTGCCGACCTGAAGGAGACGAAGACCTACCGCGTCGATGGCGCCACCCGCGCACTGATCACGCTCGACGCCGACAGCGCAACGTCACGCGAGACAGCGGCCAATCGGTTGGTCATCTTCGGCTGGAGTCTCGGCGCTGTGGGAGCCGCCGCCGCGGCCGTGGGGGTTTGGCGTCTCATGCGACCGACGGATGGCCTCGCGCTGGCTCCGATGGCGACAGGACGGGGAATGGTGGCACGATGGCAGTTCTAGGGTTGTGGCCCGGCGGTTGGCAGCTGGCCGAGCCGCGTCGGGGGCTGTCGCTGCAGGCGGCGGCGCTGGTGGCGGCGGCGCTGGTGGCGGTCAGCGCGATTTCAGGCTGCACGATGGACGAGGTCGCTGCGCTGCGAGCGGATGGGCGCTTTCTGTCGCAATTTCCCGACGCGATGGTGGCGTCCGATGTGATCGACGCGTCGGACACCTCGGACACAACGCTCGACAGCGCGGCGCATCAGGATGTCACCTCAGCTGATACCGCGACACCCGATACCGCGACACCCGATACCGCGACACCCGGTATCGGCGACGCGGACGCTGGCGACATGAGCGACGGCGACACCGTGAGCGTGCAAGACGTTGCGTCGGACACCGGAACAGCGGACTCGCAGTCGACCGACAGTGCAGGCTCCGACACCTCTGGCTCCGACACCTCTGGCTCCGACACCTCTGGCTCCGACACCTCTGGCTCCGACACCTCTGGGCCCGACACCTCTGGCTGCGGTAACGCCGGCGACTGCGCCGGGAAGATCGCGATTGGGGTGTGCCAAAAGGCTAAGTGCGAGGCGGGGACCTGCAAGGCGGTGGCCGAGAGCGACGGCACGGCGTGCGATGACGGCAGCAAGTGCACGAGTAAGGACGCCTGCATCGGCGGCTCCTGTCAGGGCGCTACGGTGGTCTGCGACGGCGGAATCCAATGCAAGAGCGACAGCTGTGACGCCAAGGCGGGCTGCGTGTCGACTGCAGTGAAGGATGGCACGTCATGCGACCTTGATGGCGTGGCCTGTACGCCCGACTCGTGCAAAACCGGCGTGTGCACGGCTCCTGCGAGCAACACCTGCGGCTGCCTGAAGGACAGCGAGTGCAAGGACACAGACGACGACCTCTGCACGGGAGCGCCCTACTGCGCAACGGACAACACCTGCAAGCTAAAGCCGGGCTCCGTGATTACCTGCGACACGTCCAAGGATGATCCTTGCGAAGTGACATCCTGCGCGCCGAAGACTGGAAAGTGCGCCGCCGTCGCTAAGCAGGACGGCACTGGGTGTGATGACGGCAGCCAGTGCTCAATCGGCGACTCCTGCAAAGGAGGCTCGTGCACGGGCAAGGCGAGCCTCGACTGTGACGACAGCAACGTGTGCACGCTCGACAGCTGCGACGCAACGAACGGCTGCAAGAACGAGGCCCAGGCCGGTAGCTGCGACGACGCGAACCCCTGCACGGTGGGCGACGCCTGCGCCGGCGGCGTGTGCAAGGCCGGCCCGAGTGGGGGCAAGACCCACTGCGGCGGACAGTGCGTCGACACGCTGAGTTCGGTTGAGCACTGTGGCAAGTGTAGTAACCCGTGTACGGTTCTGCAGAGCTGCAAAGTGGGGGTGTGCTCGCTCTGAATCCCCCCGCTTGACCTCTGCGCGCCTGCGTCTGCGTGGGTTCACGACCGCGTCGCGCCGACGCAGCGCATCCCGAGGCGCGATGGGCTCGGAACTCGGCCGTGACCGTCCCAGTCAACAGGCGTGACCGTCACGCCAGCGTGGGGCGCCAGTCGCGTCGTGTGACCTGAAAAAAGTCCAATAAGTTAAGCCTTGTCGGTCCTGTGAGCGCGGTTGGCGTGGGCTGTGCACCTCTGTTTCGATATGCAATCGCGGTCGTCAACGACCCTGCGTTCGAATGGAGGAACACCGATGAAGTACCGGACCAACACCCTGACCTGTGCGCCACTTTTGGCGCTGACGATGATGGCATGCGCACACACGCCTTCGCATGACGTCGCGCTCCAGCCGCTGGTTGCCAGTGGCGCATTCAACCGCGCGTTGCCCGACGGGCGGCGCTGCCAGGACGACGCCCGCGTGGTTCGCCACACCCCGGTGTCGGGCGTCATGGTCTGGCGATGTGAACGACACGACCCGGTCGCGGCTGGCAGCCTCGCCGAGGCGCACGGTCCCAGCCTCACCATCGCGCGGCGTCTCTGCGATGACGGCCAGATGCACGAGGTCCGAATCGGTCGAACCTTTGTTCACGGCGAGCAGATCGGCCGGGAATACGGCGCGAGTGACGGTCGCTGGGCCTACACGCGCACCTTGTCCGCGGACGACCTCGACACCGTCGAACGTGCCGCCAGCGCCAAGGTCGAAGCTGGGCCAGCGATGGCGACAGGTTGGGCGCACACACGGCGCGGCGGGCGAGCGTGTGACGGTCTGCACCTGTGCGGGGCGCCGGTCGGCTACGCGGTTTGCATCGACGATGACCAGCAGACGCGGGGCGCCCACCTCCATGGAAGGTTGCACGGCTATGGCGTCCGCGGGCGCAAGGGCCAGACCGCGCGCGGCTGGTTTCGTGGCGGGCAGCTCCACGGTCGCGCCTTTGTGAACGCCGCTAACGGCGACCGACTGAAGGGCTCCTTTCGCGACGATCGTCGCCACGGCTTCGGCCGCACGGAGTTCCCCGGCGGCGGGTGGCTCACGGGGCGTTGGCGCGATGGGCACCTCACTGGCCGTGTGGTGTGGGAGAACGCCCAGGGCGTGCGGGTCGTCACGCGTTGGCGTGAGGGGGAGGAGGTGCGATTCATCCGCCGCTTCACGGTCCAGCGGCGTCATCGAAGGACGCAAGACGTAGTGAGCCTCACGGTGGTCGGGCGCATCAACGCACATGTGCGTCGGGACAGCTTCCCCTGGTTGATGTGGACGCTGGAGCGAAAGGCGAACGAGCTGCAACTACATTTCTGGCACGTCGCGGCTGGCTCTCGCGCGGACGCCCTGGCGAGTCTGCCCCCGACGACCGTTCCCGGCGGCCTACATCCGGCGCACGCCGTGGCGGTCGGTCGCGCGCCTCTGGCTGGCCGCGCGGCTGTGATCGACGAGCACGAGCGCGCGATGCAGCGGCGGGGCAAGCCAGAGCGGCTCACCTGGGTCGACCATGGCGCAGTAGCGCGACGCGGCGCGCCCCAACGCGTCGGTGCGCACTGGGGTCCACAGCGACTGTCGCCAGCCCAACGGAGGCAGCGGTGACCCGCCGCGGTACTAGATTCCTGCCTGCTGGCGTTGAGTCCAATGGTGGTGCAGTGATGTGAGTCTGCGGTAGAGTTCGGGACATGAACGAGACCGCCACCCGCCGCCGCATCCCTCCAACACCACAGCGCGCGCGTGGCACCTCCGCCTGGCTGCGGGTCGTGCACGCCCCTGATTCGGCGGAGATTGACCGGCTCATCCCGGTGCGCGCGAACGGCCTGGAGTTGGGCCGCAAACCCGCAGACGGCGTGGCCATCGCGGACCCGCTCGCCTCGCGCCGGCACTTTGTCGTGAGTTGCCGCGGCGCCACGGCCGTCGTTGAGGATCTAGGCTCCGCGAATGGCACGCGACTGGATGGCAACGAGCTAGCGCCGAACGTCCCGACGCCGCTTCACGACGGCGCCGTGATCCGCATGGGCGACACAATCATGCTCTGGCTCACCGAGGATCCGACGCCGAGCCGGGGCGCTGAGGGCCTGGGCATGTTCGGACGAGCGCCGTCGGTCGAGGCCGTGCGTCGCAAGGTTCGCCTACTGGGCCCGAGCGATCTGCCCGTGCTCGTCTGCGGGCCGACCGGCGCGGGCAAAGAGCTCGTGGCGCACGCGCTGCATTCGACCAGCCGGCGAGACGGGGAGCTGGTGGCGGTCAACTGCCCGGCGCTCCCCGGGTCGCTCGCGGAGGACGCGTTATTTGGGCACGTGAGGGGGGCGTTCACCGGGGCATCCGGCGACCACGACGGGGCGTTCGTGCGTGCGGACCGTGGCACCCTCTTTCTCGATGAAGTGGGCGACATGTCGGCCGAGGTGCAGCCTAAGCTGCTGCGGGCGCTTGAGACGGGCGTCATCGCTCCC
>CALENB010000388.1 GCA_937910235.1 uncultured Myxococcales bacterium | reverse complement strand
ACGCCGGCGACTTTGAGACCTACGCGTCTCTGTATGCAGAGCGATTTCACGGCACAAAGCGCTCCGGCACACGCTCCCGCACCTTCCAACGCCGCGCGTGGCTGCGAGACCGGAAGCGGATGTTCGGCAAGGCGATGCAGGTCGAGGCCACGGAGCCAGAGGTGCTCGCCACGGCCGGCACTGCGCGGTTGCTGTTTGAGCAAAGCTGGGCGTCAGGGCGGTACAAGGACATCGGGCCCAAGCAGCTCGTGGTCGTGCGTGAGCGCGGCGAGTTGAAGATCGCGCGGGAGGAGATGCTGCAGTCGGTGGTGGATAACTCCGGCCCCAAGGCGTCGGCGATCGGCGCTGAACACTTCGGGTTTGTGGTGCAGGACGGTGGCTTTTATCTTGTGCTCAACACCCGTCCCAAGCGCGACTGGGCCGACGGTAAACGCCTGCGGCTGCTGCAGGCTGGTAGCTACGCGAGCGTCACGAGCCCAGCGAAGCTCGACAAGATCCCAGCGACGCTGACGGCGTGGCGAGGTCGCAAGGTGGCGCTCTACGGTCCGCAGGGCGAGGTCTGCCGCGGGCAAGCCGTGGCCCTGGCGATCATGGCGCGCGTGCGTCCGCACTTTGGCACTGTGCAGTATTGGCGCGGTGATCTCGACGCCAAGCCCGATGGCGCGACCGTGGCACGCGAGGCGTGGCGTCTGGGTGACACCGGCCGGCTGCTCGTCGCGCGCCTGCTCCCGATGCCCGGCCACGATTGCCGGGCCGCGACCTGGGGGCGCAGCGCCGAGGAGACGCCGCCGAAGGTCGCAGCGCCGATCGCGATGGAGCCCATTGTGGCCGCGAGGGCGATGGCGGAGCTCAAGAAACTAAAGGGGTTCGAGCTGGTGCAGCAGGCATTTGTAGCCGAGGTGCCGTTGCCGCGCGCGCTGACGTGGGACGCCATCAAGGGCGCGAGCGTGAAGGTGACGATGCTCGGGACCACCGATGCGAGCGCGCGCTTCGTGTCGGTCGCGATCTCCGCTGGCGACGGCTGTGGCGACTTTCAGGGCGATTTCTGGGCGATTTGGCGCGTTGTGGGCGAGGGCAAGACCGCGCGATTGCAGCTGCTGACAGACGACACCGCGCCGGGGCGGTTGTTTGTGCCGCGGTCAGCGTCTGACATGGATGCGGACGGTCGCTATGAGTTTCTAGGGTCCGACGCGCTGCTGCAGCCTGCGGGGCCGATCTTGCGGCACACGGAGAGCATCGAGGTGCCGTCCCTCGATTGCCCGTGCTGATCGGACGGCTATTCTTTGGCCGCCGCGATCGCGCCGTACGTGGCGGCGCCGAAGCCCAAGATGTCGATGCCGTTGCCGATCACGCCTCGAGCCATATGCCAGTAGCCGATGGCTTCGTAGCCAACCACGCTGCCTAGAAAGGTCGTGATGATGAAGTTCAGCGCCGTGCCGAGCAGCGTCGTCACCGCGATTGCGGCGAGGCCGTAGCCGGAGATCTTCAGCTTCTCAAGACCGGAGAACGCCGAGATCTTGATGAGCCCAAACGCGAGGCCACCCAGCGCGACCATGGCGACGAGATGCAAAAACGTGATGAATGTTCCAATGATCCCAAAGGTCGATGACATTTAAGCCTCCTGTCGGTGATGTGCCCGCGTACCATAGCCGTGTTGGGTCGCGGCGCCCAGCCCCTCCTACAAGTGCTGCCCAAAGAAGCCGAGGATGCGCTCGTACATCCGCTCGAGCGTCTTTCGGTCGCGGACCATGTGCGTGTGACCGGGTAGCGGCACAAAATCGTGTTGAATACCGGCGTCGAAGAGCGCCTTCGAGAGCTTCACGGATTGGCTGAACCACACATTATCGTCAGCGGTGCCGTGGATCAGCATGAGCGGGCGCTTCAGCTGGGTCGCGGAGGTGAGCGGCGAGCTGATTTTGTAGGCCTGTGGCGCAGCGGCTGGCAGCCCAAGGTATCGCTCCGTGTAGTGGGTGTCGTAGCCGAGCCAATCGGTTACAGGCGCCCCGGCGACCGCCGCCTTGAAGACGCCGGGATACCGCATCACCGCCGCGGCCGAGAATGTGCCGCCAAACGACCAGCCAAACACGCCAACGCGAGACGTATCCATCGCAGGTAGCTGCGCGCCCAGGATTCTCAACGCTTCGACCTGATCCGCGAGCGGGGCCGACAGCAAGTCACCCTTGGTGGCCCGCTCCCAGGCGCGACCGCGCCAAGGCGTGCCGCGACCATCGAAGCTGCACACCACATAGCCGTGGTCGGCGAGCCACTGCTGCATCGCCCAGCGACTCTGGGTCGCGCGCACGACGTTGTAGTGCGGACCGCCATACACGTGCAGGATCACAGGAAAACGCTGCCCTAATTTGGCGTTGCGCGGCATCAGCACCGCCGCCCGCACCTTGCGCGGTCCGACGGTGAGGAACCGCGGCTGAACCGGGAATCCGGGCGATTCGGCCTCATGCGGGAGAATGTGGGGGCTCGGTCTTTGGCGACCCCCAACCTCGACGCGACTGGGCGCGTTGGTGGGGCCGAGCTCCAGCAACCACGCGTCGCCGCTCTTGGCGACCACTGCGCCGTGCCAGCCAGGCGTCGCGGTGAGGCGCTCGGGCGGGCGCGGCTGACTCGTCGGGCTCAACCGGAGGCGGTAGATGTGCTGCTCAGAGGCTTCTGTGGACGCGAGCAGCGTAACGGCCTCGCCATCTGCGTCCAAGCTCACAAGGCCGTGATAGCCAAACGCTGGCTGGGTTAGTACGCGATCTAATTTTCCGCTGAGGTCGTGGAGCTCGAGCTGCCAACTGCCGGCGCGCTCGGTGGTCCATAGGAAGCGCCGGCCATCGGGAAGCCAGCGCGGCATCGCCGGATCAAGGTTGAGCCACGTCGTGTCACGCTCGGTGAGCAGGGTCTGCCGTTCGGACGGTTTCTTCGGCCGTTTCAGCGGCGCGACGACGCTCAGGACGGCCAGCTCGGTTTGGGTTCGGTTCTGTACAACGACGGTGAGCGGCGCCGATTTTTGCCAGCGGACGCGCGTGAGGTACGGCCAACGTTTGTGGTCCCAGTCCAACCAGCGAAGCTTGCCGCCCGCCGCAGCGACCACCCCCAACCGCACGGCGGCGTTGGTCTTGCCCGGGCGCGGATAGGGCCAGCTTCGACCGGGTTTGTCAGGATGCAAAGGGTCGTGGATATGCATGCGCTCAACAGCGCTTGTGTCGGTGCGCTGAAACGCGATGGCGCGGCCGTCTGGCGACCACCAATAGCCGTGGTGGCGAGCCATCTCCTCCTGGGCGACGAACTCGGCGAGGCCAAACTGAAGCTCTTTGGTACCAGGGGGCGTGAGCCGCACCGCAGCTCCGCCGTTGAGGGCCATCGCCCACAGCGCGCCTCCCCGCACCCAAGCGACCTGCGTGCCATCGGGCGAGAGCCGCGGGTCGAGGACCGCGCCGGCGCCCGGCAGCTGGAGTTCACGGCTCTTTGTGGTGATCGGGTCCCAGAGGAAGATGCGGCCAGAGAGCGGAATCAGGAGCGTGCGTCCGTCTTTGGACAGGCGATACGACGTGATGCCCCTGGCCGCCTGTCGCTGCCGCTCCCGGCGCGCCTGCTCTTCGGGGCTGAGCGTCTCCGCTGCGCCGGCGAGCAGCTGCTCAGCGGTGAGCGCGAGGGTCTCTTTGCCGGTCGCGGGGTCAAAGGCGTAGAGCCGCTGAACGAAAGAGCGGGCGGGGGAGCGTAGGTAGTACAGCCGCGAGCCGTCTGGCAGCCAAGCGAAGCTGCGTGGATGGCCGAGGCGAAAGCGAAACGTCGCAGCGTAGGCGGCGAGGAAACCGGGGTCGGCGACGGACACGGTCGCCGTTCGTGGCGGCGTGGCGCCAGCCTGTGTCGCAGGGCAGGTCGCGCGCACGGGCGGGCTGCTGCATGCGCCGAGAAGGCTGAGAATCAAGGTCGTGAGCGCGATCGCGCGTGCGGTGCGTTGGGCGATGGCGGTCATTGCGATCCTTGGGCTGGGGTCGTCCGACGCGCTGCGGAGGCGGCCTGCGAGCGGGTTGGCGTCGCGGAGTCTGTTGCCTCTGGTGGTTGGTGTCGACCGGGTACCGTTACGTGGGCCGAGACGGTAGACTGCGCCCGCCAAACCTGGAGACCGCCATGCGCAGCTACCTCGTGTCTAGTCGAATCCGCCCGCTCCCGCTGCCCCCAACCGGCCTGCGACCTGGGTCCTCGTGGCGACGCGCCGGTGTGATCGCCGCCGTGCTCACGGCCTTGGTGGGATGCAGCGACGCCGCCGAGAACAACGGCGCTGGCGCCGTCGACAGCGGGGCGTGGCGGTTGTTCGACGCTGGTGGCGTTGACGCCAGCGACACGACCGCCGGACAGACGGCCGATGTCGCCGCCAGCGCAGACGCGCAGGTCGAGCTTGAGGCAGGGATCACGTCGGACGGCGGTTCGTCGGCGGACGCGAGCGTCGCGGACGCGTCAACAGCTGACGCGGGCCCAACCACCTGCCCCGGCGCGCCAGGGTGCTCCTGCGCAGCGGCGCCGGACTGCAACGACGGGCTCTGCATCGAGACGCCCCTGGGTCGCCGCTGCGCTGCGCCCTGCGGTGCCGCCTGCGAGGCCGGATTTGCGTGCAAAAAGCTGACAAACGGCGCGGGGAAGACGGTGGATGCCTGCGTTCCCGGCTGGGGGCGTCTCTGCCAACCGTGTGGCGCGAGCAAGGACTGTGAGGCCGCCGGGTTGACCGATGCGCTCTGTGTCGACCAGGGCGCGTCCGGCCTGTTCTGCGGCGCGGCTTGCGTCGAGAACGACGATTGCCCGGCCGGCTACGGATGCCAGGTCGTCAACTCGACCGAAGGCAAGAAGGCCAAACAATGCGTGCGTCTACCGCCCTCTGGCTCGGCTGAGGCGTTCGGCGAGTGCGCCTGCTGGCCGGCGTCGAAGGCCGATGGGCTCTCGACTAAGTGTTTCGCCAACCAAACCACGCTCGACGGGAGCGTCGTGGGCAAGTGCCCTGGCCAGCGAATCTGCGGGCAAACCGGGCTCGGCGATTGCATCCTGATCGCGGCAAAGGCCGAGGTCTGTGACGGCATCGACAATGACTGCAACGGCGCAGTCGACGAAAACGCGGCGGGCTGTGGTGTCGATGAAGCCTGTGTCCAAGGCAAATGCAGCAAGGTCTGCACCGCGGTGAATGGCGGCTGGAGCGGCTGGGTCTGGGGCGCGTGTTCGGTCGCGTGCGGCGGCGGCACGCGCACCGGGACGCACAGCTGCACGGCGCCGCCGCCTTCCTGCGGTGGTCAGGTGTGCCCGGGCGCCGCGACGAAGTCTGAGCCCTGCAACGCGCAAGCCTGTAGCGCTGGCACGTTAGCGAAGGGGGTCACGGTCTACAGCGAAGGGGGCAAGAAGGTTGGCGGCACGGTCCCAGCGGGTGTGACGTCGGCGACGGTCCAACTCTGGGGGGCTGGCGGCGCGGGCTGTTATCCCGGCAATGGCGGCGGCGGCGCCTATGTCAGCGTGAAGATCGCGGTGCAGACCGGCGACAGCCTGGATTTCCGGGTTGCGAGCGCAGGTGAGAGCTTGGGTGGTGGCGGCGGCGCGAGCTTCGTCTCGAAGAACGGCGTCCAGATCGCGGTCGCTGGCGGCGGCGGCGGCGCAGGCTGCGATGGCTGCTCGGGTTGCTCGGGCGCGGCGACGATCGGCGCTGGCGGCGGGGGTGGCAAGGCCGGCGGTGCGGGACAAAACGGCACCGCGAACAACAAGTACAACACGAACTCCGCTGGCGGCGTGGGCGGCAGCGCGGCGGCTGGCGGGGCCGGTGGCAAGCAGACCAACACGTCCTCCTACACCGGCTGCGAGGCAGACGGCATCGCCGGCGGCAAGGACACGGGCGGCGGCTGCGCGGGGGGGTTCAACTGCAAGGTCGGCCCGAGCGCGTCCGTGCAGACAGGCAGCGCGAGCTGCATCGGCAACGGCTCCGGTGGCGGCGGCGGCGCTGGTTACTATGGCGGCGGCAGCGGCGCGGCGAAATACACCTACAGCGGCGGCGGCGGCGGCGGAGGTTCGTCGTGGATTGGCGCGGGAGCGCAGCTGCTCTCGAGTGAGTCCGGCGCGCTCAACGTCCCTGGCGGGCTATCGGCGCCAGGCTACGCGTTGGATGCGGCCCGGGGTGGTGATGGCGTGCAGAAGGCGTTCAGTGGCAAGCCGACCTCCGGAAAACACGGGCTGATTGTGCTGACGCTTTAGCACCAGCCGGTGAGCACGATCTTTCCGCGCGCGCGCCCGGTGTCCATGTGAGCGTGGGCGCTGACGATCTCATCCATCGGTCGAATCGAGTCGATCACCGGCCGCACCGCGCCTGATTGCACCATCTCCGCGAGCTGCGCCAGCTGCGCGGCGCTGGTCCGTTTGATCACGCTCGCACCGTCAAGCCCGCGCGTCGCCGTCTGCAGCTTGAACCACATCAGCTTGAGCCCCACAGCGCGCAGCGCCAGGCTGGGTCCGTACTTCTTCGTCATCGCGGGCAGGTCGGCGTTGATGGTCGCGAGCCGGCCGCCACGCGCCATGATGGCCAGCGCCTTGGTGCGCTCCACCGCACCAAGACAGTCGAGCGCCACGTCGATGTTGGTGAGCACGTCTTCAAAGGCCGCGGTGCGATAGTCGATGACGAGATCCGCCCCCAGATCCGTCACCAAAGCTTGATTTTTCGGGCTCGCAGTTGTGGCGACCCACGCATCGAAGGCCTTCGCGATCTGAATCGCGACGCTGCCCACTCCGCCGGCGCCGGCTTGGATGAAGACCCGCTGCCCAGCGCGCTGGCTCAGGCGTGGCAAGAGACATTGCATCGCCGTGAGCCCCACCAACGGCAGCGACGCCGCCTCTGCGTGCGACAGGTTGGTCGGCTTGAGGCTGAGCTCGTCCTGGTGGATCGCCACACGCTCGGCATAACAGCCGGGCCGCTTGTGGGAAGGTGTGGACCAGACCGCGTCCCCGACCACGAAAGCGGTGACCTCCGCGCCGATTTTTTCGACCACCCCTGAGACATCGAGCCCGAGAATCCAGGGCAGCTTGTAGCGCATCGCACCGCGGTTTCCGCCAGCCCGCGCCTTGGCATCGACAGGGTTGACGGAGGTCGCATGCACCGCCACGAGCACATCTCGCGCGCCGACGACGGGCTCGGCGACGTCCTCAATACGCAGCACTTCGGGACCACCATAGTTGTGAAAAACAACCGCTTTCATCTTGGGTCCTGCGTCGGTGTCGCGGCGTGGTGCCGGCGCGCTGCCTGTGCGCGCGACCCTACGGCATGCACGCTGCGGGTCAAGCATGGGCGGAGGCGGGAGGCGGTCGGAGATTTCGCTTCTTTTGAAGACATTTGTCTGCTATGTTGTGTTCACGCCCATGCTGTGGAGGTTGGCGTGACGAAAAAAAATGCCCAAACCGGCGCGAGCGCTGAGGTTCAGAAGAGGCGCCGCCGTGGTCCCCATGGGGAGATGCGCGCACGTATCCTTCAGTATGTTCAGCACCGGCTGTTGCGTGGCGATCCGCCTTCCGTGCGTGAAATCCGGGATCATGTCGACCTGCGCGCCGCGCAAACCGTGCAGCGGCACCTCGATGCGTTGGTCGCGAGCGGTCAGCTTGAGCGAGATGACAGCGGGCGGTCTCGTGCGCTGCGACTGCCCCAGTCGCGTTCACAGTCGCATTCACAGTCGCATTCACAGTCGCATATGCATTCACAGTCGCATATGCATTCACAGTCTCAGCCCTATCCGCAGCCGCGTTTTGTACCGCTGTTGGGCCATGTGCAAGCCGGCGCGCTGACCACAGCGCTGGAAGAGGCGGAGGGCTTTGTGCCCGTGGTCGGCATCGCCGAGGGCGATGGTCTCTTTGCGCTGCGAATCCGTGGGTTGTCGATGGAACAAGCCGGCATTTTGCCAGGTGATGTGGTGATCGTGCGTCGCCAAGGAGATGCGGCCGATGGGGATATTGTCGTCGCGCTCGTGGAAGACGAGGCGACCGTCAAGCGGCTGCGACGGTCTGGGGGGCGCGTGGCTTTACACCCCGAAAATCCAGACTTTGAGGTGATCTTTCCCGACCCAGCGCAGCTGCAGTTGCTCGGCAAGGTGGTCGAGGTGCGGCGATATCTCGAGGGCGACGTGGGGCAGTATTTCGAGGGCGACGCGCGGAGGCATGTGGCTTCCGGCGCCAAGTCACAGCGCGTTGCGGGGGCGAGGCGGGCATGAACACGGCGGTCGCGACTCTTTTTGAGACCTTTGGTACCGCTGAAGGACTGTCATCAGCGCTGCAGACGTCGACCCTACAGCCGCCTCAGTGGCGTCACGCGGAGCTTGTCGGGCGATTGGTGGAGCTCTCCGGGCAGAGCGCGTTGACCGTCGCCATGGGCGCTGTGCTCAACGCGCAGCGGTTAGGGGAGCCTGTCGCGTGGGTCTCCGCTGGTGGGCCGTTGTTCTATCCCCCCGACGTGGCTGAAGGCGGGGTGGATCTGACGGCGCTTATCGTAGTGCGTGTCCAAGGCTGTGAGGCTGCGGCGCGCGCAAGTGACAAGCTGCTGCGCTCCGGCGCTTTTGGGCTGATTGTGCTCGACCTCGGCGCGCGGGTTGACGTGTCGATGGGGCTGCAAGCGCGCCTCGCCAAACTCGCGATGAAACACGCGGCGGTCGCGCTGGTGGTGACGGAGCAACAAGAGAAGACCGGGCAGGGCACGGCGCTGTCGAGTCTGGTGTCACTGCGCTGTACGGCGCGGCGCAAGTGGATCGCGGGGGATCGCTATCGCTGCCAGATTCAAGCGGTGAAAGACAAACGTCGGGGCCCTGCGTGGTCGGATGAGGAAGAGCTGCGTGCACCGGCAGGCGTGGGGTAGGGCATGGATCGTCTCGCCTGTGTCGATTTGCCTGCGTTACCGCTCCAGTTGTTGCTGCAGCATCACCCAGACTGGGCCATGGCGCCCGTCGCGGTCGTGGCGGATGACCGGCCTCAGGGGCGGATTCTGCATATCAATCGTGTCGCGCGTGAGCTGCGCGTGCTCCCGGGCATGTCCTACGCTGCCGGGCTCTCCTTGGCCCCCGGATTACGGGCGCGGGTGGTCGCGCCTGAGGAGATTCAGGCCGCCGTTGCGGCGTTGACGGAGCGTTTACGCACTTTTAGCCCCCACGTAGAGCCGAGCGCCGATGAGTTGGGCGTGTTTTGGCTCGACGCGAGCGGGCTCGAGCGTCTGCATCCTTCGTTGATGCACTGGGCCAAGGACATCCACACAGAGCTGCGCAGCGCTGATTTCTGGCCGCGCGTGATGGTTGGCTTCTCCCGGTTTGGCACCTACGCCCTGGCGCGGGGCAGCGGCGCGGGGGTGCAGTCGTTCGACACCCGTGAGCGGGAACAAGCCGCCGCCGCGCTGGTGCCGCTCGCGCGACTCGGGGTCACCCCCAAAGTGCGTGACGCGCTCGACAAGTTGGCGGTGCGCACGGTTGGTGATCTGCTCGCGCTCCCCGCAGATGGCGTTCGGCGGCGCTTTGGCGTGGAGGCGTTGCAGCTGTGGCGGCTCGCGTCGGGCGATTGGCGACCGCGCATGCACCCCGAAGCAGCGACAGCGCCGCTGCGTCGCGACCTGCACCTCGACCATCCGATGAAGAGCGCGACCCGCCTGCTTTTTGTAGTCAAACGCCTATTGCCCGGCCTGCTAGCGGCGCTCGCCGAGCGTCGACAGGTGTTGAGCGCCTTGGATTTGGAGCTGCGTCTCGACGGCGGCCAGGTCATTGAGGAGCGCCTACAGCCAGCGGAGCCCACCCTCGACGAACAGCTGCTGCTCGATCTCGTGCGCCTGCGTCTCGCGGCGATCACGTTGCCAGCGGCGGTTGAGGATCTCGCGGTGGATGGGGAGGGCATCGCGGCGAACCGTGAGCAGCTGACTCTGTACTTTGAGCGCGCGAAACGGGACCTACGCGCCGGCGAGCAGGCGTTGGCGCGTGTGCGAGCCGAGTTCGGTGAGGGCGCGGTGCTGCAGGCGCAGCTGGCACAGGGGCATCTGCCCGAGGCGCGGTTTGCGTGGGTGCCGGCGGAGAGTTTGCGGCTGCCACAGCCCAAGGAGGTGGCGGTGCGCACGCTTGTACGCCGGATCTATCAGCGTCCAGAGCGGCTGCCGCCGCAACCGCGGCATGTGCGGGATGATGGTTGGCTGGTGCGTGGGCTCGCGCACGGCTCAGCGCAGCGGTCATTCGGGCCGTTTGTGGTGTCGGGCGGTTGGTGGGCGCGGGAGGTGCATCGGGAGTATCAATTCACAGAGATGCAGAGCGGAGAGTTGCTGTGGATCTACTATGACCGCGTGCGGCGGCGGTGGTTTTTGCAGGGGGTGCTGTGAGGGGTGCTGTGAGGCTCGCTGCTGCCCGGTCGTCGGCGCGCTGTGCAACTCCCAGCGGGTTCTGTGGCTTGCGGAAGTCGTGTTGATTGCGCACTGTCGCCACATGACTGAGGCGCCAGACATCGAGATGGAGGACGGCTTGGCGAACGCCGTCCCCGACGCCAGCGCAGAGCCCTTATTCGAACGTGTCGTGCGGTCTGGCGCGTTCTATCAATCGTCCGCGTTCTTCCCGATGCCCGTCATCGTCGTCGTCACGACGGACGCCGCCGGCCAACTCAACATCGCGCCGTATAGCCTGTGTTTTCCGCAGCCCGCGGCTGGCGAGGGCATGCTCATGCTCATCTCCAAGCGCGACTCCAACACCTCCCGCAACATCGAGGCCACCGGCCAGGCGGCGCTCTGCTTTCTGCCGGAGGACGCGACGCTGCTCGACCACTGCGTTCAGTTGAGCCGGCCCGCGACGAGCGTCGAGAAGATGGCCCACGCCAAGTTCACTATCGTTGAGCTCGCCGGGCGTCACGTGATCGCCGAGGCCGAACAGGTGTTCTTGTGCGACCTCAAACAATTCGATCTGCAGGCCGACGGCAAAGAGCGCCGGATGCTGCTCCATGTTAGCGAGGTGCTGCTGAAGCCTCGCTGGGTGCGGGCCCTCAATCGCGGCTGGGGCGCACCACGGCTGGCCGTCGAGTTCGGCTTTCGCGGCCGATCTGCGCGCTGGCTGTCGCGACCCCGCGTGCACTTTGGTGGCCCTGCGCTGCGACCGACGTTTGAGGTGCAGGTCAACATGAGCGTCGCTGAGGTGATCGAGAGTCTGCAGCGTGCGCTCGATTCGCCGCAGTGCAAGGTGGAGGGGTTTGTGCGGAGTGGCCGCGCGCAGATCAACATCCCACGCGACGAGGCGACGTTCTGGTCGCCGGAGCTGGGCATCTCAATCGAAGAAGATGGCGCCCGAGCGCGATTGCTCGGCCGCGTCGGGCCGCACCCGCAAGTCTGGACGATGCTGATGCTCATGCATTTGGCGACGGCCACCCTCGGCGCGTTCGGCGTGTTTTTTGGGCTGAGCCAGTGGATGGTCGATCAGACGCCATGGGTCCTGCTGAGCCTGCCTGTGGCGTTGCTGGTGCATGGGCTATTGCTGGGCGCTGCGTTTGTGGGGCAGGGGCTCGGTGTGGCGCATGTGTTTCGATTGCGCGACTTTGTGGATGAGGCGCTGACCCACTGACACCCGTTTCAGTTTCCGGTAGCCAACCGCCGAGCCCGGCGGTATGACGACTGCGTACCGGAGGACAACATGACCCGCCTGATCCCCCCGCATCGCGGCCTCCGCTCGCAGACCGCTGTTTGCTTGATTGTGACGATCGCCCTCCTGATCCCAACCGTCGCGTTCGCCGACTTCTGCAGCGGAAAAGCGAGCGGGTACTGGTGCGATGGCGACAAGCTCGTGCTCTGCAAATCCGGCTCGGTCTCCTCCTCCACGACGTGCACCGCCGGGTGCCAATCCATGTCTGCAGGCACCGACGACAAGTGCAAATCCGGGGGCTTCTGCAGCGGCAAGGCGAGCGGCTACTGGTGCGACGGCAGCAAGCTCATCCTGTGTAAATCGGGCGCGGTGTCGTCGTCAAAGACCTGCAATGACGGTTGCCAGTCCATGCCCGCGGGCACCGACGACAAATGTAAGACCGCCACACCGACGGGGCCCTGTACGGGCAAAGCGAACGGCTACTGGTGCGACGGCAACAAGCTGCTGCTCTGCAAATCGGGCGCAATCTCATCGTCCCAGACCTGCAATGACGGCTGCCAGTCCATGCCCGCGGGCACCGACGACAAATGTAAGACCGCCACACCGACGGGACCCTGCACGGGCAAAGCGAACGGCTACTGGTGCGACGGAAGCAAGCTGCTGCTCTGCAAATCGGGCGCGGTGTCGTCGTCCAAGACCTGCAGTGACGGCTGCCAGCCCATGCCCGCGGGCACCGACGACAAATGTAAGACCGCCACGCCGACGGGACCCTGCACGGGCAAAGCCAACGGCTACTGGTGCGACGGCAACAAGCTGCTGCTCTGCACATCGGGCGCGATCGCGTCGACCAAGACCTGCAACGACGGCTGCCAGCCCATGCCCGCGGGCACCGACGACACCTGCAAAACCGCCACACCCACGGGGTCCTGCACGGGCAAAGCCAACGGCTACTGGTGCGATGGCAGCAACCTGTTGCTCTGCAATTCGGGGGCGGTCTCGTCGTCAAAGGCCTGCAGCAACGGCTGTCAGCCCATGCCCGCAGGCACGGACGACGCATGCAAAGGCGGCGCCTCGACGGGGGGCCTGAGTCTGTGTCAGCCCTTCAAGCCAGCCAAGTCCGTGACCTGTGCCTTTGGCTGTTATAGCGGCCACATGGGCTCTGACTACGCCGCCGCCGAGGGGACGCCAGTGTATGCGCCGATGTCGGGCGAGGCGGTGCTGGTTCGTAAGTCCATTCCCGGGCAGACCTGCTCGCTCAGCTTCGGCAACTACGTCAAGATCGCCAATGGGTCGTGGAGCGTGATCCTCGCGCACATGGGGCAGGACATCCCAATTCAGCAAGGCCAAATGGTCAAAGCCGGCCAGCTCGTCGGCAAGGTCAGCAACACCGGCTATACGATGACCCTCAAGGGCGGTAAGTGGGTGTGTATGCAGGGAGGTGGCCATCACCTGCACCTGGAGTTGCGACAGAACGGGACCCCCGTCAACGCGCAATCGACGAGCGGCGTGTCGTGGTCCACCACCTGCAGCGACACGGCGCCCGCCTCTGGGCCGTGCACCGGCAAAAGCGATGGCGCGTGGTGCAGCGGCGCCGCGCTGCTGACCTGCAAATCCGGGGCGGTAGCGAAGAACGAAGGCTGCCCGGCGGGGTGCCAGAGCGAAGCTGCGGGCACCGCCGATCACTGCAAATCGGCCGCGACGGGCTTCTGCGCGGGCAAGGCAGACGGCGCGTGGTGCGACGGCGCCGCGCTGCGCACCTGCGGAGGCGGCAGCATCAAGGCCTCGGTGAGCTGCGCAGCCGGGTGTCAGAGCATGCCAGCAGGCGTCTCGGACAGCTGCAAACCAGCGACGACCTGGTGCACCGGCAAGGTCGACGGGCCGTGGTG
>CALENB010000387.1 GCA_937910235.1 uncultured Myxococcales bacterium | reverse complement strand
ATTTTGCGCTCCCCGTCAACGACTGCACCAGCTGCCACGGCGCTCCGCCGACGCTGAACGACCACCCCAAGATGACCCAGTGCGGGCCCTGCCACAGCAAGACGGTCGGCCCCATGGGCCCCGGCGGGATCGCTGGCACGCTCATCGCCGGTGGCGCCCACCTCAACGGCAAGGTCGATGTGGAGGTGCCGACCGCGTGCGGAGCCTGCCACGGCGGCAAGGACGGCGGCCCGCCACCGGACCACAACGGCAAGTCTGACCCGACGCTGCCCACCGTCGGCGCGCACTTGGCGCATCTCCAGGGCAAGACCGCGAGCGCTGGCGGGATGGCTTGCGCCGTCTGCCACGTGCTGCCGAAGAGCGTGAACGAAGTCGGTCACCTGTCTGGCGCGCTGCAGACGGTCGTGTTCCCAGATGGCGGCGGCTTGGCGAGCTACAAGGGCACCGTGCCGGCGTATGACCCGAAAACGCAGCGTTGCAGCGACGTCTACTGCCACGGCGCGACGATGGACGGCGCCGCACATCCCTCACCCAAATGGACCGATGTGGACTACGGCTGCGACGCCTGCCACGGCAGCCCACCCCCGGGGATCTCTGGTCATTCGCCACTCAAACCTGGCGAGGACACCAAGGCGTGTAGTCCGTGTCACAGCAAGACCGTCGACAAGAACGGCGCGCTGCGAACCGACACGGGCGCACACATCAACGGGTGGGTGGACCCATGACGGCTCCTGAGATCCCGACTGACCCGACAGCCGCCGGGCCGAATCGGAACATTGGCGCGACTAGGCTCGCCGAGCGCGGCGCGCGGCCCGAGACGGGTACGCGCGCTGGACTGGTGGCCATGCTGCTTGGCGCGGTGGCTGTGTGTGTGCCGCTGCTGTGTCCCTCCGTTTGCCACGCCAGCGCCGGTGAGACCACGGTGGTGCACGACGCCCACAACAACATTCGCCTGAGCGTGCACAGCCTGACGCTGAGCACACGTGACCTGCAGCCCGGCGCGTTCGACAAGACGCGCTCGTTCTCCGGCTCTTGGAACATGCTCAACCTCTCGGGGGACAACCTAGGCGACACCGGCATCTCGCTGGCCGTCGGCGCGTGGGCGCGGGTCGCGATGTCAGAGGCGGTGGCGAGCGGCCGCAAGGGCGATCTGGTCTTTGGCCACGTGAGTTGGCGCGACAAGGCCCGCACGGTTCACCTACGCGTCGGACGAATGGGCCTCTTTGTTGGCGCGCCGCGCTACGTGTACATGGATGGCGCCGCCGCGACGGTGTGGCTGCCGGCCAATTTACGAGCCGACGTCTACTACGGCACGGCCGAGAACGAAGGCTTCCACGATCTGTTTGAAGGACCGGTCGGCGGCGCGCGGCTGGCGTGGCAGAGCTGGTCGCTCGGCCACATCGGGCTGGCGTTTCAGGATGTCGCCAAAAACGCGGAGATGCCGCGGCGTACCGTCGGTGTCGACTTCGCGGTGCGCGCGCTGGATCCGGTGCGGCTGACCGGGTTATGGGCCCACGACCTCATTGGTGGTGGACTGCAGCGGGCGCGGGTGGACGCCATCTGGGGCGTGTCGCGCTACCTCGACGTCTACACCTCCGCCGAAGTCCGAGATCCGCTGGCGTGGCTGCCGAAATACTCGATCTTCAGCGCTTTTGTCGCGCGCACCGACAACCAGGTCGGCGGTGGCTTCGACCTGCGAACGCCCGGCGCGCTGCAGGTGCTGGGCCACTACGACCGCTACATCAACGACGGTGGCCCCGACGGCTACAGCGCGGAGGGCGAGGTGCGACTCCGGATCGACAAGCGACGCCGGCACGTCGTCGGGTTGGTGGGCGGTCGAAGCTACAACGGCGACAACGGCTACTGGCACGCGCGCGTCTTCGCCCGCAGCGTCCCGACGCCGCGCCTCACCCTGAGCGTCGATCTCGATGGCTACCAGTTTCTGCGCCCCATCAATGGCTACGACAAGTCGATGCTGGCGGCTGTGGCGGCCAAATGGCGCGTGCTACACGGGTTTGAGGTCACCGTCGACGGGCGCGTGTGGCAGAACCCCCACTACACACAACAGGCGATGATGATGTTCAACCTGCGCGCGACCGAAGAGGTGTTTCGGCGTGACCACGGCCACACCGTCGCCACGAAGCCGCCGACGCCAGAGGCTGCGAAGGCCGCGACACCCGCAGCGTCAGCCACGCCAGCCGCTCCGCCGACACCAGCTCAGCCCGCAAAATCAGCCGATCCGGGGGGCAAGTAATGAATCGTCTCTCGATCGTGGCCGCCTTGCTGGCCGTGAGCGCAGCCATGAGTGGGTGCGGTTGGCTGGTCGGCGAGTGGGCGGGTGCCGCGTCCAAACCCGTCGAGCGACTCACCTTCTCCCACAAGAAACACGTCGTGGACGAAGAGGTGGCGTGCACGGAGTGTCATGGCGACATGAGCGAGTCCGTCAGCCTGCAGAGCAAACGCCAGATGCCCAAAGAGGCCGCCTGCACCGAGTGCCACGACCGCAAGGATGACTGCAAGAAGTGCCACACCAACCCCAAGGCGCCGCTGCGGTGGATCGACACGCGCATGAACGGCATCCGGTTCAGCCACAAGACCCACATGGCGCGCACGGCGCCGGCGTCGGCGAAGGTGGATGGCAAGAAGACCGGCGCCAAGAAGGCGGACGGCAAGAAGGCGGACGGCAAGAAGGCGGACGGCAAGCAGGCGGCAGCGACGGCCGCGGCCAAGGTCACGTGCGCCACGTGTCACGCCAACATCAGCACGGCGACGCGGACCGGCCATGACCAACGGCCGGAGATGTTCAAGGTCTGCGGCCAGTGCCATCAGAAGGACTTCGATCGCGACGGCTGCCAACGTTGCCACGCCAACTTGGTGGAGAACGAGCAGCGGCCGCTCTCGATGTTCCAGCACGCCGGCAACTGGCTGGCCCGCCACGGCACGGCGGCGCACGGCGCTGCTCAAGTGTGCGCCCACTGCCACACCGAGACGAGCTGCGCGGAGTGTCATGCCCGCACCAACGCGATCGTGGCGCGTCCGTCGCTGCTGCGCCCGACCGCTGTGGGACGCGCCACCCACCACCGCGGTGACTGGATGTCGCGCCACGGCATCGAATCTCGCCAGAAGCCGACGTCGTGTATGACCTGCCACCAGGAGCCGCGCTGCACGGGCTGCCACAAGTCCATGAAGGTCTCCGCGCTCAATCCCGGTGGACCTTCCCGTCACCCGCCGGGCTGGATGATTCGCGGTAGCGCGCAGTTTCACGGCACCGAGGCGCGACGGGCGCCGCTGGGATGCGCGGTGTGTCACGACCGTGGCGCGGCGAGCAACTGCGTGACGTGTCACCGCGTCGGCGCGACGGGCGGCAACCCGCATCCGCCGGGCTGGCGCAGCGACCAAAACAAGCACAGCGCCGCGGCATGCGCGCCGTGCCACCTATGATCAGTCTGAACCGGCGCGCCGGCGAGGAGGAAGCCATGTACGATTGCCCTACGCACCGCGCACAGCGATCGAATTCAACCGCCATGCGAGGCTGCTGGCTGCTAGCCCCCTCGCTCGCCGCCCTGGCGCTGCTGCTCGCGGCGGCGGGCTGTGAAGGCGTCGAAGGTGAGCAAGGCCTGCCTGGCGAGCTCGGTGAACAAGGCGCCGTCGGCGCGCGCGGCGAGACCGGGGAGACCGGAAAGACGGGCGACAAGGGCAAGGACGGCGAGAAGGGCAAGGACGGCGAGAAGGGAGCCGATGGTGCGCCCGGCGCGAAGGGCGACAAGGGTACGCCGGGCGATGTGGCGTCCGCGAAGGGCAAGCTGCAGGGCTCGGTGACGTCGGCGGTAACGGGCAAGGCGCTGGCGGGCGTCAAGATCACCGGGCAACCCGGCGACCTGGCCGCGACGACGGACGCGACGGGCGGGTTCGATTTTGGTGATGTCGCGATCGGCGCCTACACGCTCACGTTTGAGCGCTCTGGTCACGTGTCCAAGACGATCGCGGGCGTGGGCGTCGTGGCCCTGACGACCCACAAGCTGGTCGTCACGCTGGCGCTCGATCCGGTCACGGGCGCGACGCCGACGGTGACGGTGAGCGACGCCTTGGACGCCGGCTTTGACACCGCGGTGAAGCTCAACGCGGTGGCGGACGACCCGGACGGCGACAACAAGCTGCTGACCTATAGCTGGACCCAACTGTCGGGACCCAAGCTCACGATGACGGACGCCAACACCGCGACGCTCACGGTGCAGACCGTGAAGCTCGGCGACACCAAGGCCGTGCTAGAGGCGCGCTTTGGGGTGCTCGGGCTGACGCCGATGGACGTCGGCCGCGCGGTGTTCGAGGTGAACGTGATCGACCAGGACGGCCACGTCGGCCAAGCGCAGGTCGTCGTGCAGGCCGCGACTCCGACGATCGGTGTGGCTGCGGTGCCGACTGGGCTCCCGGTGTGGGTCGCCGGGCCAGCGGACGGCAAGACGTTCAAGTGGGTGCTCGATCTGACGGGCGCCCCTGCCGCGATCGCGCCGCTCTCCAGTGAGACCACGCGTTTTGTGCACTTCACGCCGGACGACAAGGGCACCTACAAGCTGACGGAGAGCGTGTCCGGCCAGACGGTCGACATCTTCGCTGGCACGTGGACGGGTGTGGTCGGCGCCGAGCAGAGCTGCACGATCTGCCACAGCGGCAAGATCGCGCCGGACATCTTCACGCCCTGGGCCAAGAGCGCCCACGCCACCGCCATGAGCGCCGGGCTCGACGGGGATTCCGGGCCGGAGTTCTCGATGACCTGCTTGGCGTGCCACACGGTAGGTGCGTCAGCCGCGGCCAACAACGGCGGCTTCGACGACCTCAACTTGGCCCCGAAGTGGTCCTTCACGACGCCCGCGCCTGGCACGTGGGACAAGCTCAAGACCAGCAAGAAAGAGCTGGCCAAGCTCGGCAACGTGCAGTGTGAGAGCTGTCATGGCCCACAATCCTCGAACGCGCACGCGACGCATGCGCCGCGCGTGGTGTGGGGCAACGCGGTCTGCGCGGGCTGTCACCAGCGGGCGCCGAACTACAACAAGCCGGCGCAATGGGCCGATAGCGCCCACGCCTTGCGCGCCACGACGGAGGCGCACGCGACGTTCGAGAACAACGGCTTGGACGCCGCGAGCTGCGGTCGTTGCCACGCGGCGCAAGGGTTCGCGCGTTACGCCGACCAGCTGGCCACGGGGGACGCTGGGGTGCTTAAGCAGTCGGACGGCAAGGTCGCCGACGAGAAGTTCTTGCGCGCCGAGGGGCTCGCGCTCGGCGCGGTTGAGCCCACGACATGCAGTGCTTGCCACGATCCGCATGGCAATGGCGCGGTCGCCCAGCTGCGCGTCGTGGACACCATCGTCGCCCTGCCGAGCGGTCTCACCGACATCAAGGGCGCGGGGACCGGCGCGGTCTGCATGACGTGCCACACCAGCTGGGTCGGGGAGCACACTGACTTCGCGGCGGCCACGAAGACCTGGGACACCGGACTGCCGGCCTCGGAGACGGACGTGATGTACGGCTTCAACGCCTTCTTCGTGCCGCGCTACGCGCCGTCAGGTCACCTCGCGGTCAAGAACACCTGCGTCGGTTGTCACCTCACCGCCGCCGTCGACAGCCAAGCCGCCACCGACGTGCCCGGCAATCACGGCTTCAAGGCGAGCCTCGAGATCTGCGCGGCGTGTCACAGCAAGAACGTCGACGGCAAGGCCCTGCAGGGTGCGATTGGCATGCAGCTCACTGGCCTGAGTCAAGACATCGGCGCCAAGGCGCTGACCCTGTTCGCGGCGGCGATTCAGACCTCAGGCAAGGTGGAGGTGCGCGCGTGGGACGCCAAGACCAAGCTATACTCCAGCAAATCCGGGGCGAATGTGTCCATGAGCGTGGCGCCAACCAGCGTCGCGCCAGCGTCGATCGCGCTAAAGAGCGGCTGGAAGTTGGTGTTGCCGAGCAGCGTCGACGTGACTTGGTCAGATGGCAGCAAGACGACGGTCAGTGAGCTGCTCGTGACGTCCTCCGACATGACCGCTGGCGGCAAGGCCGTGCTGACGCCGACACACGTGCTCGTGAAGGCGGCTTGGAATCATCGTTTGCTGGTGGAGGACGGTAGCGGCGGCGTGCACAACCCGGCGTTCTACCAGTCGGTGATCTCCGCCACGCACGCCGCGCTCAAGTAGCGCTCAGGTGGGTCTCGCTGGGCTCACGCGGCACGCAGGATGGGCTTCGCTGCCGCGTGGCGTGGTGAGCGCTCGAGGTCATGGCCACGGCTGGCAGAAGCCGTCGCTCAACACGGCCACCGTCTCGCCCGCCTCGCAGGTGACTTTGACCGACGACTGAGTCCACGTGTTGTTGATCTCGCAACACCCTGTGCCGCACTCCAACATCGGGTGACATTGACCGACGTCGATGACCAATGGGCACTTGGCCGCCGGCGCGCACGCGCGGGTGCAGAGAAAGACGCTGGCGTCGTCGCGACTCGACACGCAGCTCAAGCCCGGCGCGCACGTCCAATCCGGGCTGCCGCACGGACCATAGAGGTCGCTCGTCAGGGGCTTGTCGACCGTCTCGGTCGTGTCGGTCGCGCAGGAGACCAGCGCCAACAGGGCAACCGTGACGACGACGCAGCGCAGCGGCACGCTCATGATTCACCTCCAGCGCGCCGCAGCACGCTCGCAATCCACTCGGTCTGCCGACCCTGTCGGCGGTCGACAGTCGCACTGGCGCAATCTCGGCGTCTACCCCCGCCCGACGCGCGAGCGCGGTGGCGAGGCGTCCCAGGACGCTGGCGCCGCTTCAGTCCAGGACCACCTCGTTCAGCGTCGCGAGCAATTGCTCAGCCGCGCGCTGCTCCGCCAGCGCCAGCACCGCGAGCGCTCGTCCCAGCTGCCGCAGGTGGGCCCGTAGCGCGGCTGACTCGGGCTGCCATTGCTGTGCGGCATCCAGCAGGCGTGTGTTCAGATCCCTGCGGTGCGCGGCTTGGTCGCTCGCCGCCGCGCCGGCCGACACGCCTTGATCGACCTGCTCAGCCAGCTGCTGCAGCGCTGCAAAGCTTGATTCCTGGGGCAGACAGCGATCTGCGATGTCGGTCCAGCTCCGACCAAGTTCACGCCAGACCTGCCGGTGCGCGGCCAACGCATCGTGGCGCAACAGGGCAGCGGCTTCGGCCACGCCGTCTGCGAAGCACTCGCGCAGCAGCCCGTCACCGCTCCGAATGGCGCGATGCAGGTCCAGCAAGGCTGGCAAGATGTCGGTCGGCAGCGGGAAGGGCACCAAGAACCCGTCGCCCTGCGCGAGTCGCTCGGCCCACACACGCAAGGCGGGCAGGCCCTGTACGTCGCCGTGGCCCTGACATAGGCCCTGTGCGCTGGCCCGCAGGCCCGACACCAACGCTCTGGGAACGTCCACGGCTGGTCGCTCCTCAGTCAGACGCGCGATGCGGCCATGATGCTTGGTGATGGCCTGCCGCGCCGCCGCGAGGTCGCTGTGCGGCAACAGACGGGCGGCTCCACCGAGGTCTTCGACCCGGACCCCGCGCTGCGCGTCGGCGCCGCGCAGCACGACCACGCGCGGCGCGAGGCCCTGCCATGCGGGTGACAGCCCGTGCCACGGCAGCTCGGCGGCATCGACCCACGCCAACACACACGCGTCGGGTGCTTCCAGCCAGTTGGCCAAGGCGCGGGCGAGCACGGTCGGATGGTCGTGTTCGAACCAGAACACGCTCAAACCCACGCGCGTGATGGCCTCGCGGAGGTAGGCGAGGTCTCCGTGCCAGTTGTGTCGACCCGAGACAAACCAGCGCACGGGGCTCCCCGACGGCGCGGCGACGCTGCCAAACCCCACACCGCCGGCCAAGACGAGGGCGAGCGCTTCAGTGATCGGCGCGCCGTTGGGTCCTTGTAGGCCCGCCGCCTGCAGCAGCGACTGAAAGCCGAACGTCGCCGCGTCGTGTGCAATCTCTCCCATCGGGACCTCGTCTCATTCGGAGAAAAACGACGCGGTGTCGGGGCCGCGCCGCGTGTCATCGCGGCCAGTGTGCGCGGGCGCTGGCCAGGCAGCCAGATCACCAATGACGTCTAAAAATCAGACGTTTATGAAACTCTAGCGTGAAAGTGACCCACGGTGGTGCGAAAAGTCTGTCGAGAGCTCGTTCGGGGCCTAACTTGCAGGCGCGATTTGTGTGGCCCGACGCCCCAGTGCATGGTCGAGCGGGTCCACCGGTGACTCAAGAAATCTAGCGTCCCACCGACTGCGGGCGCGGGCGACCAACTGACCGAGAGGAAACCCCGTGATTGAATCACTCCGACGCGGCGCCGCGTCGCATCCGTCACAGGCGACTGGCGCAGCCGGCCTCGTGGCGGCGTTCGTCATGACCACGTTAGCGCTGCTCGGCTGTGGCCGTGACGGCGTGACGCGCTATGAGGTGCCGAAGGAGGCGCCACCCACCGTCTCGCAACGGCCGATGGCGCCTCGGATGGGCCTGCCCAGCGCACCCAAGCCCACCGCTCCGACGTACACGTTGCCCGCTGGTTGGACCGCCAAAGCCGCAGCCGGCATGCGCTTGATCAGCCTCGCCGCTGGCAAGGGCGCCGATGCGGCCGACGTCTCCGTCGTCACGCTGTCGGGCTCCGCGGGCGGCATCGCGCCCAACTTCAACCGCTGGCGCCGGCAGGTGGGCTTGCCGCCAATGCCGACAGAGGCGCTGCTCAAGATTCTGGAGCCCATCACGGTCGGAGGCCAGCAGGGGCAGCTTGGCGTCTTCGTCGGCAAGGACTCCGGGGAGGGCGCGCGTGGGGTCATCGCAGGTCTCGTGGCTCGCCAGGGGCTGACCTGGTTCTTTAAGATGTCGGGCAGCGCCTCAGCTATCCAAGCCAACACCGCGGCCTTCCGCGCGTTTCTGGCATCGGTGCGATTTCAGGGCGGCGCGCCAGCGGGCCGCGTCGCCAATCCACCCGGACCAGCGGTCGCGAAGGGCCTCGCCGGCGGCGCCCGCCGCGGTGGTACGCCCCAGTTCGCGTTGCCGCCCGGTTGGACCGCAAAACCAGCGTCGGGCATGCGCTTGATCAGCCTCATGGCCGGCGCTGGGGCTACTGTCGCTGACGTCTCCGTCGTCTCGCTGCCAGGCCCTGCCGGCGGTTTGAGCCCGAACTTCAACCGCTGGCGGCGGCAGGTTGGTTTGCCGCCGCTCGCGCCCGCTGACCTGACGGCCGCGCTAGAAGCCATCACTGTGGACGGTCAAGCAGGACACCTGGGGGTGATGAGCAACGCCGCAGCCGGCGCGCCCGCCAAGAGCGGCGTCGCAGCTGCGCTGATCTCTCGCCAGGGCAAGACCTGGTTCTTCAAGCTGGCGACCAGCGCCGAGGCGCTCAAGGGGCATCTGCCGGCCTTCCGCGCGTTTCTCGCCTCGGTGCGCTTTGAGGCTGGCGCAGCGCCACCCGAAGCGCCCCCGCCCAAGTCGCCTTCGGCCAAAACCGCCCCGGCCGCGGCCGCCAACCCAGGGGGCCAACCATGAGCAGCGTCGCCGCCACATCAACAGCCGGAGGGCGCGCAGCGCCGAGCCTCCCCGACCGCATCAAGAAGCTGGTCTCGCCACTGGCGTCCATGCGCATCACGGTCGTCACGCTGATTCTCGGCGCCTTTCTGGTCTTCGCGGGCACCATCGCGCAGATCGAGACCGGCATCTGGTCCGTCGTGTCGATCTACTTCCACAGCTTCTTTGTGTGGATTCCGTTCGACATCTTCCTGCCGCGCGGCACCCACGTCGCCGCCTCGATCCCCTTTCCGGGCGGATGGACCATCGGCGGTGTGCTGCTCATCAACCTCATCGCCGCCTTTATCGTCCGGTTGCAGTGGCGTCGTGACCGCATCGGCCTGCTCATCTCGCACCTCGGCATCATCACCATGCTCTGCGGGGAGATCGTCACCGGGGTCTATGCCGATGAAGGCCACATGAGCATCGACGAGGGCAGCTGGTCGGGGCACACCGAGGACATTCGGCACGCCGAGCTCGTGTTCGTCGATCGCAGCGGGGCCGACAAGGACGTGAACATCGTGGTGCCGGAGCACCTCATCAAGAAGCCCGGTGTCATCGCTAACGCGCTCCTGCCGGCGGTGGTCGACGTACAGCGCTTCATGGTGCATTCCCGCCTCGAGCTGGACCCGCAGCGGCTGCAGAACCAGTCCGCGGACGCCCACCGCGCGGTTGAGCGCCCGGATGTCGGCGGTACCAGCGGCGAGGGCGTCAACATGCCGTCGATGTACGCCAAGCTGCACGACCCCAAGACCGGCAAGAGCCTCGGCGTGTTTCTGTTCTCGACGTGGGCCAAGCGGCCGACGCCCATCACCATCGCCGGCAAACGCTACGACGTTGCCCTGCGATTTCGCCGCAAACATCGGTCGTTTCAGCTGCACCTGGTCGATTTCACCTTCAAGCGCTACCCCGGCACGGACATCCCGGCCAGCTACTCCTCGAAGGTGAGGCTCGTCGACAAGGCCAATCAGGTGGACCGCGAGGTGTTGATCTGGATGAACCATCCGCTGCGCTACGCCGGCGAGACGTTCTACCAAGCCAGCTTCCGGCCCGATGAGCGCGGCACTGTCCTACAGGTCGTCCGCAACCCAGGGTGGCTGATCCCCTACGTGTCCTGCGGCCTGGTGACCTTTGGTTTGCTGCTGCACTTCATGCTCAGCCTGACTCGCTTTCTCCGCAGGAGGTCTGCATGAAAACGTCCCTCACGCGCCTGTTTCCTTGGGCAGTCGTCGTTATTGTAGGCGTATGGATGGTGTCGCCGGTGTTTCGTCCGCAGCCCGAGGCGCTCGCGCTGATTGGCGGGCTGCCCGTGCTGGATCAGGGCCGATCCAAGCCGCTCGACACGGTCGCGCGCAACACGCTGCTCGCGGTGTCCAAGAAGCAGACCTTCGTCGACCAGGACGGCAAGCGGCAGCCGGCCATCGTCTGGCTCCTCGATCACATGTCCGGGTCTGAGCGCGCCACCAAACACAAGATCGTTCGCATTGAGCATCAGGGCGTGCTCGATCTGCTGGGGCTCAAGGAGGAGGGCGGCTCCTTCCGCTACTCGTTGGATGAGGTGTTGAAGAACCGGGACGCGCTGCTGCAGGCGATTCGGAGCGCGGAGAAGAAGGAGCAGGCCCATCAGGCGCTGTACGACCGCAAAGTGTTGGAGCTCGCGCGGCGATTGCAGACCCTGCAGCATCTGCGCCAGGCCGCGACGCCGGCCCTCATCCCGCCGGTCGTACAGGGCGGCTCGTGGCAATCGCTGTCCCAGGCGGTCGCCGCAGAGCGCGAGGGCAAGCCGGCGTCACCCGAGCTGGATGTGTGGCGCAAGGTCATCAACGCCTGGTTGAAAGCCGACCAGGCGGCGCTCCTGGAGGCCGCTCACACGTTGTCAGCCGGTCGCGTGGCCATGGACCCAGGGCTGGCGTCGCACGCCAATTGGGAGCGGCTGTTTCACAAGTCAGACGTCTTCTACCAAGCGATGCTGGGCTATCTGCTCGCGTTCTTGCTCGTGGCGTTTGGCTGGCTGGGTTGGGCGGAGCCGCTGAACAAGGCCGCCACGCGGCTCGCGGTGTTCACGTTGGTGATTCACACCGTCGCGCTTGTGGCCCGCATGACCCTGCACGGCCGTCCGCCCGTCACGAACCTGTATAGCTCGGCGATCTTCGTCGGTTGGGGCGCGGTTGTCGCGGCGTTGATCCTCGAACGCATCTTCAAGAGCGGCATCGGCACCGCCACGGGCTCGGCTGTGGGCGCGGCCTCGCTGCTGGTCGCCCACCATCTCGCGGGTGACGGCGACACCATGGAGATGATGCGCGCCGTGCTCGACACCAACTTCTGGCTGGCCACCCACGTCACGACCATCACGATCGGGTACTCGGCGAACTTTCTGGCCGGATTTCTCGCCGCCGTGTTCGTTGTGCGGGGCGTCTTGACGCCTTCGCTGGACCACGCCACGTTGAAGAACATCAACCGCATGATCTACGGCACGCTCGCCTTTGCGACCCTCTTCAGCTTCGTCGGCACCGTGCTTGGCGGCATCTGGGCCGATCAGAGCTGGGGACGCTTCTGGGGGTGGGATCCGAAAGAGAACGGCGCCCTGCTCATCGTCCTGTGGGACGCCATGGCGCTGCACGCACGCTGGGGCGGCATGGTGCGCGCGCGTGGGCTCGCCATCATCGCGCTGCTCGGCAACGTCGTGACCGCTTGGTCTTGGTTTGGCGTGAACATGCTCGGTGTGGGGCTGCACAGCTACGGCTTCACCGATGGTGCGGCGCGCGCGCTGGGCCTCTTTGTGCTCGGCAATCTGCTGCTGGTCGCGCTGGCGAGTGTGCCAACGCGCTACTGGCGCAGCGGCGGTGGCCCGCGCCGCCCAGCGACGCCCGCCGCGTAACGCCGGCCTCGTAGTCCACACCGCCCGGTAGCCGACGCACCCTCGTGGTCGACGCGCCCTCGTAGTCAAGACCGCCTGAGTGTCGACGCGCCCTCGTGATCGACACGGCCGCGGCGTCGGCACGGCTGCGCCACCGCAGTCGCGTACGTAGCCATAGCGGCCGCGCCACGGCCTCGTAGCGAGCAGCACCGTGTCCGGGCCCGGCCCCATGGGCCCCGCCGCGCAGCCGCAGCCTCAGGGCCGCGCGCCGCGACGCTGCGACGGCGTGGATGTCGCGCCGGCCGCTCGAACTTCAAGCGTGTGGGGTCACTGAATCACGCCACCCGAGGCCGGTCCTCCGGAGAGGCTCACCCGCGGCGGTCTTGAGCTCGCTGAGATGTCGTTGTCGCCGAACGTGTCGCTGAACATGTCGCTGAACATCGTACGCATCTGCCTGGCACGGGACGCCTCGGCGACGCATCGTCGGGCTACCAAGTGTACGCCGACCTCATCCGCGTAGCCGCAGCTGCAGTTACAGCCGCGGCGTAGGCCCCGCGCGTTTGATGGCGCCAGCACGACGACGTGCCGCTGGTCGTCGCCGACGCGCTCCGGGCCCGCCAAATCGACGACTTAGCTCGCGGCAGGCCGGCGCTCGACGCCACGGCGGGATGTGCGCGTGGCGAGAGGGGCGCTGCGGACCAAAACGAGCGAGGGTGGGCCGTCTCCGACCCACCCTCTGAAACCACTCGACTACGTGAGCTGACTAGCCCCGCCTAGGACTCGCCAGCCCCGACTAGAACTGAGCCATGATGGTCGCGATGACCTTCTCGAGCACGCCAGCGCCGTTCTCGACGACGTGACCGTTCGATTTCATGTGCTGGTAGAACGCGGTCAACTTGGCCGCGTTGTCCTCGTTGATCATATGCGCACGGTGACACGCGCCACACGCCCGCGCGCCGGGACCGGTGACGACGCTCTTGACCGTGCCAATGTTCCGATCGGCGACCTTGTCAGACCCCGACAAGATGCCCGACAGCGACTTGGTCGAGTCCGGCGGATTGGCGTATGTCCCAGGGTTGTGACAGGCCTCGCAGTTCTTGATCGAGAAGTTCGGGAACGTGTGCTCGATGTGGTGCTCGTAGCGCAGCTTCTCGACCGGATCCTTGAAGTTGACATCGCCCGGGTCGAAGGCCTGGAACGAGTGAACCGCGTGGACATACGAGTCGATCGAACGCGACTGCATCTCCATGTGCGAGCCGGCGCTCAAGCCGACGTGGCAGGTGCGACAAACCCGAATGTTGCCGCCGCGGTTGCCGCTGTGGAAGGACGTCGCCAGCGCGTCGTGGCAAGCGTTGCACTTGTTGACGTCGACGATGTCCTTGTAGAAGGCGTCATCAAACGCGTTGGCAACGAGATCGAACGTTCGTGACGGCGCGTTGAGCGCGAAGATCACGTCGTCGTTGGGGAGACACTTGTTCGTCGCGGCGCAGTGTTTGCCGTACCCACAACTAGGGTCACAGGTTCCAACGTTGACGTCCGCGTCGTTGACAGGGCTAACCAGGGTGGGAAGCACGCTGATTTCAGCCCGCTTGATGGTCTTGTCAGTGATCATGGCCGCCCACATCGTCAGGTCGACCTCAACCTTCCAGTTACCGCCCGCCGCGCTGATGACCTTGAGGCGTGGGTTGGTCGCCTTTCCATCAATCACGAACTCCAAGAGCCTCTTCTTCTGCGCGTCGCTGTTGTGCGCTGCGACGATGAAGTCCTTGGTATCATAGCCGTAGAGTCCGATCAGCAGCGTCGGAGTGATGTCCTTGGCGTCGTGGGTGTCGATCGCGGTGGCGCCTCCGACCTCGGACGCGCTGAACTCAATCGTGAGCTTGTTGGTCTTCGGGTCAAAGACGGACGTGTCGATCTTGGCGACGAAGACCTCCGAGTACTTCTTGGCGCCCGCCTTTGAGTAGATCATGGGGTTGAAACCACCGTTATGCAGGGTGGCGAGACGTTTCGTCGCGGCGACGCCGCCGGCCTTGTGACAACTATTGCACTCGGCGGTGTTGGTCTTGTGCATCGACAGGATCGCGGACCCGGCCTTGGCCCAGATGGACTCCATCGCGAGCTTGTCGGTGCCGTACTTGGCTTCGCCGGTCCACGCGTGGCAGCTCTTGCAGGTCTCTTTGACGAAGTTCGCGTCATCGAGCGTCTCCGTGAGCTTGCCGGCGTGGCAGGTCGCGCAGTTCGAGATCTTCTGCGGGTAAGGGAACTCCATCGCGTGCGACATGTGCACGTCGTTCATAAGGCTCGCCTTGTACGCGTACTTGTCGAGCTCGGCCTGCGTCATGTTCTCCCGGATGGAGTCCTTGGTCTTGTCGCCCTTCGCTGCAGCGGCCTTGGCCAAGCCATCGAGCTCTGCGTAGCGCGAAGGCTTGTCGACGAGCAGCTGCCAGTCTTGGTGTCCGCCGGTGCGGTCGTCATAGTGGCAGACCTTGCACGAGGCGAAGTCGCCCAAACCTGCGACGACCGGATCACGGTAGCCATGCTTCATGTAGGGCGCGCCGTGGCATTTCTCACAGCCAGAGACGTTCGCGGCGGACTTGTAGCTCGCGGTCGCAGCCGTGCCGAACGCTTTGCCCATGCTGGCGACGTTGTCGTACAGCTTCACACCGGTGCCACCCTCGGTATCGAGCAGGCCATCGGCGATGTAGCCGTAAAATAGCCCGTTGAAGCCGGGCGCGGTGATGTCGTACGGCGCCTTAGCAGCGTTGATGGTGAAGGTGCCGATCGTGCCAGGTACGGCATTCTTTGTGCTAAATGAGGTGTTCTTGGCGTGCGTTGCGGTGCCGCTGTCGTACTGAACCGCGTAGAAGGTCTTCTGCGCGAGCAGTGGCAGGCCATCGAGATCGTCGTGCGGCAAGCCGAACTTGGTGATCTTGACCGTGACGGTGGTGTTGAACGTACCGTCGCCGTTCGCGACAGCCTTCGCGCCTACCCAGGTCAGGGCAAGATCGCTGGAATCCGCGTACTTATCATAGATGTCTTGGTGCTTCTTGTTACCGTCGCCGGCATGGCAAACGGCGCAGGACTCAAGCTGAACGTTGCCAGCCACGTCAAGCTTGGCGTGGATATCGGCAAGGACCTTTGGATCGACGTCCTTACCAGGGTCGCCTTTGTCGCCCTTGTCGCCCGTCGCGCCCTTTGGCCCCACGTCGCCCTTATCGCCCTTATCGCCGGCGGCTCCGGTCTTGCCGACGGCGCCTTCTTTGCCTTCCTTGCCTTCGATGCCCTGCTTACCTTCCTTACCTTCCTTACCTTCCTTGCCTTCCTTGCCGTCGCTCAGCGTCACGTCATCGACGCCTGGGCATGTGATGGTCTTGGTGCCGTCGCCGTTGTCCTTCACAGAACAGGGGTCACCAGGCTTGCCGTCCTCACCGATGTCGCCGGTGCAGCCGCTGGCAAACGCCAACGTGATAGCCAGTAATACGGGGACACTCCGCATCCAAACGTCAGAGCGTAATTTCAGCATTTCCCACCTCCGCGAGTGTACTGGGCCCGCTTCGGGCGTCGTCGACGACACTCACCGCTAGCACTGTTCCCAGCCTGGGAGAAACATCAGCCAGGCCCCAAACGATCACCTCGATACGAACTCGAAGTGAGTGCGGCCCGACGCGCGACAAGGCCACAATGGTCGGCTCTCCGCGAGCTACCGACCGACTGCCGCGCATGAAAGGACCGGCGCGATCCATTACAAGGGCTTTTATTGCGCACTAGGCGCCGCGAGAGAGCGACACATGGTTAGCGCTCGTGCGTTCGTTCTCGCTGCGACCGGGACCATGTGGCGATAGATGGTAAATACTGAAACAAAATCAAATTATTATGCTGCTGTCCGTGAACACCGGACCCAGACAGGAGACGCCGCTGCCTCGTCGCGCGCAGCGGCTCAGCGTCACGTTGACGTCACTTCAACGCGCAGAACGGGTCGATCTGGCGCAGCGGGCTGGGCGACCGACTGATGGCGGCTGACGGAGTGCGGAGGCGCGCAAAACCACGGCGACGTCCAGCCGTCCGCCTCCGCTAGCTCTTCCAGGCCAAGGCTAAAATCCGCGTCTGTGAGTTGCGGCGCATCGCCCAGGCCAGCGCGCCAGCCACTCGCCAGCGCCTGATTGCCGGCCCGAAGCCACCGCCGCACCGCTCGCACCGTCTCGGCTTCTGGCTCGGCGTTGAAGCGTGTTTTGAACTCGTAGACGATCCAGGCACCGTGGGGGAGCCGGCGAATCGCGACCGACGCGCGCTGCGGAGCTGTGACGCGATAGATGTACGTCGTCTCCGCGTAACAGTCATCCGCCCAGAAGCGCGCGGCGAGGCAGTTGCGCTGCAGGTCGGCCTCTTCCTGCAGCGCCGCCGGCGTACGAAGGCCGACGATGTGCGCGCTCTCGGGCAGCGGCGGCGGGCCAAAGGGCCGGTTGCGCGACGGCGCCGTGTTCACCGCTCGGGTCACCGCTTCGTCGTGTAGCTGGTCGAGGTGCGCCATCGACCGTATCAGCGGCACCGGCAGGTTCGCGGCACGCTGCATGCGGATCGTGTCGTGCAGCAGCCCCTCGGTGCGATAGCGCTGCTGCATCGGCGGGCGCTGCTGGCCCGGATCTGCGGCGATTTCGCGCAGCAGGTTGGGATCCAGGTGGCCGATCCACGCAGGATCCAGCACCGCGAACAGACCGCGGCTCAGCTGTGGCAGGTGACGTAGGTGCGTGATCAGGTCGGGTGCGGTGTTGGCTGTCCGAACGAGTCGAAACAAGTTGTGGGTCGACAGCGCCTCGACCGGCACGCGGCCCAGGAGCCGCACCCACTGCTTCTGCGCCGGCAGCCCGCACGCGGCGACGATCTCCGTGCGCTTGCGGCGCGCGAGCCGGGCCATCTGCGGGAAACGTTGCCCGGACATGCGCCGCTGATGCGCCATGAGCATCGCCAGCGCCACGTTGTCTCGGGCGATGTCACGCACCTCTGGGGCGCGCACCAGCAGGCAGTAGAGCAGCCACGAGTCACGCGAGATGCGCTGTGTGAGCCTGACGGCCTCGCGGTCGAGTCGCTCGTAGAACGCGCTGATCGCCCGCAGCTGTGGTCGCCGCGGCGGCTCGTCGCGCCAGGCGGCGGTCTCGACGTGGGCGCGATAGCGCAGTGAGGTGTCGACGAGCCCTCCGATGCTGAAGTTGCTGGTGCCATGGCTGCCGCGCCACCTTGGGTGCGCGAGGGACTTGAACCAGCACATCGGCGGCGCGGCGCGGTAGGTGCGGATAGAACGCGTGGAGAACAGCGTCAGCGAACCCTTCTCGTCGTTAAACCCGACGCCATTTCGGTTCGGCGTACTGAAGGTGGCCTGGGGCGGCGAGCCTGGGCCTGGGGTCGTCGCGCGGCTGGGTGGAGCGCTGGGCATGGGGCCTCCGATTGGTTGCTTACGGAGAACAAGTCTCGCGGATGACTGCGACAGTTTGTGTCGCTTGTCATCGACGGGGTTGCTGAGCGGCTGGCGTGGCTGAACGGCGTGGGTTATTGAAGGGAGGGCGTGGGTCCGAAGATCGGGTTGGCATCTCGACGCGACAAGCGGCGACGTATCGAGCTCGGGGCATCCGATTTGGTTCCCAAGCCCGTCGGGAACGCCTACGCTGCGGCGTAAGACCGCTGTTCGTTGATGTCCACGCCGCACGCCCGGAGCCAAGCCATGTCACGCAACCCTCTCGCACGCTCGCTGCTCATGGCCGCTGCCACGTTGGCGCTCGTCGCCGCGCCGGCGTTTGCCGCGCCAGACGTCTCGTCGACGCCCACCTCCACCACATTGGAGGGCGTGCTGACGTCGACCGGTGGGGGGGCTGCCGCCGATGGCACGTACGCCGTCACGTTCGCGCTCTACGCCTCGGCGACGGAGAAGACGGCGTTTTGGCAGGAAGGACCCGCGAACATCCTGGTCAAGAGCGGCGGCTTCAGCCACGCGCTCGGCGGGATTACGCCGCTCACGGCCGCCGCCCTCGCCAAAGCGAAGGCGGCGTGGCTGGGCATCACGATCGGCACAGATCCCGAGCTGCCACGGCGGCAGTTTCGCTCGGTCGCCTGGGCGTTGATCGCCGCCCAAGCGGAGTCGCTGTCCTGCACCGGCTGCGTCGGTGGCACGCAGATCGCAAATGACGGCATCTCCGCCGCCAAGCTGGGTTTCAACTACGCTGGCTCAACCACCAAAGGCGGCGCCGCCACCGACCTCGCCTGCACCGGCTGCGTGTCTGTGAGCGAGATGAAGTTCGACGGTGATCTCAACCTCGGCGGCAACAGCCTCAAGGCAAAAAACGGCACCTTCACCGGCGGCCTCGCCGCTGCCACGGTCACCGCCACCTCGTTTCTCGGCGATGGCAGCAAGCTCTCCGGCATCAAGATTCCATCGGGCGACTGCACCGTCGCTGGCGAGGTGGTGAAGGGCATCAACCCCGACGGCAGCCTCAAGTGCGTCAAGGCGATGGACCCCAGCGCGCTGCCCAAAGACGGCCTCAACGAGATCAGCAACGACCTGCTCAGCAACCAGTTCATCGACCAGATCGGCGCCACGACAAAAAACATCGCGATCCCGGACAACCAGGGCATCGCCGCGACCAGCGACGTGAGCTTCCCCGACATCGGCACCACGCAGACCTTCGCGGTGAACGTTCACGTCGAAAACACCGACCTGAGCGGCTTGCAGCTGACGATCCTGCCGCCGGACGACAAGAAGATCGGCTGGGTGCTCTGCGACCCGTGCGGCGCAAAAGACGCCAAGATCTACAAGCAGACCTTCACCCCAACCAACAAACCCAAGAGCGGCGACATCGGCAAGTGGGTCGGTAGCAACGCGAAGGGGCTGTGGAACCTCAAGGCGCTCGATACGGTGTTTTGCGTGCCGCAAGCGACGGGGAACGGCAAGTATTGTGATGTCCTCAAGAAGACCGACGGCACCATCGTCGACTGGAGCATCACGGTGCAGACGCTGTCCACCAAGAAGGTCGAGGCCAAGGGGCTGCTCATCACCTCAGGCGGACTGCAGCTGAAACAAGCCGACTCACACCCCGTAACGTGCGACACGCAGCACTTTGGCTACCTCTACGCCAACCCGAAAGACAAGGCGGTGTACGTCTGCAATGGCGACGCATTCTATCCGATCTCGCTGGTCCCGGTCGGCACCCAGACCAACCCCGGCTTGACGTGCAAAGACATCCTGACCAAGGCGCCCGCGTCCGGCGACGGCCTGTACTGGATCACCGGCACCGGTCAGGGCGAGTTCCAGGTCTACTGCGACATGACCACCGACGGTGGCGGCTGGACCCACGTGCGCACGATCGCGCCGACCGACGGCAACAGCGTCGGCTACAACAACCAAGCCTTCTGGACCACAAACGCGGACTACGGCTCGATCAGCAAGCGCTTCTCCAATGACTACAAAAGCCCGGCAGACTGGCGCGTCAGCGGCACGCAGCTGATGATTCAGTCGACGACGACCGGCGCCAGCGGCGAGATCTTGGGCTGGCGACGCTGGCCGATGCTGAACAATCAACCGCGCAACTTCGACAGCTTCTTCTCCACGGGCATCGTCGGCGTGCACGGCACCGACAGCTGCGAGACGGGCGCGTCGGACAAGACGTCGGTCGGTAAGACCAGCGCTTGGGATGACATTATTCGCCAGGGCTCGTGCCTGTACGCGGACGTGAACCCGAGCAGCAGCGGCCAGGGCGACACGATCCGGCTGACGGCGATCCCCTACAACGGCCAGGACAACAAGATGGCGGGGTTCGCCTCGTGCATCGACTGTGGCGCCCAGTGGCAGGGCGGCGGTCAGACCTACATGGGGTTGGACCGCGCTGGCTGTAACTCTGGGAGCTGCCATGCCATTTCGATCTGTCGGATGCCTGGGCCGCCGGCTGCGGACTGTGTTGGGGCTTACTGTGGGAGTACGTATAACAAGGCGTCTTGTGGGATGAATTGGAATAGTCGGTTTTTTGTGCGGTGAGGTTGGGGATCAGTCGCCGGCCGCCTGCGGCGCGCCCTGCGCCCGCGGCTGCATCACGTCGCCGCGACACCACACATGCAGCAACAACCGCGCCCGGGTCGCGCCGGACCAGCCGCAAAATCTCGCCCCAGTCGGGATAGAAGTCCTGCGCCTCATCGACAAACACCGCGTCGAACGGCGCGATCACGTCGTCCGCGATGCCAGAGAGCAGGTGCTGCGGTGCTTCGTCGCGCCAGAAGCCTCGGATCTCGTCGGGCTGCGTCGGCACTGACCAGGCTTGGTCGGGATGTTTCTCGCATGCCTCGTGGCACAACACGTGGAAGCTGCGGATGACCAAGCGGTCGTCTGGCAGGCCGGCTTCTTCGAGAAATCGCTGTCCCATCAGGCGCAGGTGGTCACCGAGCGGACGGTTGAAGCAGACGAGCAGCGTGCGTTTTCCGGCCAGGGCGACCTCGCGCGCGGCGGCCAACGCGAGCACGGTCTTGCCTGAGCCGGCGGGTCCAACGACGTGGAGCCGTGGGTTGACCAGCAGCCCTCTCAGCAGCGCTTGTTGCTGGTCGCTGAGGCGCTGCAGGGCGGCGTCCTGCGCGGCGAGGCGCGCACGTAGCCCTGGCGTGAGGCGCAGCACCGGTTGTAGGCAGGTCTTGCGAAACCGACGGTAGTCAGCCTGTGTGAGCGTCGGTGGTAGGAACGACGCCGCTTGGCGCCAGAACGACAGGGCCTCGCGCACGCGACGGCCCAGGTGAGGTAGATCGTCGGCGGTCCAGCACAGCTCCGGGCGCAGGTTCAGCGGCAGCGCGGTGCCCGCGTCTTGGGTGGCGCGTGGGGTGATGATGGCGTGGCCGTGAACCATGGGTAGACGCGACTCGCCGGTGACGTCGAGCCAGCGTCGTTGTAAGGCGCGGACGAGGGCGTGGCGGGCCGCCGGGGCGGGTTGCGTCGGGGCGGGTGGGGGGGATGGAGGTGGGCATGGGCCTCTTGTGGGCGAGGACGTTCGTGATCGAACAACGTGGCGCGGCGCTCGTGTGCGTGCGCGGGACGGATGTGAGCGACGGGCGCAGGCTAGCAGGTTTTCATGGCCTATCGCTTGGCCTGTGCGGTGCCAGTTTGGGTGTCGATGCTCGGCGACAGCAGTCGCTCAAACGGTCCAAACCGGATCCGAACCCCTTACATGGTCTACATCTCGGCCACGCCCAAACCCAACCACCCTCGCCTGCGGCGCGCGCACCGCCACTTCATCACGCAACCACCCCAACAACACCGCCCCCGTCAGTGGCCGACCCACCAAACGCGAGCGCCGTCGAATCGCGTGAAAATCACCCAAACAAACCCCCGCCAGCCGCTCGACCGCGGGCCTGAGCGCGTGAAACGCCCGCGACCGGACGCTGCCCCCGCCCGCGCTGACAGTCCGCCGAAACAGCGTCCAACACGCGCTCGCCGTCATCGGCCCAAGGTGGACACGCGCGTCAAACCGGCGGGCGCTGGCTTGGTCGAGGTCTTCCTGCAGGTTCGTCGCGCAGAAGAACACGCCGTCGAACGCCTCCATCTGCACCAACAGCTCGTTGACCTGCGTCACCTCCCAGCCGCGAACCGCTCGGCGTCGGTCCCGCAAGAACGAGTCGGCCTCGTCCAGCAGCAGCACCGCATCTTCGCTCTTCGCGCGCGCAAACATCGCCGCGAGGTTCTTCTCGTTTTCACCGACCCACTTCGAGAGCAGGTCCGACGCCCGTGCGAGGATCACCGGTTTGCCGAGCTGCCGACCGATGTGATGAACGAGCGCGGTCTTGCCGGTGCCCGGCGGTCCGAACAGGCAGATGCGCCCCTCACCCGTTCGTCGCAGACCATCGAGCAGCGCGACGACGTCAAAGTCACTATTAAGTAGGCTGATGTCGAAGTGCTGCTCGTCGTGCCGATACCCTTGTTGGCTGACGCCCTGGCGGGTGCCGACGTTGGCGTCGAGCAGCGCGAGCACCTCCGCGTCGCGGCTGCCGTCGTCGTCATGTGTCGCCGAGACCTTGAGCGCACGGGCGATATCGGCCGGTTGGATGCGCATGTCGCGGCCGATTTTGTCGACGGTCGCGCGCTGGAGTCCGGCGCCCCGCGTTGATTTGCGGACAATACGCACGCGCGTGGCTTGGGTGAGCGCGTCCAGATGTAGCACCACATCGAACCGGCGCAAGATGGCCGGGTCCATGCTCGCGGCGGCGTTGGTGATCCACACCGTCGGCACCGGGTTGCTCTCCAGGGCGCGGTTGAGAAACGCCTTGCTGCCGCTGCGGTGCGTGCTGATCCCTAGCGTGCCAGCCGTTGACCAGCCAAAGACATCCTCCGCCTCGTCGAAGATCACGACGCCGCCTCCCACGCTGCCCAGCAGCCGCTGACCGAGCTGGTAGTCTCTCAGCCGCTCCATGCGGGTAGGCTCGTCGCCCTCTTCATCCTCCGTGGTGACCTCGAAACTTGCCGCGTTGGCCGCCGCAGCGAGCAGTCGACCAAGCTCTGTCTTGCCGGTGCCGGGTGGACCGTGCAGCAACACATTGACGCCGACTGCGCCGCTTTGGCAGGCGTGCTGCACATGTCGAAACGCGGTGTCTAAGAGCGGGCCAACGTGCGCGAAGTCGGCGCGCCTCAGCGAGCTCGGCTGCACGGGGCGCAGGAAGCGCTGCATCACCTCTCGCGGGTCTTGGACGTCGCACTCGATCGCTGCCCGGATCTTGTCGTGGAGCGCCGGGAGTTCACCGGTCTGGCGGGTGTCTCCCTCACGCTCGATGACACCACCGCCGACCAGGGTGCCGGCGCCGCGCAGCGCGTGCCGAATCGCGGCGTCGTCGGTGTCGAGCGCGACCGCGAGCAGCTTGATGTCGATGTGCGTCAGGTAGGCGAACGCGGCGACGGCTTTCTCCAGTGTGGCGACCATGCCGCAGTCGATGCTCGCGAAGAAAGCGAAGGCGACGATCTCAGCCTCGACCGGATCCAGATGGAGCGCCGGGACCAGCGCGTCGAGCGCTGCGGCGAATCGACTGGGTTTCAGCGGTTCACGGCTCAATTCAACGACACGAAGCGCGGCTTGTTTGCGAAGCCATCGCCGTGTTGGACGGCTCTTGCGACGACACGGCAACCCGACCGCGACCAGCAGGGGTTTGTCGATTTCGTCGCCCTCAAACGCGTCCGCGATGGCCGACACCGACAGCAGCCGGCTCAGCCACAGGGCGACGCGCGGCGCGTTGGTCGCGATGCCTTTGGTGTCCGAACGGCGGATTCGACGACGATGGCGATGATGAAGTCCAAGAGACATAAGCGGTCCTCCACAAGCGGTTGCTTCCCAAGTCAGGGGCACCATGCACGGGAGACGCGACAGACAGTGTCGCGTCCTGTCGTTCGTTGCCGATTTGGCTCGTTGCCGACTTGGCTCCGCGTCGATTCAATTCGAGGAACGCTCGGCGGCCGGTCGAAAGGCTGTGCGCCAGAAGTAATTGCCCTGCGGCCCTATCCCGATCGCGATCGCACATATTTCTTGCTCAGATTCGGGCTGTCGTGAGTAGTCGTCATGGCATCTTGGACCGCGTCTTCTAGCGACGCCCTCAACCTGCAGGAGAACTTCATGCGCAACCCGCCGTTAAGACTGCCGCGATCGGTCGAGTTCATCGCGTACCAAGGCGACATTGTCGTCCGCATCAGCGGGCACCTGCCGAAGCGCCTGAACAACGGGCGTCTGTGGCGTGGCGACATCGTCGATCTCGCCACGCGCGGCAGGACCATCACGGATCCCAGCGCGGCGTGGCGAGCCAAGGCTGCAGAGCTCATGACAAGGCCGGGGCGCTTCGACCTGCTGCAGTACTGGCAGCTGCCCGACGGTCGCTACGCGTTTGGCTGGGGTCGCAGCCATCCGCAGGTCATAGGCGGCGAGCGCGAGGTTTTGCGCGGCGCGGATCAGACCGAATGGCGGCAGATCTTCTTTGCCGAGCTGCCGGACGAGGCGCAGCGAGAGGTCCTGCCGCACGAGGAGCGGGCCAGCGCGTTCGAGCGCGAGGACCACCGCTCCGTGCTGCCGCCCGAGCGGTTGATCGACGGCGACCCAACCCGCGCCGATCTCATCGACACGCACGGCTGCGAGCTGCCGGGCCGGCCGATGAAGGGCGTGTGCATCGAGGTTCGCTGGGGCGCGCACCCAGCCCTGTTCGATCTGTGGCGGGTCGAAGCGGTCTTGAAGACGCGGTTCGACGTGAGTGACGGCACGCAGCGGTTGCGGTTCAACAGCGCAGATTGGGACCGTTGGCTGCGCGCGCGGCTCGCGGAGGGGCTGGTCTTCGCACATGTGCCCGGATGCGACCGAGCGTGGTGCCTGAAGATCCCCCACAACCTCTGCCTTGGCCGCAGGCCGGTTGCAGCTGCAGGCACATGAGGCCATCGACCGAGCGGGGGATCGACTTTTGAGCGGCATCGCGATCTGCTGTCGACATGAAAACTTCCAGCCCACGCGCAGTTCCTCACCCTACCCCAGAGCTGCCAGCC
>CALENB010000386.1 GCA_937910235.1 uncultured Myxococcales bacterium | reverse complement strand
GGCCCGCTACACCCCGGCCCGGCTGCGCAATCAGCGCTTGCCGCTCGAGGAGATCCATCGCGACGCGCTCTGCGAGCTCAACGCCGGCTTCACCGACCGGCGCGACGAGCGCGGCGTAGGCTATCTTTCGGGGCCGAAAGCGCGCGGCGCCTACCTGCTCTACTACAGCTTCACCGGCGCAGCGACGACCCAAGCCGTGCTCCGTCGCGCGGAGGAGCGCGGCGCGTGGGCTGGGCTGCCGACCGACCGTCCGATTCGCGTGCTCGATCTTGGCGCCGGTCCGCTGACCGCGAGCCTCGGCTTGGCCATGGCCTGGCCCGACCGCGCGGTTGAGATCACGGCGGTGGACGGCGCCAAGGCCGCGCTGCAGGACGGCGCCGCGCTGCTCAACGCCATCCGCCCAGGTACGCCGGTTCGGCTTGAGGTGGGCAACCTCCGCAACGGCGCCCTGCGCCAGCGGTTGGGTGGCAACTACGACGTGGTGCTGCTGGCGAACGTGCTCAACGAGTTTCGTGAATCCGTGCGCCGCGAAGACACGAACCGCGAGGAGGGCGAAGGGTATTCGCCAGCCGAGCGACTGCTGCGTGATGTGCTGACCAAACGCCTCGCGCCGGGCGGGCGTGTCGTGATCATCGAGCCGGGTGCGCGCGACTCCTCGCGCCTGCTGATCGCCCTGCGGGACGGCGTAGTCGCCGATGAAGTGGCCGACGTCATCGCGCCATGCCTGGGCGCTGTCACGTGCCCGCTGAGCGCCGCCCACAACCGTGACTGGTGCCACGCCGAGCAGCCCTGGAAGCGGCCGCGGCCGGTCGCCGCGGCCGACCGTGTCCTCGGTCGTCGGCGCGACGTCTTGAAGTACAGCTACCTCATCCTCGGCGCGCCCGGGCAAGCAGCGGCGCTGCCCGCCCACACCTGGCGTCTCATCGGCGGCCCCATGGGGTCGCCAGAGGGGATGCAGCGCCGCTACGTGTGCGGCGCCGTCGGCCGCGTGTTGGTCGTCGATGACAGCGGATCGGCCCCGTTTCACGACGCTCTGCGCGGTGATCTGCTGGTCGTCCCCGGCGAACCCCGCGCCGGCCGTCGGCCGGGCGAGAGCGAGCTGCGGCTGCCACGCGTGGGCCCGCCCGTGCGCCGCGCGCATCCCAGCGCGGCGGAGCCGACTGGTCGGGATGGCGACGCCGCCGCGCCGTCGAGCGCCGGTCCTCGCGCCCGGCCAAGCGTCGCTGCGCAAGCCCCGGCCGAGAAGACCCGGGAGCGACCGCAGAAGACCGATCGGCAGGACCGACCCTTCTTCACCAAACGCCGAAAGCAGAAGCCAGGAGGGCGCAAAAAATGACCCGAACGGACCCAGAACGGTTTCGCTGGCGGCTCGGTACACCCTTGGCTGGCGACCGGGCCGTCGCGCAAGGCTCGCAGGCCCTCGACGGCAAGCGGGTGGCGCTGTGCATCACGGGCGGCATCGCTGCGTACCGCACGCCCGGTCTGGCGCGCGCCTTGCGTCGAGCAGGCGCGGAGGTGACGGCGTGGCTGACGCCGGCCGCGCTGCAATTTGTCACCCGTGATGCGCTGGAATGGACGACTTTGAATCCTGTGATCACCGACCTCGACGGTCGCGCCCAGCACGTGGAGACGGGCGTTGTCGACGTCTGGCTGCTGGCGCCAGCGACCTACTCGACGATCAACAAGCTCGCCGCGGGGATCGCTGACAACGCCGTGACCACAAGCCTCGCGAGCGCGATCGGGCGGTTGGAATCAGGCGAGACCCGCATCCTCGTGGCGCCGACGATGCACGGTTCGATGGCCAACACCATCCTGCGTGACAGCCTAGCGCGGTTGAGCGACCTCGGTGTCACGGTGCTGACGCCGCGCGCGCGCGATGGCAAGGCGCTGCTGCCCGAGGATGACGCGCTCGTCGCCGCGGTGGTGCAAGCCCTCACGTCGTCGTCACCGAGCGGCGAGACAACGCCCGCCTAGCGCGCGTTCGTCTCGCCAATCTCGAAGGTCAGCTCGCCTGCGTCGTCGATGTCGACGGTCACCTCGCCGCCCTTGGCCAGCTTGCCAAACAGCAGCTCGTCCGCGAGCGGCCGGCGCAGCTTGTCGTGGAGCAGCCGCTTCATCGGGCGGGCGCCGAACTTCGGGTCGTAGCCCGCCGTCGCGAACCAGGCGCGCGCCGCCTCCGTCAGGTCGAGCACCACCTTGCGCTCGCCCAACTGGCCCTGCAGCTCGGCCACGAACTTGTCGACGATGCGACCCATCACCGAGGGCGACAGCCGCGCGAAACGAATCCGGGCGTCGATGCGATTGCGAAACTCTGGCCGGAACATGCGCTTGTACTCACGATCCTCTTCGCCTGAGTCGTCGTCTGCGTTCACGCCGAACCCGAGGCGGCCCTTCTCGAGGTCATGCGCGCCAACGTTCGACGTCATGATCATCACCACATGGCGGAAATCGGTTGTCTTGCCGTTGTTGTCTGTTAACCGGCCGTTGTCCATGACCTGCAGCAGGACGTTGAAGACGTCTGGGTGCGCCTTCTCGATCTCGTCGAGCAGCAGCACCGCGTGTGGCGTCTTCGAGATGGCCTCCGTCAGCATACCGCCTTGGTCAAAACCGACGTAGCCAGGCGGCGCGCCGATCAGCCGGCTGACCGTGTGCCGCTCCATGTATTCGCTCATGTCGAATCGCACGAACTCCAGCCCCAACGTCTCCGACAGCTGCTTGGCGAGCTCCGTCTTTCCGACGCCGGTCGGCCCGGTGAACATGAAGACGCCGGTCGGCTTCTCCTGCGGTCCAAGCCCCGAACGCGCGACTTTCACGGCGGTGGCGACGGCTTGGCAGGCGGCGTCCTGGCCAAACACCACGAGCTTCAGGTCGTCTTCGAGACTCGCCAGCGCGCCGCGGTCGTCGTTGGTCACCTGTCGCTCTGGGATGCGCGCGATCTGCGCCAACACCATCTCGATATCTTTCACGGTCACGCGCAGCGTCGGCGCGTCTTTCAGGTTGGCGCCTAGCCCTGCGCTCGCCTCCACGGCATCGACGACGGCCTCGACCGCGGCCTGACCCTCGGGCGCCGGCAGGTCCGCGAGCCTCGATCGTTTCTTCGACTCTTTCCGGGCGTGGCGTAGACGCACCGCGGCGCCGGCCTCGTCGATCAAGTCGATCGCCTTGTCCGGCAGGCGACGGTCGTTCATGTACCGGCCGCTCAGCGTGGCAGCAGCCTTGAGCGCCGCCAACGAGTACCGCACGTGATGATGCTCCTCGTAGCGCGCGCGAAGCCCCTTCAGCACCGCGAACGTCTCGTCGCTGGTGAGCTCAGGCACGTCGATCTTCTGAAAGCGTCGCGCAAACGCCCGGTCTCGCAGGATGTGTGTGCGCATCTCCTCGTACGTCGTCGAGCCGACGCAGCGCAGTTTGCCCGAGGCCAGCGCCGGCTTGAGCAGGTTGCTGGCGTCGAGCGAGCCCCCAGACGTCGCGCCGGCACCGACGATCGTGTGGATCTCGTCGGCGAACAGGACCGCATCCCCGTCGAACTCGCGCAGCTCGCGCAGCACGCCCTTGAGCCGTTTCTCGAAGTCGCCGCGATACTTCGCCCCGGCGAGCAGCGCGCCGAGGTCCAGCGCGAACACGGTGGTGTTCAGCAGCGGCTCCGGTGCCTGACCGCGCACGATCTCGCGGGCCAGCCCCTCGATGATCGCGGTCTTGCCGACGCCGCTGTCGCCCACCAGCAGCGGGTTGTTCTTGCGCCGTCGCATCAACACATGGGCTACACGCTCCAGCTCATCGGCGCGGCCAACCAGCGGATCGATGCGCCCCAGCCGCGCCTCTTCGTTTAGGTTCGTGCAGTACTGAGCTAGAAAGCTCTTCCGCTCGGTGCCTTCGTCGCCATCTTCGTCGTCTTCGCTTGGACCCGTGATGCGCTCGCTCTCGTCCTCATCGTCGCCGCCATGGCTGAGGTACGTCACCAGCTCAAGCCGCGAAATCCCCTGATTTGCGAGGAAATAGACGGCGAAGCTGTCATCTTCCATGAACATGCTGACGAGCACATTCGACCCCTCGACGGAGTCCTTGCCGGCGCCCCGCACGTGCATCGCCGCCCGCTGAATCACACGCTGCAGTCCGATCGTCGGTTGCGCTGACACCTCGAGCTCGTCGTCGAGGCGCTCCACCTCATTCGCCAGAAAATCATCCAGGTTACGCTTCAGGTCGCCGATGTCGCCGCCGCATCGCCGCAACGCGCGCGCCGTCTTGGCGTCGTGCAACAGCGCGTACAGCATGTGCTCGAGCCCGAAGAACTCGTGTCGCCGCACCTGGGCCTCGCTCGCGGCGACCTGGATGGCGATCTCCAACTCCTTGCTCAACATTGGCAGCTCCCTCTTGTCACGTGGAAGGCCACGCGTGGCGGCGAGACACGTCTCACACGTCTATTCGTCAGGATTCGCGGTCGGTCGCTCACGCGGGCTCGACCGTCAACTTCAGGGGCATGCCCTGCTCGCGGGCGTAGTCTGTGACCTTGGCGACCTTGGACTCAGCCATGTCGCGGGTGTACGTGCCCGCCACGCCCTGACCTTTGACGTGTACGGTGAGCATGATCTGGCGCGCGTCGGTGTCGCTGCGACCAAACCACGCTCTCAGGATTTGGACCACGAACTCCTGTGTCGTGTAGTCGTCGTTGTGCAGCAGGACGTTGTACATCCTCGGTCGCTTGACCTTTCTGCGAGTCGACAGGAGCACGCCGTCCTGTCGCTCTTCATCCGTGCCCGCCATTCCGGCCTCCTGCGCTACATCGGCCATACCGAGCGCGCTCCACAGGGTAGGGCAACCCAATGGCTGCGCAAGTAAGCGCCAGCCAAGTAGTGAACACCGATGGTCTCCGCGATCATCCAGCCGCGGCTGGCGGAAATCACTGGCTACCCAACCGTCCGAGCCCTTGTCCACATGCCAAAATGCCAAGCGGCGGAGCCGGTGTGATCCCGACCCCGCCGCAAGGCTCGCCTATCGCGTTGGGTGTGCCTGCGTGCCAGGCTTACTCACTCGCCGCCTTATTTACCGGGCCGCTTGACCCCGAGCGTCTTGCCCGGGATGACCTTCTTGGTCTCAATCGTCACCGAGTCGCCGCCAGCGACTGGCTTGCCGTTGACCTCGCGCATCTTGAACTGCACGCGGCGGTTATCTTCGCGGCAGGCCAGCAGCGCCTTCTTGCTCTTCCGGTCCTTCTTCTTCGACAGCGCCGCCACGTCCTGGCAGAGCGGCATCGTCTCGCCGTAGCCCTTGGCGACCAAGCGCGACGGGGCGACACCCTTGCCGACGAGGTAGGTCCGCACGCTCTGGGCGCGGTCCTGTGACAACTTCAGGTTGAGGCTGTCCTTGCCCGTGTCATCGGTGTGCCCCTGCACCTCGATCTTCGTGATGGCCGACTGGCTGTTCAGCACGATAGCCACCGTGTTGAGCAGGGTGAACGAGATAGGCTTGATGTCCGCCTTGCCGATCTCGAAGTAGACCTTCTGCAGAATCTTGATCTCGTTCTTCGTGATGACTACGAGGCTCTTCTTGTCCGGGCAACCGTCTTCGTCCTTGAAGCCGTTGTAGGTCTCCGCCTTGTCCGGGCACTTGTCTTTGTCGTCCGGGATGCCGTCCTTGTCACGGTCCTTGATCGGGCAGCCTTTCTCGGAGGCCGGACCCGACACGTTCGGGCACTTGTCGTCCGCGTCGGGGATGCCGTCTCCGTCGTTGTCGGGATCGGGGCAGCCGTCGGTATCCTGGAAGCCGTCCTTGTCTTCAGCCTTGTTCGGGCACTTGTCCTTGCTGTCCGGGATGCCGTCTTTGTCGTTGTCCAGATCGGGGCAGCCGTCTGTGTCCTCAAAGCCGTCCTTGTCCTCGGCCTCGTTCGGGCACTTGTCGTCGCCGTCCAAGATGCCGTCCTTGTCGTTGTCGGGATCGGGGCAGCCGTCCTCGTCCTCGAAGCCGTCCTTGTCTTCGGCCTGCTGCGGGCACTTGTCATTTTCGTCGAGGATGCCGTCACCGTCACTGTCGCGGCTCGCGGTGTCGATGACGTAGCTGAGGCCAAAGAGGAACTCGAAATCGTGGGACGTCAGGCTCGACCGACCGGCCACGTTGAGGTATCGGACGTCAGCGCGCACGAGCAAGCTGTCCGTCACGAAGTACTTGACGCCAACGCCAAGCTGCAGGGCGGCGTCAGCGTCGCTCGTGGCCTTGTCGGCCTTGGCCTGCGTGGCGGTGGCTGGAAAGTCCTGCTCGGTCATCAAGAACTCGAAGCCGTACCCGATCGCGCCGAACGGGCGCAGTCGGCCATCCATCAGGTTGAGGTGCGCGAGAAATAGACCGCGCAGGCCCAGCACCGAAGCGGCATCACCCGTGCTCTTGAACTCCGTCGGCACCATCTTCAGCTCACCCTCGACGGCGAAGATGTTCGTCACGTTGAACGCGCCGCGCAGTCCCAGCGCGAGGCCGGACGTCGGGATGTTGTCGTCGTAGAAGGCGTTGCCGAGCTCGCTGTCGTCGCTCATCAGCTGGTAGCCGCCGAAGATGCCTACTTCGATCGTGCCGTCGTGCTTCTTCGGCCCTTTCGCGAACGCCGTGGCGCTCAGCGCCAGCGTGCACAACGCGATGAGCGCTGCGGCAGCGAAAGTGCCGTTTTTGCGGGTCTGGATGGTCATTTCTACTCTCCTCGTGCCTTGTTCGACCTGAGGGGGGGCCGGGCAGGGTGTGACTGGTTGGCCAGAATCGCCAGGTCAGATTGGTCTATCGCGGCTGCGTGATTGGGCCGACGCGGGGGGGCGAAGATCACGCAGAACACGGATATTCGCGGAAGTGTACGCCTTGTGCACACTTCTTCAAGGGGGCCCAGTTTTCGGGGGCCCAGTCTTTGGGGCCGATGTCCGCTGTGGCCGGTCCGCAGTCGACATCGACACCCTCGGTGGTCCTCACCGTCGCCGTGAGCCAACTGCAAACAATGGTCCAACACAGGGGGCCGTTGCGCCAATTTTCACGACAATTGTCCGAACATGCCGTGCGAACTTCCGGCGGTCGACGTGCAACCAGTCAGAAAACAAAGAAATTTCGACCATCATCACAGCGCGGAAAAGTCCCAGCGCAGCCGTAAACCAGCGCGATCATGGCGGTCCAAACCCGCGAATGGGCCGAATTTGTCACCCGGCTGATAGGTCACATAGCTGGCGCTGAGCTTGAGCGCATCCCGGATGTCCCATGTGACGTCGCCCCGTGCGAGCCAGCCGTACTGCGCTGTGGCGCCGACGGCCAGCACGACCGCAGTGAGATGGAGACGCTCGCCCCACGTGTTGTGCTGCGCCCGAATCGAGAGCATCGGCACGTCGGCGGGGAAGAGCAGGTCGTTCGGTTCGTCGAGCAGGGTCGCCTTCATGCCCTCGAACCCAATGATCGTGTTGCTGATCCCGCGCCACGTCACGCTCGCCATGACCTGCACCGTGTCGCTGCGCTTGTAGCTCAGCTGCGGCGGCACCTCCGCGCTGTTGCCGGTGTTGAACGGCTTGCGATGCTCCCACGCTAGCTCCCACTTCAGCAGGAAGTCGCCGACCACCTTCGCGCCAGAGGTCCCCAGCAGCTCATAGCGCAGGTGGCGCAACGGCATGATCAGCTCCGGCTTGGTCTCGTCTAGCAGGCCGAAAAAATCGAGCTTGGTGATGACGCCCTGCTTGTCGAGCACGCTGGCCGCGTAGGCGCCGATGTCGATGCCGGCGCCCTTGTAGACCCAGCGCAGCAGCCACTGCTGGGTCGCCCAGCTCATCTCCGTCTGCTCGTGGCCAAAACGTAGCTGCTTCTTGGCCAGCATCGCGCCCACGTCGCCACCCGCGCCGGTGTCCGAAGGGCCGCCGAAGAAGGCTGGCAGCGGCGAGAATGGCCCGAGCGGCGGCGTGCGCAGGCCGTAGCACGTCTCTCGCCAGAGGTTGTTGCAGGTCTCGTGCACCACCATCGCCTCGACCCGGTGGTCGCCGTGCGCGGTGGTCGTGAACCAACCGACGCGGCTCGCCAGCACGGGCACCCGGATGTCGTCGAGGTCCGAGAGGCCGGGTTCGCGGTTGTCACGCGGGTTGACGACGTCGACCACGCTCATGCCGTCGCCTTCGCCCCAGGCCACCACTTGCCGGCCGATCGTGAACTCCAGCGGGCCAAGCGCGAGGGCCACAAACGTCTCCCGAACCTGCAGCAGCTGCCGATACTCGTCGACGGTGGCGGCGTCGAAGTCGTCGCTCCGGTAGAGATACGCCGCGTCGACTTCGCCATGCACCGAGGCCTGCACGCGCCACGGCCCGCGCTTGAAGCCGAGGGTGAGGTCGAGGTTCTGCCGGCCCTTTGCGAACGGGTTGTCGTCCCCGCCTTGCAGCGGGATGCCCGACGACGCTGGCGTGGCCGCGATCCGCTCCGTCCACAGCCCCCAGTCGCTGCGCACGGCGCCGGTCAACGACCAGGGCGACCTTGCGGCCGTTGTGCGTGTGCTCGTCGCTGGCGGCGGCGCGAAGCCGACGCTGTCGTCGTCCTCCACGTCGTCGCCAAACCCCGCCTCGTCACCAGCGCCGTAGCCGTCGTCGTCGGCTGCAGCCGATGGTTTCGGGGTTGTAGCGCCATGTGAGGGCGTCGGTTTCGTGGTCTTGGATGTCGCCTTCGTCGGTGGCCCCGACGCCGCCCGCGCCACGCCGGCGCCGACGAGGAGCACCACGCATGCGGCGACGAGCGCAGTCGCCATCGTTGCCGTCGCGCGGGACGGAGCCCTGCACACCGCAGCCAGCCCCACTGGCCCCACTAGAGGCCCTTCTCAAGCCGGCGTTGGGTGAAGTCAGCGGCCGTCACGGCCGGATCATTGAGCTTGTAGCGCAGGAACTCGAGCACCGTCGTCGACACCACCTGCTTGCCACGCACGGTGCGCACGGAGATGCGATGCGGGATCCAGATGCCCGCCACCTGCTTGATGCGACCAAACTTCACGTACTTGAGCTTCTTGCCCTCACGCACCCAAGCCTTGCTCTGCACCGGCAGCAGCTTGGCCTTGCTCACCCACAGCAGACTCTTCAAGTATCCCGTCTCACGCTGCTCTTTCGCCGTCTTCGGTCGTGACTCGATGAGCCAGCACACCTCGTCACCCACCGTCACCTCAGGCTTGACGAGCGTGTAGGTGTAGTGCTTGGCGTCTTTCTTGGTCATGTCGGCGTACGTTAGGTCTGAGCCCATGAAAGCCCCGGATTTGTCGGACGACGAGATGCGCGTGCTCTTGCGCAGGCTCGGCAAGTACAGCCACTGGTCATCGTCCTTGGCGCCGTCGTCGTAGTCCACGCTCAACAGCGCCGTGTTGCGCACGTCGGCTGGCGACTCAAAGATCATCAGCTGCTTAGTGCCGCCCGCGAACTTCATGGTCCGCGACTGCACGACCCGACTGCGGCTGCGTCCCGCGCCGTCCGTGATGGTCATCTGCATGCGCGCCGTGCCGCGGTCACCGGTGGCGCGGTTCTCCACGGCGGCCATGATCTTTCCGGCGTCGGTCTCGGTCGGGGCGATGGTCACAGCTGGGGTGACGGCCACCGCCGGGCGCACAAGCCCCAAAATCAAGCTCGCAGCGATGAAGCCAAGGGTACGGGTCTGCAAGGTAGCCATCACGAGGTCCTCCGGTCAGCGGCCGTCACTCCGACCCCTTTGGTGGTTGGACGATCCCGGTAAAATGTGCGCAGCAACGCCGGCGTGAAGAGCAGGTCGATGAGGAGCGCCAGCACGACCGTCGTCGCCACAAGCATGCCGAATCGACCAATGTTGGCCATCGACGCCGTCATGTAGACGCAGAACCCGCCCGTAAGAATCACGCTCGTGCTGACCATCGCGCGGCCGCTGTGACCAAAGGTGTAGCTCAGCGCAGCCTCCACGTCGCCGTTGAGCAGATAATGCGCATGAAAATGGTGCAGTAGATGGATCGTGTCGTCCACGGCGATGCCGATCGCGATCGACGCGATGAGCAGGTTCGCCATGTCGATCGGGATCCCAACCATCGCCATCAAACCCATGATCGCCATGATCGGTAGCAGGTTGGGCAACATCGCGATCAGCCCCAACTTCAGGTTGCGGAGCATCAGGACCATCATCACGGTGATGGCGAGAAACGCGATGCCGAAGCTCCGGATCAGGTCCGAGATGAGGTTGGCCACCACGCTAAACAGCGAATAAATCGCGCCGGTAGCCTTGATCGTCGCCCGATCGCCGACGTACTTCTGAATCCCCGTCTCGATGTGCTCCGCGAACGCGCCGTAGCTCGTCGCGTCGATCCAACGCACGCGAATGGTCATCTGGGTCTTGCGTAGGTCATTGGTGGCCAAGCGTCGCAGCTGCTCGGGACCCGCGTTCTCAAACATGAAGAGCAGATCACTCACGCCACGATCGGTGTCGGGTAGCTTGTAGAACGCTGGGTCGTCCTCGTGCAGCGCCTGATTGGTCTCCTTCAGCACGTCCAGCAGGCTGATGGTGTTACCGACGAGCTTCTTGCCATCTTTCGGGTTGATGTAGCCGCGAATGTGGGCCTCGAGCTTCTCCAACCCGCGCAGCAGCTGCAGGTCTTTCACCGAGCGACCCGCTTTGGCCTCGATGAGCAGCTGCACGTTGGCGGTGCCCCCAACCTCGTCGTCGATCTCCTCAAACGTGATGCGGACCGGCATGTCCTCCGGGAACCAGGTGACGGGGTGGTGGTATAGCTGCAGTTGGGTCGTCGCGATGCCACAGCCGGCCGCCAGCAGCACCGCCAGCACGATGGCGCGGAGCCGACGCGGCGTCTTGCGGCCGAGCGGGGTCCCCGCCGCCACACCGGCGTCCAGGCTGAAATTCCGGGCCACATCGAGGATCCGATCGAGGCCGTCATCGCCACCTGCACCCTTCGCGCCGAGCAAGGAGGTCGTGTTGAACGACAGGATAATCGGCAGGAAGATCAGGCTGTGCGCCAAGGCCACGCCCACGCCCCAGGCGCCAGCGGTGCCCATCTCGGCGACCCCACCCACCGACGCGAAGCGAAAGCTCAACAGGCCGACCATGGTCGTGAGGGTGGTGAAGACCACGGGTATCCCGGTCGTCGACATCGCGTAGATGATCGCGTCTCGGTTGTCACGGCCCCGCAGCCGCGCGTCGCGGTACACGCTCTGGATGTGCACCGAGTCCCCGATGCCTACGCACACCAAGAACGCTGGGAGGATATTGCTCAGCATCGTCATCGACAGGCCGGTCAGCGCCATGCCGCCAAACGTCCACAGCCCCGCCTGCACTACGACGCCGATCGGACCGAGCACACCCATCGGGTGTCGAAACAGAAACACCAGCGCTAGCAGCATCGTCGCGATGGCGACCACCGCAGTGCGGCGCAGGTCGCCGATCATCACGTCATTGAGCGCGGCGCCCAACGCGGGCGGACCCGCCACACCCAGCTCAAACCCCGGCGCGCGGTGTTTGTCGCAGATCTTGAGCAGCTCGAAGTAGACCGTCTCCGAGTCCTTCTCGCTCATGAACTGGGTCCGCACGCTGAGCACGGAATGCATCCCGCGCCGGCCCACGACCTGACCTACGTACTTGCTGTCGGCCAGCACCTGCTTCTTGAGCGCTGGCAGCGCCGCCGGCTCCGGCATCGGATCCATGAGCTCGCCGACCCGCAGCGTGCCGCCCTTACCGCTGGTCTTGCGCACGTTGATGAGGCTGATCACCTCGTCGACGATGGTGCCGCCCGCCTCCTCGCCCCAGCCCGCGGCGCTGTCTTCAAAACCACCGAAGTCGTCGGCGTCGCCCACGCCGCCGTCGAACGCGTCACCGGTCGCAGCGCTCGGCGGCCCGGCTGCGGGCGTTGTTGCCGGCTTTGCGCGCTTATTTCTCGGATTATCGGCGATATTCGCGCGCGTCGACGCGATCGATTTCGGCCCGTGCCCGACGCTCAGCGTGCGAGCGCGCGATCTGCGCTGTCCCAGTGACGGGATCTCCATGTTCAGCGCTTCGAGCTCCTCGTGCAGCTTCTTGAGCCGCGCGAGGTAGTCGGGCGTGAACACGTCCCCCTTCGCCATGACGAGAAAGAAGGCGTCTTTGCCGAACTCATCCTGAAACTCGTCGAGCAGCTGGCGCGCGTTGGAGTTGCCTGAGACGAAGGCGTCGATGCTGTTGTCGAGCTTGAGCTGCGTGAACGTGAAGAAGGTGAAGACCCCCGTCCCGATCAGCGTCAGGGCCAGCAGCGACCAGCGAAACCGCAGCACGAGCTCCGCCCAGCGGCGAAAGAACGGGTTCTCCGTGTCCTTCGGGCGCTTGGCCCGCGGCGTTCTCGCAGCAGAGCGTGGTGGCGCGTTCATGAGTAGGTGTAGAACCCGCGCCCGGATTTGCGTCCAAGCCAGCCGGCGTCGACGTATTTACGCAGCAACGGGCAGGGACGGTACTTGCTGTCGCCGAGGCCGCTATGCAGCACCTCCATGATCGCCAACACTGTGTCTAAGCCGATGAAATCAGCCAGCGTCAGCGGGCCCATGGGGTGGTTCAGACCGAGCTTGCAGCTGTTGTCGATGTCTTCCGGGGTCGCGACGCCTTCCATCACGGCGAAGCACGCCTCGTTGATGAACGGGATCAGCACACGATTGACGATGAAACCCGGGTAGTCCTGGCTCACGCAGATCTGCTTGCCCATCCGCTCCGCCAGCGCCGTGGTCTCCGCGAAGGTCTCGTCGGACGTTGGCAAGCCGCGGATCAGCTCCACCAGCTTCATCACCGGCACCGGGTTCATGAAGTGCATGCCCACCACGCGGTCGGGGCGCTTGGTCGCCGCACAAAGCCGTGTAATCGGGATAGAAGACGTGTTGCTCGCCAGGATCGCGCGCGGGTTGAGCAGGGCGTCGAGCTTGGTGAACAGCTCCCGCTTGATGGCTTCGTTCTCGACGATCGCCTCGATCGCAAAATCGGCGTCCGCGAGCTCCTCAAACACCGTCGTGAAGTGGACGCGTGCGAGCACGGTCGCGGCGTCATCACCGGCCGCTAGGCGCGCTTTCGCCTCAAGCTTGGCGAGCGACCGCGCCATGCCATCCCGCGCCCTGTCGACGGCCGGGGCTTGCAGATCGTAGAGGCGAACCTGCAACCCAGACTGCGCCGCGACCTGGGCGATCCCGGCGCCCATCTGCCCGCTGCCGATCACGGCGATGGTCTGGATGTGAGAGATTTCAGTCATGTTGGCGCTCCCCTCACGTCGCGTCCAAGGCGGCGAACGTGGTATGCCTGCGGAGTTGTGGCACGCTCGCCCGGCAACGACAAGGGTGCTGGCGGGCCGGCCCAAAAGTCGGATGCTGCTGGCCCCTTGCTCGGCGCCGTCAACGCCCATTCGGAGTCCGCCGTGAACGAACGCCCCGCCCCGCTCAGCGCCGCTCACCTCGCCCGCCTGCGCCGCGATCTAGCGCGGCAGGGCATGAGCGTCAACGAGCGGCTGACCAACCTGCTGGCCGGGATGAACGGCCGTCTGCTCGACATGAAGATGCCGCACGAGCGCAAGCCCGGGCTGCGTCCCGAAGAGAAGCTGCGTCGCTACCTCGATCAGATCATCCGCGCGCAGCGCCGCTTGGGGACGGAGACTTGGGGCGTCTGCGTGACGTGCGGCGCGCAGCTCGCACAGGCGCAGCTCGATGACGCGCCGTGGCAAGAGGAGTGCGACCGCTGTCTGGCGGAGTAGGGCGTCGGCTTCGCGCTAGCCGAGCTCCAGCTGCGGCTCCAACTCCAGCTGCGGTGCCAGCTCCAGCCCCAGCTCTTGGCCCGCCCGTTCTGCCACGCGGTCGCGCTGGGCCTGCTGCTGACGGCCGAGCTGCTCGAGCGCGGCGATGCGCACGATCCGCGGGATCACGGCCCGAAAGACCTCGCAATACGGCGAGCGCCCCTCGATATGACCCTCGCGGCGATGCAGCAGCAACGGACAGCCGCCCGCGCACGAGGGCTTGTGGCGGCAGCGATTGCAGGTCTCGTTGCCGGTCGTCCGCCGAAACGCACCAAAGGGTTTGTGGTCTCGCAGCTGCACATCGAGCGGCACGTCGGGTCGCAACGTGCTGTCACCAGCGCCATGCAGCGCCGCCTGACAGGGGCTGAGCCCGCCCGAATCACCGATCGCGAGGTAGGTCTCCCCCGCGCCACACGCCTTCTGAATCGGCCGCCAGAGCGACAGGTCGCAGAAGTGGTGGGTGGCGCGAAACGGCGGCGTCACCTGCGCGCCAGCGTCGACCTGCGCACCGACGTGGGCCTCGATCAGATCGTAGCAGCGGTGAAACGTGGCCCGGACCCGATCGAGCGCGTCACCGTCGAGAATACCGGGGTCAAAGGCGTCTGGTCGCAGGTCGCCGCAGCGCTGCGCGCCACGTTGGTCCGCCAGATCGACCACGCCCCACTCGAGATCGCGCACCAAGCTGTAGCGGAACGCGAGCCCCTGCTCGAGCAGCCACGCGGTCAGCGCCTCCAGGCCGGCGAGGTTGCTCTCGCCGACCGTGATCAGCACGTAGGGTCGCAGCCCGGCGCTCCGCCACCGCGCCATACCGCGCTGCAGCAGCGCGAAGCTGCCGCCACCGCCCAGCTTTGGACGCATGCGATCCTGGGTCTCGCCGAGGCCGTCCACGCTGATCGAGAGCCCAATGCCACGCTCCGCCACCCACTCCGGCGCGCCGTCAGGCACGACCGTGCCGTTGGTCAGGATCGCCGCGCTGAAGCGCACGCCGTGGACCGCGCAGCGCCGCACGGCCTCATCGTAGACACGCCGCATCGCCCCGAACTGCAGCATCGGCTCGCCGCCCGCGAAACGGGCGTGAATCCGCGGCCACGCGCCGGCTTTGGCGGTCTGCTCGATGCTCGACAGCATCGCTTGCTCCGTGGCTGGATCCAGCCGAGCCTTGCTCTTGTCGATGTAGCAGTAGGGGCAGTCGAGGTTGCAGGCGTTCGTCAGGTGCAGCCAGAGATGAAACGTACGCCCGCCAGCGTTCGCCGGCCCGCGGGGCTGCAGACCCGGCGACCGCAGCAGCCCGCTGCGCAGCAACAGCGGCGCTGCGTCCCTCAGGGCAGCGCGTCGGCGATCGTCTCCGTGCGCCAACCTCTCGATCAGCTGACTCAGCGTCCCGCCGTCGGCGTGATCCAGCAGGGCGGCCGCGGCCGTCGACAACAACACCAGCGCGTCGTGGCCGTCGGGATCATGGCCGAAGCGCCGGCCGCGGACCACACCCAGGTAGAGCCGCGGCGCACGCATGACCGGCCTAGCCAGCCGGGTTTGGACCGTGTCGTCTGTCTCGGCCACTCGGGTCGCACCGCTGATCGCCCGGAGTTGCGGTCGATCAGCGCTGCTGACCAGCCCTGGCAGCGTCGCACTTGGCGGCCCGCCACTCACCAGTCGCTGCAGTCTGAACTGCAGTCGTAGGAGCAGTCTGAGCTGCAGTCGTAGGAGCAGTCTGAGCTGCAATCCCACGAACTCTCAGAGGCGCAGTCAAAGGAACTGCTTGAGCCGGAGCTGTCCGAATCCCCGTAGCCGGCGCAGTCGAAGCTGGTGCCGCCGGAGTCCCCGCCGTAGCCGTCCCACGACGTCTCCGCGGGCGTGTAGATGTTCGTCGCGCTGTCGTCCCAGACCGCCGAGTCGAAGTCAAGATCGACCACATCGGTCACGCCAGAGAACTGATCGGTGTGCATCAACATCTGGTCTGCGTCGCAGATCGCCGCGCCGTTGTAGTTGACGACATGCACCGGCGCGCCGTGGTGCGACCACATCGAACCGAGGTATCCCGGACCATAGCCCCAGTGCGACCGCGGTGAGAGCATCGCGTCCAACACCATGAGGTTCACAAACGTGTCCATCGGGTCGCGATAGTACGTGTTCCACGGGTCGTAACTTGAGCCGTAGTAGCCCGATCGCGGATAGCTCGGCGCACCACGCAGGCTCGCCCGTCGCTCGTCGCGCGACTGCCCCAACTCGCGGACATCGTCGCCGCTGGGTTTGACCACGTGCAGCTCCGGCGGATCGATCTCGACTTGGCCATCGGGAAAGGACCGTTGCAGTCCTGCGCGCAGCTTCTCGCACAATCCGCTCAGCAGCTGCTTGTAGGTCGCTACCAGCTGCGCGTCGCCCAGCCGCTTGCCGATGCGGTCCTTCGCCGCCTCGATCGTCTCGCCCTCAGCAGGTCGGAGCTCCATAATCCGGCTTCCCAGCGCGATCGTGGCGGCGGGTTGCGTCTGCTCGTGTTTCGCCCGCACGGTGACTTCGATGAGCGTGTGCAGGCCGTCGCCTTCGTGCTCAAACACCGCGCGCAGCGTCTCAAAGCCGCTCGCGAAGCGTCCGTGGGCCGTGCGCATCGCGTGCACCAGCAGGTCGGCGTCGTTCTTGCGGTCCGCGTCGTCGGCGTAGATCACGTCGGTGTCGATGACGAGGCTCACCGCGTTGTCCACGCCAGCCGCGAGCAGGCCCTTCTGGATCTGCTCGGTCAATCGCAGCACGTCGCGGGTCAGCTGCAGCTCGCCGGTGCGCAGATCCACATCCGAGCCAAAGAAGAACTTCACCTTGTCCCACATCCCCGGCTTGCGGAAGACCTCTTCCCCGCCTGTGAGATGCACGCGTCCCTGACCGGTCAATCGCATATCGCGCTCCTTGAGCTGATGTCATCTCGTCGCTGTGTCTTGCGCCAGGTCGCCACGATGGCCGTTAGTTCAGGCGCCGCAGTTCGGACTCCAGCGCCGCTGCGTCCTTAGCCAGCGACGCCGCCTTCGCGATCGCCTCACGCGTCGGCGTCTGGGCCTTGAGCGCGTCGATCTGCGCTGAGATGGCCGTTCCGCGGGCGAGCATCGTCGAGAACTGTGGGTGGGCTTCGAAGCCGTCTGTGCCGAGGTAGAAGTCAGCCATGTGATTCTCAGCGGGGTCCAGCGCAGCCTTGAACGCTGCGTCGAGCTGGCCATCGCGCTGCTTGCGCCGCCAGATCACGAAGGCCACGCCACCGACAACCAGCAGCAGAAAGATCATCCAGCCCCAGCCGAACCCGCTCGATTCCGTCTGGGTCGCCGCCGTCGCGGCCAGCGCTGCGCCGTTGCTCGTGGTCGTCGACCTCCCTGACGCGCGCTTCGCCTTGCCCTGGCTGTGCCCGAGCGCCGCGGGCAGGCCCGCCATGAGCCGTTCGAGGCGGACCATCGGGTCGCCAGCGCTCTTCATCACGCTCGCCATCAGCTTGGTTTTATCGGCTTTGCTGATGCCATTGCACCGCAACACGGTCTGCGAGCCGTTGCTGACGTACAACACGTCGCGCTTGGCCAGGCCGAGCTTGTCGTAGATCTTCGCGTAGGGCGCGAGATCCGTCCCTTTCGCCAGGATCACCACGTAGACCTTGCCGCCAGTCTTGGCCGCGGTCCGCTCGGCCAACGTCCGAATCTTGGCCTTGGCCTCGTTGTTGATGGTCTTAGGGCCGCGCGCCACACCGACGTTGCCCGACTGCCGCAGAATGTCCGCGACCTTGTCCGGGTTGGCGTGGGCTGGGGGCGAGAGCAGCAGCGCGCCGGTGAGCACAGCGAGGCTCAGCAGCGTCGTAGAGAGCAGAGCGGGCAAGTGGCGCATTGGAGCTCCTGAACATGAAGTCGGAGCCGAACTATCTCACCGCCGGGCCGAGATTAGAAGTGGCCACCGAGCACGAGGCGGGCGCCGATTCGGGTCGTCTCGACCGCGGGGTCGGGTGAGCTCTTGATGTCGTCGTCCCAGTTGTACATCCACGTCTTGTACGCCGCCATCACGTAACGAACGTCGAGCCCCACCACAAACGCGGAGCCCGGGATCCGGTAGTAGCCCGTCAGGCCCAGCGGTATGGACGTGCCGAGCCACGACTTGCCCTTGGCCGTCAGCTGGGTCTGGTCCTCGTAGTAGTACGAGATCTCGTAGATGCCGTATCCGCCGTAGAGCTTCACGTCGAAGTCGAGATCTTTGCGCCAGAAGCGCAGCGGGTGCAGCCCGAGCAGGAGGCTCCCGGTGCCGATGCCCGACATGTCGGTCTTGCCGCCGGTGAACGAGCCCTGCCAAGCGAGGTCTGCGGCCAGCGAGACGTAACCCTTGATGTTGTAGCCAATGGTTAAACCCGTGGCGAGGCCAGAGCCGCCATTGGAGTTGACGGCGGCCTTGTAAGCGGGCGAGCTAGTGTTGCTGAACGAGATCTTGATGTGCGAGTTGCCCAGCGGCGGGATCTGAGGCCCGTCTTCACCGCTGACCGAGCTGTATCCGACGTTGTAGTCGAGGAAGAAGCCCTCCCAGGCGGCCTTGTCCGTGCGCCAGCCAGCGCTGATTGGCGCGGGCGTCACGACCGAAGCGGGCGTTGCGGCTGGGACCGTTGCGGCTGGGACCGTTGCGGCTGGGACCGTTGCGGCTGGGACCGTTGAGGCTGGGACCGTTGAGGCTGGGACCGTTGAGGCTGGGACCGTGGCGGCTGATGCGGGCGCCGCGCTGGCGATCGTCAGCGCAGCCGACAAGACGGCCGCGAACACAACGAGCGAGGTGTGCTTGAACTTGGTGTGCTGAGACATGAGCCCTCCGTTCACCACACACGTCGTGGCGACTGGGTGTGACTTGTGCAGAGAGGGCGCGTACCGGCGGAAGGTGTCCCTCCCAGGCCGGCCAGATCGGCCGAGAGCTCGGCCAACCTGGGTCTATCGGACGTAGCCGCGCTCGCGAGCGATACGCAGCGCCTTCTTGCGACGACGCTCGGCCTCACGGTGCCGACGCTTCTTCTCTTCCGAGGGCTTCTCGTAGAAGCGACGCTTGCGAAGCTCCTTGTAGATGCCTTCGTTGGCCATCTTGCGCTTGAGCATGGACAGGGCGCGGTTGACGTTACCGTCCTGCACCGCGACCTCGAGCGGTCGAAACTCAACCGCGCGTGCGGATGCGCGGCGCGGGCGGTCGGTGCGTGGCTTCAGCTCGTTTGTCTCGTTCATCATCTAGCTTCTCACTGGTTCTGACCCGGGATTCCGGGCTTGGTGCCGAGGCCTGCTCGCCTCGCGCGATTCAGCTCTGGGCCGGAAATTCGGGCCCGGGAGACGCGCCGCAATGGCACGGACCCCTTGAAGGGCGCGAAGCCTGCCACAGCTTCGCGCGTCGTGGCAAGAGAGTTGCCAGCAAAGACAGGCATCCAACACAGGCATCCAACACAGGCATTGAAGACAGGCATCCAACACACGCTTGCGCTGGCGCAGGCCGTGCCCGGTTCACGTGGTCGGGTTCACCGCCGCAGGGAGGACGCTGGCGCAGTTCGGTGCGGGCAACCCCATCTGCTCAAAATCGGCCATGTTGAGCTCGGCGAGGTGTCGTAAAAACCACTGATTCAGCGTTGCCATCGGATCGCGGAGCGTGCAGCAATCGAACCGTGCACACGGCGATCGCTGGCCATCCAGGCAGTCCACCAGCGCCATGCTCTCCTCGAACGGGCGCACCACGTCCAAGAACAGCAGCTCCGCCAGCGGCCGGGCGAGCTCGTAGCCGCCCATCACGCCCTTGGTTGAGGACACAACTCCGGCGCGCTTGAGATCTTGCATCACTTTGGCGAGGAGGCCCCGTGGCAGCGATCGTGCGTCGGCGATCGACGTCACCGCCGCGCGTGTGTCGGGCGGCAGCCGCGCGAGGTGAAGGGTGGCCATCAAGGCGTATTCTGACTTCTTGCTCAGACGCAACATGTACACCTCGCCTTGCGTGGTCGGGGCGTTGGGATACACCCACGGAGCCCGCAAACTAGGCGCCAGGGCAGGTCCGTGCAAGCGACATCGTCGTCGCTGTGGCGCATCGGGTCGGGACCATACCACTTGACACGGCAGGTCAGGTAGTTATGTTGAATGCGGACCAAACTGGTCCTTGTTAGTCCACGACGCGTTTGCCCCGACGCTGAATCGCCAGGAGTGATCTCCATGCCCGCGAGCGCCACCATGCCTACCAACCGCGTCGTCACTCACCCTAGCGGCCCGCGCACGGCGGGTGAGCCCACCTCCGAGACCGTCACGCCCAAGCACGAGTCGCCCGTCGAGGTCCCGCTCGCGCGTCAACGCAAGATGATGCTCGATGATGAGTTTTATTGCCGTCCGCGCCGGCGTCGGCTCAGCCTCGAGAAGTGTCTGGAGGACTACATGAACGCCAACGCGTTCGCCACCAAGCGCGCCGCGTGCTGGCGCTGTCCGCAGGGCTGCAACATTCGTCACCAGTTCGCTGACGAAGGCGTCTAGCCCGCGACGCTCACGCCCGTCGCGCCGCGCCCCAGCGCCCGCCGCGTCCCTAGAGCCCTTTGCAGATCTCCGGGGCCTTATCGATTCGCACCGCCGAGAAGGACGCCTCCAGGCACACCGCCGGCTTGCCGTCGACCGTGCACTTCCACTGCAGCTCGCCGAAGTTCTCCAACAGCGTCTTCAAGTTCTGGTACTTCTCGTTGCAGCCATCGCAGCTGTTGCCCTTGAACGCCGGGTCCAAGACACCGCACTCCTCGGCCGCTTTTCCGGGGTTTACGCACGTGCAGGTCTGCTCGAGCGACGCCTGGCTGAGCGAGCCCGAGACCACCTTGCCCGTGAGGATCTTCGAGCAATCGTTCGCGAACGTGGCGTTCATCACAGCCTTGCGCACCTCGATCGCGTGCGGCACGGCGTTCTTAGGCGCGCAGTTCTTCTTGTTGGACTCCGTGCCTGCGTACACGTTCATCGCGCTCTCAGCCGAGTCCTCCAGCGTGCAGCCGGTGCGGGGGTGAATCAGCATGGCTGAGGTGTACGGCAGCAGGCAGGTTTTGTCGGTGGAGCCGTCGACCCGCGCGCCGTTGACGACGCTGATCGTCACCTCCGTCGCGCTGACCTTGATGACCTGGAAGTAGAAGTTCAGCTCAAAACCCTCGACATCCTGCTTCCACAGCGGGTTCAGCGCGAACATCACGTTGTGCAGCGCGCCGTCCAGGCTCTCGATCTTGAGCTTGTCGAAGCGATACCAGTCACCCTCTTTGAGACAGTCGCACGGGATTGGCGCGACGCCGGTGTCCGCCCCAGTGCTGGTGACGTCGGTGGCCAAGCCGGCGTCATCGGCGGGGCCAGCGTCACCCGTGAAGAGGTTGTTCTTGGTGCCGCCCGTTGACGTCGTCGCCGGATCGCCGGTGAGGATGCTGCAGGCCGGCAACGCTATCACCAGCGCCGCCAAGACGACGGTGGCCGCAAGCGAGCGGCTGTGGCGCGAGGAGGCGCGCTGTGGCCATTGCGAGGGTCGGGAAATCATGGTCGGACTCCGTCAACGGCGGGGACATGGACCGCCAATTCGGGTCCGTCCAGTCTGCGATCGAGGCCGAGATTTGCACGTACGCCCCGCTTGCGTCAAAAAGGAACCTGTCGCGGTTTGTCGCCCACTGGGAGTCCTTGCATGAACGATCCACAGCGCCCCTCTTTTTCGCCCATGCGGACGCGCGCTCACGGCCCGCTCGGCCTGGCACATCGCGGCGGTCGCGGGCCCTCCAGCACGACGATTGTCGCCATGGGTGTGGTGGTCGGTTTGGCGCTGCTGGCCCCGAATCTCGGCTTCGCAGGCGGATTTGAGTTTGGCGTGAACGGCAGCCGCGCGACGTCTCGCGGCGGGGCCTTCACCGTGCGCGCGGATGATCTCACGGCGATCGACCACAACCCGGGCGGGCTGAGTCGGTTGCACGGCACGCATCTGACGCTGTCGCACAACACCGTTTACGCCGACGTCAGCTTCACGCGCGCGGAGAGTGTGGTGCCGCAGTCGCCGTCGCTCGAATCGGGGAGCCCCAATCCGCTGGCCAAGACGAGCAACGAGACGCCGTTGTTTGCCCTCGGCGGCATGTTTGTCGCGGCCACGGACTTCGGTCTGCACGACTTTACGTTCGCGGTGGGGGCTTACGGCCCAAGCGCGATGGGCAAGCAGCGATACGACGTCAAGGGCGGGGCGCGGTGGATGTTGACTGACATCGAGGCGATCATCGTCTACTACAGCGCCGCCATCGCCTACGGCCGAGAGACCTGGGGTGTCGGCGTCACGCTACAGCTCGCGCACCAGTCCGCGACCAGCCTCTCATTGGTCGTCGATGGGACGACGGGCGGCGACCAGCTGCCCTACAGCAGCCCGACAGATGTGCTGGCGACGATCGATCTCTCCGCTCCGCCGACGTTCACCGCGATCGTCGGTGCGTGGTGGCGCCCGATCGACGCGATCGAGGTCGCTGTGTCAGGTCGCGTCATGCCGGCCCGCATGAACGCGGTCGGCGACGTCACGCTCTCCAACACCCCAGGCGGTGCCCAGTTCAACGACAAGCAGCTTGAGGTCGAGAACAGCTCCGCGGCGCTGACGCTCGTGATTCCGCCGACCGCGAAGGCGGGCGTGCGCTACCGCCACATGCAAGGAAAAACCGAGGTCTTCGACGTCGAACTGAACGTGGTCTACGAGGCTTGGTCGATGCTCAAGTCCTACGACGTGAACCTGGAGGGCGACATCAAGCTCTTTGCGTCGCACAAGGCGCCCGACATCAAGATTGAGAAGAATTGGCAGGACACAGTGGCCGTGCGGCTCGGTGGGTCGGCGCGTCTCAACGAGATGCTGTCGTTCAGCGCTGGCGGATTCTACGAGACCGCGGCGGTTCCGGTGAACTACAGCCACCTCGATTTCCCGTCGTTCGCACGAATTGGGCTCGCCGTTGGTGTGCAAGCGAAGGTCGGCGCGCTGGACTTGAGCATGGCGCTTGGCCACATCTTTCAGGAGACCCGGATCGTCGATGAGGCCTACGGTCAGGTCTTTCAGCAGCGACCGATCGCGGACTGCCCGGAACATTGCGATGGTTTCGACCGCGTGCCCGTCAACGCCGGCAAGTTCGAGAGCGGCTTCTCCACGTTGAGCGTCAGCGCGTCGTACGCCTTCTAGCCGAGAAACGCGCCGTTCGAGCGGCACCGCAGGCGTCGAGGCCGCGCGACGCGCAGGCCTAGGTCCGGGTCGCCCGGGCCCACTTCACCGTGCTTACTTCACCGTGCTTACTTCACCGTGTCGGCGGGCACTGGGCTGCATACAGCTGCCACGGCACCTCGGTGCGCTTGCCATCGATGTGCTTGCCATCGGGGCGGTTGCCATCGGGGCGATCGTCAAAGGATAGAAACTCCCCTGGCAGCCCGCGCCGCATCAGCGGTGGGATCAGCGCAACAGGCAAGGCCGCGAGCGGCTGGCCTGGCACACGAAAGGCGAGGGCATCGTCGCAGGCAGGAGCGCCGGTGACCGTCGCAGCGCCACACGCGGCGAAACGAACAGCGAACGTCGGGGCGGGCAGGATGGCGCCTCTGCGGCAGTCGTTCATCGCCGCGACCGCGTCCAGCGCCACCGTCTCTGGTCCGTGCGCAGTCCACTGGCCTTGCGGGACCTCGAACACGGCCGCGCCCCCGGCCTGCCGCGCTGGGCGCAACAGATGCAGCTTGCCGGACCGATGCGCAAGGGCGGCGCGCAGGTGCAACCACTCTTGCGCCTGACTGTCGTGCGTCGCGCGGCCCGCGAAGCCACGGGCGGTCTCGACCAACGTCGTCGTCCACGCGATCGCGCAGACCAAGCCGAAGGCCCAGCGCCAGCGCTTGGGAGCGTAGCGCCACGCGAGCCCGGCGCGGCCCGCCAGCAGGAGCATCGGGGCGAGCAGCAGCGACTGGTAGCGTAGGCCATCCGTCAGGCTCGCGCACACGAGAAGGCTCGTCGTCATCACGGCGAGCACGCCGAGCCAGAGCGGGAGTTCGACGGCGACGCCACGCCACCGGGCCTGCTGCCAACGCACCCACAACGCCCCCATGACGCCGAGCAGCGCCAGGACCCACAGGCCGCTTGATGCGTAGTCTGGCGACACCCAGAGGCTGTATTTCCAAGGCTGCAGCGGGATCGGGATCGCCTGTTCGATGCGGTCCAAGCGTCCACCGACGTGCGCGCCAGCCGACAGCAACCGAAGGCCGGTGGCCGCCAGCAGCGCCACCGCCAAGACGCCGGCAGCGCGAAGGCGCGGCGCGTTCTCGCCGACAAAGCCGACCAGCTGGCCTTGCGCTGACTGCGGAGGGGGCAGCACACGCGATGCGTCGCTCCCCGCTGGCGTTGCGGCGTTGTCGGTGGCGATCGTCGCCGGGCGGATGGCGACGGCCATCAGCGCTAAGCCCAGCGCGAGGGGTGGCCCCACCACGTGACCCAGCGCCAACAACCCGATCGAGGCGGCGAGCCCGGCGAGCGCGAGGCGTCCTTCGCGTGTGGCCAGCCACAAGCCGGCCGCCAAGAGCCACTGACCCACCACGAGGTCACTCTCCGAGTGCGCCACACGGGCCACGACAGGCGCCCACACCAGGGCGAGGGCGCCAACCCCAACGGCGATCCGCGTGCCGCCGGCTCCCAGCGCGGCGAGGACGCTGAGCAGCACCGCGCTCGCGCCCCACCAAGCCGCGGCGAGGCCGACACCGTCAAAATGCCCGCCAAACAGGGGCAGCAGCGCACGCCGCGCGACGAGCCAGCTGGCGCCGTAGATCTCCAGGTGTCGCCCGATGGCCGGGCCTGCGTCCGCCGCGCCAAGCAGCACGGCGAGATCTTCCCACGCGTGATGGTTGGCATGCAGCGGGATGAAGGGCAGGGCGAGCCGGCTCTGCAACGCCAGCACGAGCAGCGCCACGGCGGCGAACACCTGCCCGGACGCCGCGCCGCGCCGCGGACCCCGCACGACACGCGCGAGGACGCGGAACAGCGGCCGGCCGAGGGCGACCAGCAGCAACACCCACAATACAGCGGCCAGCCAAGCTTCAGGCGCCGCGGCGAGCAGACTGGGGCGCGCGGGCGAACCTTCCGGCGCCGTGCCGGCCGGTCTGAGTGGCCGGACGCGATCGGGCGGCGGCGCTGGCTGTGGCCGCGCGTCTGGCCTGGGCAGTACAGTTGAGCCTGGCAGCGCAGTTGTGCCGGGCAGCACAGTTGAGCCGGCCAGCACAGTTGAGCCGGCCAGCACAGTTGA
>CALENB010000385.1 GCA_937910235.1 uncultured Myxococcales bacterium | reverse complement strand
TAACTGATGTCGCCTATAACTGATGTCGCCTATAACTGATGTCGCTTGTGACTGACGTCGCGCGCAGCTGCAGTCGCCGGCCGCTATTGCGCGGCCGGTGGCAGCAGCGGACGCAGGCGTTTGACCTCGCGCTCGGCCAGGCCCCGCAGCGTCGCATCGGGGGTCTTGCTCGCGAGCAGCGTCAACGCGGCGATGGCCTTGGCGACGTCGCGGCGCGCTAGCATCCGAGCCAACTGTAGCCGCGCGTAGTCGCGCACCGCTGGGACCTTCTCGTGATTGGCGAGATCGGTCAGGTAGTCCCGGGCCTTGTCTGCGTCGCGTCGGGCAAGCGCCAGGTCCGCGAGCTGCACCCGCGCCCGCGCCGCTAGTGGCGACCAGCCGAACTCGTGGAGCACCTGATTGAGGTACTGCTCACCCGTGGCGATGGACGGCAGACTCTTGCGTTGCTGGCCGTGCTGAATGCGCAGCATGCCGGCCTGCACGAGCACATCGTCCATTCGGCGATAGCGCGGATGGTTGGCGATGATGGTCTCATAGTCCTGTATCGTCCTCCGTAGATCGATGGGGACGTCGGGCGGGATCAAGGTGGTCGGGGTCAGGTTTGGCGTGGCTGGCAGCCCCCAATGTCGCCGAATTGCGAGGGCACGTTTGAGCTCGTAGCGCTTGCGCTTGCGCGCCAGCTTCTGCAACTCCTTTGCGAGGGCCGCGCGGGCCCTGACCTGCGCGACGTTGGCAACGCGTTGCTGCCAGTGGGCCTCCGCGTGCTCCAGCTCTGCGAGCCGATGCAGCCAGCGGACGACTGCGGGATCGGTTGGTTTCCGTGCCAGCTGTCCGCGCAGCTGGGCGATCTCTTCGGTCCTGCGAGCGGCGGCCGCGGCTCCTGGGTTTTTGGCGCGCTCCCGTAGCTCAGCGATGGCCTCGAAATTCGGCAGCTCCGGCAGGTCTCCCAGCGTCGGCGACGCCGGCAGCGCAACGGCGGGGGCGGGTGACGCGGCGCCAGATCGGCGCGCCCGCGAGGCAGCGTTACTTCGCGCCGGACACAACACGACGAGCCAACCAACGAGCAGCAGCAGCGAAGAAGTTGTGATGCGCATGTGGTCCCTCCCTGTACCGTTGTGGGGCGTTCTACACAGGCGCGACGCGCCTGTCATGCCGAGGCGGCCTTCGACGCCTGTCGACAGCAACATAGCCTGATCACAGCGGCCAGCGGCAGCGGCGGACGTCAGACGCGCGTCGCCACCCGGGGTTAACGTGGCTGTCGCGGGTGAGCCGTGGGCCTCAACCCGGTGTGCGAACGGCGGAACTCCGGCGCCTACGGGCTGCTGGTTCGGACGGACGAAGCTGGGGTGTGCAGGCCCGCTGTGCGCCACGAACCTGCGCTAGCGCCCTGGATTTACGGCAGTGTAGCGCCAACCTCTCGAATCGCGTCGAGGAGCGCCTCGAGGTCTTCGGCCCTCAGGTCAGGGTTCACGCAGGCCGTCCGGATCACGCACCGCTCGTTTACCGTCGCGTGACCAACCATCGCCAGCCCAAGTTCGTGGAGACGTGCGCAGATGGCGTCGGACGGCTTTCCAGTCAGCTCAAAACACACGTTGAGGGACGCTGGACGTCGCAGCAACGAGAAGTCGGGGGCGGCGGCGACGCGGTCAGCCAACTGATTGGCCAGCAGCAGCTGACGTTCGACGCGGGCCGCGAACCCGGTCAGGCCGTGGTACTGCCACGCCGCCCACAGCTTCAGCACGTCGTTGCGCCGACCGCACTGCAAGCTACGGGTTCCTGGGTTGTAGAGGTCGGTGTCGCCCTGGAACAGGTAGGACGCGGATTCATTGAGCAGCGCCGTCAACAGGCCGCGTTTGCGGACCAGAATCACCGAGCAGACGAGTGGCACCCCCATCATCTTGTGGGCGTCCCAGGTGAACGAGTCCGCGCGATGCAGGCCTGCGAGCAGGTGACGTCGCGGCTCGCTCAGCAGCATCGTGCCGCCGTAGGCTCCGTCAACGTGGAGCCACACGCCCTGCCGCTCAGCGACGTCAGCCAGCGCGTCGAGCGGGTCAAACGCGCCCTGGACGGTCGTCCCGGCGGTCGCGTTGATCATGACCGGCGTCAGCCCGGTCGCGCGGTCCGCGACGACGGCCGCCTCAAGCGCCACTGGGTCCATGCGGCCCTCGGCGTCGCAGGGAATGGACACGAGGTTGTCGCGACCCATGCCGAGCATGCCGACACCCTTACGGATGGAGTAGTGGGCATCTGCCGACGAGTACACACGCAGCGGTCTGCCATCGACGCCCCGGTCGCGCGCGTGGGGGACAGCGGCGTTCCGCGCACACAGCAGCGCCGCGAGATTGGAGAGCGACCCGCCTGGTGTGAACACGCCCTCAGCGTCCTCAAACCCCGCCAATCGGCCCATTTCGCGCACGAGGAGGTTCTCAATGAGCACCATCGGGCCGGCGACTTTGTAGGTGTACATGCTGTTGTTCGCGAGCGACGCGAGCATGTCGGCGACGGCAGCGGCGGGGTCCCGTCCAGCGAACAATTGGTTAAAAAAGCGAGGTCCAGACGTGCTCGGCGTCGCGGCGAGCACCCGCGCGACACGATCGAGCACGGAGTCGATGTCCATTCCCAACGCCGGTAGGGCGAGCCCGAGGCTGTCGACCGCGTGGTCAGGATCCAGCACCGGTCGCACCGGGTCGCTGTCATCAAGCTGTGCATAGGCGAGGGCGAGCTCTGAGAGTCGGCCAAGGCTACGGGCGAGGTCGTCGTGCATGCTGCTCCTGTGGGCGCTGCCACCGCGGACTGTCGCGGTCGCAGTGTGGCAACCCTGCGTCAGACGCGCCAGGGCGGCGACCGTTACGCTCAGGGTTGGTCGATTCGATGACGGCGCTGCTAGGCCGAGAATTGGGCCTTGGTCATCGTTTCGTCCACCACGAAAGAATCAGCGACCGAACAGCAGCATCCAGC
>CALENB010000384.1 GCA_937910235.1 uncultured Myxococcales bacterium | reverse complement strand
CCAGATCTTCGCGTTCCAAGCTTCGCCTCGGACAGCGTCCGCCTCATTCAGCGTCAAACGAAAAATGCGACACTTGTTTTCAGACACAACAACTGTCACATTCTGTCCATGCCACGCAGCACCGCCACCTCACGCGACAGTTTTGAACCAAACCAGGGCGGCCACGGGGGCGCTTTGGACGCTGTTGATGTCGGCATGACGCTTTGTGGCTTCCTCTCAGCAGTGACCGTCACCCAGGTCTACCGCAACCTGGAGACCGTCCCCATCCAGGCCTCCTACACTTTCCCGTTGCCCATCGACGCGGTGGTTCTCCGAGTCACGATGACCCTCAACGGGCAGCAGCACCGAGCGGTCGTTAGGAGTAAAGATGAAGCCGCCCAGGGCTACGAAGGAGCCCTGGGCGAGGGCAACGCCGCGGCGCGGTTGAGCAACCCGAAGCCGGGGCTATACACAGCGACCGTGGGTTGCCTGCTACCGGGTGAGCGGGCCGAGCTGTGCGTACATTATGCGCAGCTTCACGTCGTCCAGCGCGGCCGCGTCACGCTACGACTGCCGACCACCGTCGCGCCGCATTACAACGCCGCTGTAACCGCCGGCCTGCCGCGCCAGAGCGCGCGAACCTACACACGCGCGCCCGGGCCAAAGCTGACGCTCAGGGTCATCGTCAAGGGTGACCTCGCCAACGCGCAGGTTCGCTGCACCACTCACGACGTTGTGGTGCACCTCAGTGACGCGCTCCTAGAACTCTCACTGGCAGCTGGCTCGGTCGAGATGGACCGCGACGTGGTCGTCACCGCGCAGATGCCTCCCGCGCTGTGTGGCGTGGGATGGTGGGCGCGCAGTGATGGGGGCGTCGTCGCGTTGGCCACGTTTGTCACACATGAGAAGGAGCCACCAGCGCCGGCGCCACGACGCCTCGTGCTCCTTGTCGACTGCTCGGCTTCCATGGCGGGTGAGGGCATCGTGCAAGCCAAGGTCGCCGTGTTGCGGGCGCTGCTCTGCCTGCGGCCCGTGGACCACTTTGAGATAGTGCTCTTTGGCAGCGACGCAGAGGCTCTCTTAGGGGGCGTCGTGCCAGCGACGCACGACAACGTCGCCGCCGCGATGGCGCGAACCCTCTCAATCGCCGCCGATAAAGGAAGCTCCGAGCTGGCGAACGCCCTCGACCTGGCGTGGGCGACCAAGTTTCCAGACGGAGATGTCGACATCCTGCTCATCACAGATGGCGCGGTGTGGGATTGCGCGGCGCTGAGGACACGCGCGGCGACTACCAACTGCCGAATCTTTGCGGTGGCAGTGGGCTGTGCACCAGCCGAGGCGATGGTGCGGGGACTCGCGGACGCCACTTCTGGGGCGTGCGAGCTTGTGACTCCCCACGAAGACATGGCTGAACGCATCACGGCGCACTTTAGTCGACTCGACCAGCCGCGGGAGCAGGCGTGGCACATCTCCTGGCCCGGTGACGCTATGATTGAGGAGGTCGAGACAGGGCAGCGCTTTCTCGGCGAGACCCGACATGTATTCGCATGGTTCGACCGAGCACAAGACGGCATCGCCACACTCTACGCGCGATCCGGCAGCCAACGGAGCTGTTTCGAGGCCCCCATCCGTTGTGCCGAGATCTCATCCCGGGCGCTCGTGCGATTGGCCGCTGCGGCGCGCGTGCGCAACGCCAACGACGCTGCCGAGGCGAGGCGCTTGGCTATCAAACATCAGCTGGTCACCGAGCACACAAGCAGCGTTCTGGTTCACGAGCGCACGGCGGGCCAGGGCTGCCACGAGACGTCGGAGGTGCGCAGAGTGCCTCTGACGTTACCCGCGGGGTGGAGCGCCGTGGATTCTATTGACGACGGTAGCGTAGCGACCGGCGGTGACCGCGCCGGCTTCGACAGCGAGGGTTCATGACGCGCTTGCGCAGGCTTGTGTATTTCGTTCTATTCCGCGCGCTGGGCGCTGAGCACCACGTCACGTTGCGGTACGCGGTAAAGTTGGCAAGCGCGCTCTGGGGGGATGGCGACTACGCCGCCGCGCTGCGGCTGCAGGAGGGGATCGCTGGGACGCGCGCCCAGACGCTTGGGCTTGAGCACGCGCAGACTGTGGCCGCTATGGATCAAGAGGCCAGCATGAAGCGTCTCATTAAGAAGCGGTCGGGTGATTTGACCGGAGCGGCGCTGGTCGAGACCTGGCTGATGGAGCATCGGCAACGCTACCTCGGCGAGCGGCACCCGGGAACCCAAGAGAGCATGGAAGATCTGGCTGAGACCCTGACCGCGTTGGGAGACCTAAAGGACGCAAAGGACCTACGGATCGCTTGCCTGCTGATATCGAACGAGCGAGACGGGAGCGAGCATCCGCAGACTCTTGAGAACGCCCGCCGTCTCGCCGATCTGCATGTGCGCCTCGGTGAACTTGATGACGCTCTGGAGCTGCTCGCGGTGTGCGGACATGGAGCGCTGCTTGTTGAGGGCACGAGCGCCGCGGCGACCTCGGAGGAGCTGGCAGGGCTGGCGCAGCGACTGGCGAAGACAGGGAATCACGAACAAGCCATGGCGCTGCAAATCCGGGTTCTCAGCGACCGACACGGGGAGCTTGGTGCAGACCACCCAGCGACCCTCGCGGCGATGCACAATCTCGCCGTGACATTGCATGCGATTGACGCCATCCCTGGAGCGCGCGCGCTGCACCAAGCCATCTTTGAGGGGCGGCGGCGGCGGCTCGGAGAGAACCACCCGCGCACGCTCGTGGCCATGAGCACCCTGGCGATGTGGCATAGGCTGAATGGCGATTTTGGTGCTGCGGTGCCGCTTCACGAGGCGGCGCTTAACGGCCTGATAGCGCATTTTGACGACAGCCACCCGGACGTTCTGACCGCCGCCGAGATGTTCGGGCTGACCTTATGGCGGCTGCGCTCGTACGAGCGGGCGAAGGGGCTGCAGGAGGCGACCCTCGCGATTAGGCGA
>CALENB010000383.1 GCA_937910235.1 uncultured Myxococcales bacterium | reverse complement strand
GCTACCGCAACACCGTCCGCGGCAACCGTGCCACCGGCTGTGGCAGCGGCTACGCCATCATGTCGAGCCACCACTTGAAGGTCACCCACAACGTCGCCACCGAGAACGAACACCACGGCCTGCTCTTTCGCGATGTGCAATACAGCCGCATCGCCCACAACGTGATGACGCGCAATGGCGAGGGGTTGTTTTTTTACTCCAGCACGGAGAACGTCATCGTCGACAACGACGTCTTGCACAACGGGGTTGGCGCCAAGATCTGGGCTGGTAGCGTGCGCAATGTGGTCAGTCGAAACCGCTTCGTCGGCAACCGCAGACAGGTGTTCTACGTCAGCACCGTCGACTTGGTGTGGGCGGAGACGGGGGTCGGCAATCGCTGGGGCGACTACCTGGGCTGGGACGCGGACGGCGACGGCATCGGCGACCGGCCCTACCGGGTTGACGGCTTCACGGCCACGTTGGTGTATCGGTTCCCGGCTGCCGTGCTGCTCCTGCGCAGCCCGACCCTTGAGCTGCTGAGTCATTTGGAGCGTCGTCTGCCCCTGCTGCGCACCGCCACGGTCATCGACCGGCACCCCTTGGTCGCCGCTCGAGCCAACGAGGTCTCACGATGAAGCGGATCGAGCTCGACAGCGTCTCCGTGCGGTTCGGCGACGTGCAGGCGCTCGACGACGTGACGACGCATCTGCAGAGCGGCGAGGTTCTTATGCTGGTCGGCCCCAACGGCGCCGGCAAGTCGACCTTGTTGAAGGTGCTGCTGGGGCTGCTCGACGCCGACACATGCACGTTGCGTGTCGATGGCCAGCCGGTGCGGGTCGACAAGAAGTTCAAGTCGCGACTCGGCTATTTGCCCGAATCTGTGGCCTTTGCGGAGAGCCTGACCGGGCGACAGGTGCTCGGATTCTTCGCCCGCGCGCGCGGCGTGGCGAAGGCGCAGGTCGACGTGGTGCTCGCCCGTGTCGGCCTCGCGCACGCCGCGAAACGGGCGATTCGGGGCTACTCTCGCGGGATGCGACAGCGCCTCGGCCTGGGCATCGCCATCCTCGGCGACCCTGATTTACTGGTGCTCGACGAACCGACCGGCGGCCTCGACCAAGAGGGGCTCGGCGTGCTGTGGGAGGTGCTCGGAGAGGTCCAGCAGCAGGGCCGCATGGCCATCTTGTCGAGCCACGATCTGACGTTGTTGGAGCGACGCGTGGACCGCATCTGCCTGCTCGCGGGCGGCAAGGTGCGCGCTGACGCTTCTCCCGTCGCGATGCGCGAGATGGCGGCGCTGCCCGTGCGGGTGAGTTTCAACTTCGCTGGCGCCATGCGCGACGACATCAGTCCGTTCACAGCAGCCCTAGACCGAGCCGGTCTCTCGACTGACGTGCTCCCGTTCACCGGCGGGCTCACCGTGTGTGTACGGCCATCGGACCTGCTGCGGCTGCTCGACGTCCGCGGCCAGTTCAATGGCGCGGTCGAGCGTGTGCGCGTCGAGGAGCCGGGCCTGGACGCCGTGTATGAGCACCTGCTTGAGAACGGAAGCCCAGCCGCCGCCGCGACATCGGGCCGGCAAGCGTCACCTCCGGAGGTCAACTGATGGGACGGGTCGCGCGAGCGTTGATCGCCCACGAGCTGCTCGAGCGTGCGCGGGACCGGTGGGTGCTAGTCGTCAGCCTGCTCTTCGGCCTGCTCGCGGTGGGCACCAGCCTGTACGCCCGCAGCGCTGGAGCGAGCGCCGACGCGTTGACCGGTCCGAGTCTCGTGACCCTCGTGAGTCTGCTGGTGCCGCTGGTGGGCGGCGTGCTCGGCCATGACGCCATCGTCGGCGAACGGGAACGCAACACGCTGGGGCTGCTGCTCAGCTTGCCGGTGGCGCGCGGTGAGGTCGTGTTAGCGAAGTTTGTTGGGCGCGCCATCGCGCTAGCGATCGCGATTGGAATCGGTCTTGGCGCCGCTGCGCTGGTCGGCGGCGGCGCGCAGACCGCCGTGCTCGCGGGGCTGTTTCTGCCGACGCTCGGGCTCGGTGCCGCGTTTCTATCGCTGGGCATCCTCATCTCGACGCTCACGTCGCGGCAGGTCACCGCTGCGAGTCTCACCGTCGCCGTCTGGTTTCTCTTCGTGTTTTTCTACGACCTGGGCCTGCTCGGCTTGCTCGTCGCCACCGATGGCGCCATCGCGCAGGACGTCATCGCGCAGCTGGTGTACGCGAACCCGGCTGGCCTGTTCCGCGTGCAGATGATGGCTCGTCTCGCTGGGCCGGAGGTGCTAGAGGGGCTTGGAATGACGGTTGGGCTGCCGCCGACGTGGGTGTCAGCGGCCATTTGGTCGGCCTGGATCGCGGTTCCGGTCGGGCTGAGCGCGCTGATGTTGACCTACTCGCGGAGGCTGCGTTGACCAGGCCAGCCACCATCATCACAGGCACGACGCTCCAGCGCGGCCAAGCACGGGCGCGTCGCGGCGCCGGTCTCTGGACAGCGTTCACCCTGAGGGCCCTGATTTGCTTCGCGGTCGCGCTCGGTGGATGCGGGAAGTCTGGCGGTGTCGGCTCTGAGCCAACCACACCAGTCAGCGCTCAGGCCATCGGGCCGCAGGAGTGCGCCGCGTGCGGCATGGTCGTGCGGGAGCAGCCAGCGCCGCGGGCGCAGCTGCTGCACCGCGATGGAACAAGGGCGTTCTTCTGCTCGATCGGCGATCTGGTGCAGTACCTGCAGGCGCCGTCGCGGCACGGCAAGGTGACCCATACGTTCGTCGAGGCGCTCCCGGCCGACGTCGATCCCGAGACGCCCGACATGAAGCCTCATCCGTGGCTTCCGGCGGTGGACGCACACTACCTGCTGGGCGCCAAGCGCCGCGGGATCATGGGGCCCCCGGTGTTGTGCTTTGCGACGCGCGCCGACGCCGACGCCGCAAAAAAACGCTTGACCACCCCCGCAGGCGGACATGCAGCGCTCGCTGCTCATGATTGGGCGCGGTTACCGGCCGCTGTGCTGGAGGCAGCGCAACGGCCCCGCGCCCGCTGATAGTGCTGAATAACCGGCCTCATCACGACGGGGCCACCTCAAGGAGACTCGCCATGATTCGTTTTTCTTCGATCGTCCTCGCCAGCGTCCTGGCCCTGTGCGTGGTTGGCTGTGGCAAGAAATCGACGCCCGAGGCTACCGGCAGCGCGAAGGGCGCAGCCGCCACGGCGGGGAAGGGGCTGCACGACGCGGGCCCGGTCGGAGACGCAGCGAAGGGCGCGGCGCTCTACGCGAGCAAGTGCCTGGCGTGTCATCAGAAGGACGGCAAGGCCATGGGCGGGATGCTCGGCGCGAACTTCGTGGACGACAAGGCGCGCCTGGCCAAGCCCGACAGCGTCCTGCTCGCATCCATCCGCGACGGCGTGAAGGGCAAGTCAGCCGTCATGCCACCGCAGAAAGACGCGATGAGCGCCCAGGAGATGAAAGACGTGCTCGCCTACGTCCGAAAGACTTTCGGCGGCTGAGGGTGCCGGCAGGGACGCGCCGACGGCCCGCGGCGATGGCCGCGTGTGTGGCTGTGCTTAGGGGCGCGCCAACCTGATGAGATGGGGTTCGCTACGGGATGGAGACTATAATCTTCGGTCTCGAATCATCTGTAGCTCGTCAATATAGCATAGATTATACTGATTGTTTGTGATGGGACTTGTGTCTCGGCGCGCGCGCGTAGTATAGTTCCAACATCATAGAGCTACCGAGCACGCCCTCAGCCGGCCGACACTCGAGAACCAGATCATCGCGCCACCCCACATTTTGTGGGGTGATGACGCACGCGATCTGCTCGGAGAATTGGAGCGACCATGCGCGTCGACGACAAGCCAAGCGAACCCCGTCCTGATGAGAGTCCACACGAGGAGAAGGTGCGGTTTTCGCCCTGGGTGTTGAGTGGGGTTCGACTGCCTTCAGCGGCGAAAGGACGGTGGCAGCCGGATGCGAAGCCAGCCCGTCGTCCACCGGCGCCTTCCCCGTCGTCGCGGTCGGCGTCCCGGCCACCCGCCTCACAGTCGCGACGGCTGGACCCCGTGCTCGTTCACGCGCTTCGGGCCCACAAGCGGTTAGCGGCCCTCACGGATGCGCAGCTGATGGCGGTTGCGGCCGTCTGGCATCCGCTCAACGTCAAGAGCGGCGACGTTGTGGTGGAGCAGGATGAGATCGGGCGAGAGCTGTTCTACGTGGCCGAAGGTTGGTTGCGGGTCGAGCGCCGGTTGCCCGAGGGGCCGGCTCAGCTCGGTCGACTCCAGGCCGGCGAGATCTTCGGAGAGATGGCCTTGGTCGACGGCGCTCCCAGGATGGCGCGCGTGATCGCCGCGACGCCGTGTCGGCTCTATCGCATGTCAGCTGTGGATTTGGCGACGCTGCGTCGCGCGCATCCAGCGGCGTTTTCGGCCTTGCTGGCGGCCATGATCGACGATGTGCTGGAGCGCAGCATGCAGATCTCTCGCCGCTTGGCCGAGGCGTTTCCGCCCGAAAAGTCGCCGGCGCGGCCGGATCCAACTCCTAGCCGTGACCTGCTCTCACGCGTCCTCGCCATCTTTCAGTTCGACGGAGGCAAGGCATGAAGCCGCAAACACGCCGCGACCGTTTGGTATCGCTTGACGCGCTCACGTCGGAGCAGATGGCGGAGCTGCATGACGCCACCACGCCTGTGCAGTTCATCGCGGGACAGGAGATCCATCGCCAGGGGGCGACCAACTGCCGGTGTCTGTTTGTGGTGAAGGGCAGGGTCGACCTGGTGTTTGACGACGCTGACGGACGCATGGTGGTTGGCTGTGCCCGGGCTGGCGACGTTATTGGCCAGCTGTTGCTCGTCTCGCACAACCCCAGTCCGATTGGCGCTGTGGCTCGGACGGATGTCAGGGCCCTGGCGCTCACGCGGGACGTCTTCGACCGACTCCTGCGAGAGCAAAGCCCCCTCGCGCTCCACTTTCAGCAGATGTTGCTCGCCAGCAGCGTGAGTCAACTGCGGACCATCACCGATCGACTCGTCGCCGTCGGTCGCGAGGTGAATCGCGAGCTTCAGCGAGGTGGGGAACTCTCAGATAGAGCGCGGTTGCGGATGACGGGCGAGGTGAAGATCGCCCGAGCTGCCCTGCACGAGCCTGCGGTTCGCGTGCGTGACCTCGGTAAAGTTGAACTCATCGTCGCCGAGGCGGATGAACTCCGGCGATACGGCCGATAATTCAGTCTGTGAGCGCTGTTTCACGACCCTGCGCGTCTATTGTGTGCAAATGTGTTGAATGAGTCGGCGCGTGCGATTTGGCTTGCGCGCGCAAACGGAAAAGAGCGTGATGCGGACGCTCAGCGCATGTTGCGCCAAGCGTGAGACTACGTTCACCAGGGACCCTACGGACGCGCTGCGATCCGCCCCCCTGGTCTGAGATTGAGCTGGGCGGGCATCCTGCCGAGCACGTCGAGCCAGAGGCTGCAGCGCCTCCCTCCAACAACGTCTCGGTGATCCGTCATGCTCGCCCTCGGAGGCTTCATGACCGCTCCTTTCGTTCCACCGGTACGCCGGCGCCTCCGATCAGGCTGGGCCATCCGGCCCTTTCCGAGAGCGCGTGCGCTCGCCACGCTGGTTGCCGGCCGGGTCTCGGACAACCTCGAGCGCACCCTGATCTTGGCTGGCGCGGTGGCTGCGCTCGTGACCCTGCTCGCGCTTGGGCAGACGCCGGGCAAGATCGCCGCGGCGCGCGAACTCATCGGCGAGGGGCTGTGGCCGTGGGTCGGGCGGCCGGTGGCGCTGCTCAGCACGCTCGCGCTGACTTCGCTGGCATGGCGCGTCGCGCTGTGGCTGGGCTATCGGCCGATGGCGCCGCTCGCTGCGCTCGATCCCGAGCTGCCGGCGTTGACGGTCGTGATCCCTTCGTTCAATGAGGGTGAGACGGTATTTCAGACCATCACCAGCCTGCTCGCGAGCGACTATCCGGCGGATCGCCTCCAGATCTGCTGCGTCGACGACGGCAGCCGAGACGATACGCTGGCCTGGGCTCGCGCTGCTGCGCGGCTGGCGCCCAACCAAGTGACGGTCATCGCGCTCGAAAAGAACGCCGGAAAACGCCACGCTCTGTACGCCGGGTTCCAACGCGTGAAGACGCCCTTTGTGGTCACCGTCGATTCAGACACCGTCGTGACGCCGGACACGCTGCGTGCGCTCGTGACGCCGATGGTTCGGGATCCTCGTGTCGGCGCGGTGGCTGGCCGCATCGACGTGCTCAATCGCGAGTCTAATCTGCTGACCCGGATGTTGGCGGTTCGCTACCGGATTGGCTTCGACTTCGCGCGGGCTTATCAGAGTCAACTCGGCAGCGTCTTCGTCACCCCAGGCGCGCTCTCGTGCTACCGGGTCGCGGTGGTCAAGCCTCATTGGGACGCCTGGCGAGACATCCGGTTTCTTGGCGCCCCGTGCAACAACGGCGACGACCACCACATGGCCAACCGCGTGCTGTGGGCGGGGGCGCGCACCGTCTATCAAAGCAACGCGGTCGCGCGAACGACGGTACCTGAGACCTATCGTCGCCTGTCGCTGATGTACTTGCGGTGGACACGCAGCAACCTGCGCGAGAGCACGCTGTACCTGGGCCACCTGCCTACGCTGATTCGCGCGCCGCGTCGCTGGCCGGCGATCGTGGACGCGCTCGCGAGCTACGTTCAGATTCCGTTGCGACTCTATCTCGTCGTCGTCGGGTGGGCCTTGCTGTTGTGGCAACCTATGCTCATCGGTCGGGTTGTGACGGCAGCCCTGCTGTTTTCGCTCATACATGCGCTGATCTTTCTGCGCAGCGAGCGCAGCTGGGACGCGGTGTATACGCTCGCCTACGCGCTGTTTGCGCTGTTCGCGCTGCAGTGGATCTATCCGGCCGCGCTGCTCACGATCCGACAGTCGCGCTGGCTGACACGCTGACGTAGCGGCCTCGGGCCACCCTCAGCCGGCTGCGGTGCCCGGCTCACCACCTGCACACGGTCGGCGTCTTCAGAGGCGGCCAGCGCCCTCACTTATGGCGAGGTTTGGCGGGGGATCGCGGGGGCTTGCGGTGGTTGAGGCGGCCGACGAGGCCGGCGAGGTGGTTCAGCGCGGCCCGCTCGTCGGCGACTCGGCCCTCCATCTTCGTCTCGAGCCGCTCGCGCGCTTGGTGGGCAGCGCGGGATCGCGCCGCGTGTCGCGTCAATTGCCGGTGGCGGCCCACGTCGCGCGCCCGCAGCCGCAGTAGCCGCCAGAGGCGGTGCATCGCTCGTTGGTCGGACACACGAAGCGACGCTCCGTTCTGTACTCGCGGCGCACCGAGGGGCGCGATGCCAGCGAACCGCCCACCGCCCTCTGTTGGCTCGTCGATGATCGACGCAATCGGCGCCGATGCGAGTGGAAACCCCTTGCCGAACACGATGAACCGAAGACGGTCGCCGAGCCGTTCAACCCGGACCCACACGGAGCCGAACGGAATCATCCCTTCCCCCCCCGCGCTGAGCGTCTGCACCAGCGTCACCCTGTCGGCCAGCGTAGGAACCAGTTCACTCGTCTTCGCCGGTCGCGGGCGCAACGTGCGCATGATGTCCGACAGTTGATCGACACCCACGACGACGTTGAGGGATTGTCCAGTCTTGTACGCCGCGTGGAACACGCCGATTAGCTCGAATCGACCAGTGGTGCAGTTCGCGGCGAGCACTGGCGAGCCGCTCGAGCCTTCCGACAGCGGCGCGTCCACGACGAAGTCCACATGATCCCAGCCCTGCTCG
>CALENB010000382.1 GCA_937910235.1 uncultured Myxococcales bacterium | reverse complement strand
CTGCTGTTCGGTCGCTGTTTTTTTCGTGGTGGACGAAACGATGACCAAGGCCGTCGCCATCCACACAGACGACAGCAGCCACGTGACCTTCGCGGGTCACGTGGCTGCGTCAGAATCATCCCATGCGTAAGGAGCCTTGACGGATGCGAGTGTCACCTGGACCTGTAGGCTCCAGGTTGGGTGCGAGGTGTCGCTTCGAACGGTCCCATTCGCTTGCCTGACTGGCTTCTCGGTTGCGCCGAGGTGCGATCAGGGTTCTACGGGCGTGGTTGTCTACGAGAGCGCTGGCTCCCTTTTTTCGTCAATACGGCCAGGGGACATAGTCCGCAGCCGCCAAGGCCGAGGACAACGTAGCAGTTCAGCGCACGGCATCAAGGGATTTCTTACCCGCCGCAGCAGGCCCGACTTGGCGTCGTTGCCCCCTTGGCACCGGCCTCGCGCTCCCCTAAGCTCTCGGTCCTCAGCTCATCCGGTGAACCGTACCGCCCAGACTGCGTTCTGGACGTGTTTCGCGACCCCACGGCCGCCCCAGGAGGCAAGATGACCAGGCTCTCCCAAGCCCGCTCCGAGTCCGTCTTCAAGGACTTTAAGCCCGCCTACGACGCAAACCACGCCGTCGTAGAAGCGAACCGGTGTCTCTACTGCATCGAGGCGCCGTGTCAGATAGCGTGCCCGACGAAGATCGACATCCCACAGTTCATCCGCCGGATCGCGACGGACAACGTCAAGAACAGCGCCAAGACGATCCTGTCGTCGAACATCCTCGGCATGAGCTGCGCGCGCGTCTGCCCTGTCGAGGTGCTGTGTGTCGGCGCGTGTGTCTACAACGAGATGAACCAGCCGCCGATCCAGATCGGCAAGCTGCAGCGCTATGCGACCGATCTAGCGCTGGAGAAGGGCTGGCGCTTCTTTGAGGCGGGCGAGGATTCAGGGCGCTCCGTTGGCCTTGTCGGCGCGGGTCCGGCGAGCTTGGCCGCCGCCCATGAGCTGCGTCGCCACGGCCACGCGGTCACGGTGTACGACAAGCGCGACGTCGTTGGCGGGCTCAATACGTGGGGCGTGGCGCCGTACAAGCTGCGTGCAGAGGACGCGCTGGCTGAGGTGGACTACGTGCTCGGGATCGGCGGCATCGACGTGCAGCTCGGCATCGAGGTGGGCGATGGCGAGTTCTCTGATCTGAGCTGGGCCGACCTGGAAGCCAAACATGACGCTGTGTTCCTCGGCTTCGGGCTGGGCGAAGACAGCGGGCTCGACGTGCCGGGTCTCGACCTTGCGGGTGTGCACGGCGCCGTTGATTTCATCGAGTGCTTCAAGACCGGCAGCGTCGATTTGTCGTGGGCGCGGCACGCCGTGGTCATCGGCGGTGGCAACACAGCGGTGGATGCGGTGCGCGAGCTCAAGGGCCTTGGCGTGGCTGAGGTGTCGCTGGTCTATCGCGGCACCGAGGCCGGCATGAGCGGCTACCAGCACGAGTGGAAAGCGGCGAAGGTCGAGGGCGTCCGCGCCTCCTGGCGGAGCCAGCCCCTCGCCTTTCTGGGCAGCGAGCGCCTCCTGAGCATCCACTGCGCGCGCCTGGGCGACGATAAGCAGCCAACTGGCGACACGTACACGATCGCCGCCGATCTGGCGTTGCTCGCCATCGGTCAGGGCAAGCTCGGCAAGATCATCGCTGGCTTGGACGGCATCGAGACGAAGTGGGGCCGGGTGGTCGTGGATGAGACCGGCGCTACGGGCCGACCTGGCTGGTTCGCTGGCGGTGACTGCACCAACGGCGGCAAGGAAGTCGTCAACGCCGTCGCCGAAGGCAAGGCCGCAGCGGCGGCGATTCACGCGTACGTCACCCGAACCAACGCAACGGGAGGTGCCTGATGGCCACCAAGAAGCCTGATCTCACGAGCAACACCGCCGGCATCATCTCGCCGAACCCCTTCTGGCTGGCGAGCGCGCCACCGACCAACTCCGGGCCGCAGATCATGCGCGCGTTCGAGGCGGGCTGGGGCGGCGCGGTGTGGAAGACCCTGGGCCAGCCGGTGCAGAACGTCTCGAGTCGCTTCGGCGGGCTCAACTACAACGGCAAGCGCAACATCGGCTTCAACAACATCGAGCTGATCACCGATCGGCCTTTGGAGTCGAATTTCCGGGAGATCCGCGAGGTCAAGCGCGAGTTCCCTAACCACGCGCTGATCATCTCGCTCATGGTGGAGACGGAGAAGGAGTGGGAAGACATCATCGCCCGCACCGTCGACGCTGGCGCCGATGGGCTTGAGCTGAACTATGGCTGCCCGCACGGCATGTGCGAGCGGGGCATGGGCTCGGCGGTCGGCCAGGAGCCCGAGGTCAACAAGCGCCTCACGGGTTGGGCCAAGAAGTACGCTGAGAAGTACAGCCCCGGCCTGCCGGTCCTCGTCAAGCTCACGCCAAACGTCGGCGACATCGTCCCCAACGGCCTCGCGGCGCAGGCCGGCAACGCGGATGGCGTGAGCTTGATCAACACGATCAAGAGCATCATCGGCCTCGACATCGACAACTTCGTGCCGGTGCCAACGGTCGGCGGCAAGTCGTCGAACGGCGGCTACTGCGGCGCCGCGGTCAAACCCATCGCGCTGCACATGGTCGGCGCGTTGGCGCGGGATCCTCGCTTCAATATCCCGATCAGCGGCATCGGCGGGGTGGCCAACTGGCGCGACGCGGTCGAGTTCATCCTCATGGGCTCGTCGAGTGTGCAGGTCTGCACCGAGGTGATGCTCAAGGGCTACCGCATCGTCGAGGACATGATCTGCGGCCTTGAGGAGTACATGATCAGCCACGACTTTCAGACCATCGACGAGATGGTTGGCAAGGCCGTGCCGCAGTTCAGCAACTGGGGCGATCTCGACCTGAACTACGAGGTCATCGCGAAGATCGACGCCGACAAGTGCATCGGCTGCTACGACTGCGTGGTGGCCTGCAATGACGGGGCGCACCAGTGCATGTTCGTCGCTGAGCCGGGCGCAGACGGCGTCGTCGCCAAACGTGTGCCGATCATCGACGAGAGTGAGTGTGTCGGCTGCAACCTGTGCCAGATCGTCTGCCCGGTGCCCGACTGCATCAGCATGGTGCAGGTCGACAACGGCCACGCCCCATCGACGTGGAACCAACACCTCGCCGGTGAAGGACAGCTGCGCTACAAAAAGGGCAGCCACTAAGCGCAGCGCCAGGGCCGCGTGCCGCGCGCTGAAACCCCGGAAATTCAGTCTCTAAGGAGTCTCTCGATGACCATCACGCTGATCAAGGGCGGCACCGTCGTCAACGCCGACTACGAAGCGCAGGCCGACGTGCTGATTGAAGGCGAGCACATCATCGCCGTTGGTCCGAACATCGACGCGCCAATGGGCGCCGAAGTCATCGATGCGTCTGGCGCTTACCTGATGCCCGGTGGCATCGATCCGCATACCCACATGCAGCTGCCCTTCATGGGCACGGTCGCGTCCGAGGACTTCTACACGGGCACCGCGGCGGCGATGGCGGGCGGCACGACGACGATCATCGATTTTGCGATCCCGTCCCCGCAGCAGTCGATCCTCGAGGCGTACGACACCTGGCGCGGCTGGGCGGAGAAGTCGGCGGGCGACTACAGCTTTCACGTCGCGATTACGTGGTGGGATGAGAGCGTCAGCCGAGAGATGGGCATCCTCACCCGCGAGCGTGGCGTCAACTCGTTCAAGCACTTCATGGCCTACAAAAACGCCATCATGTGCGACGACGAAGTGTTGGTGAACTCGTTTTCCAGAGCCCGGGAGCTCGGCGCTTTGGCGACGGTGCATGCTGAGAATGGCGACTTGGTGTTCAGGCTGCAGCAGGAGATCTTCGACAAGGGCATCACGGGGCCGGAGGGGCATCCGCTGTCGCGTCCGCCCGAGGTGGAAGGCGAGGCGGCGAACCGCGCGATCCGCATCGCCGAGGTGCTGGGCACGCCGCTCTATCTCGTCCACACCAGCTGCATCGACGCGCTGGAGGCCGTCACGCGAGCGCGCTTGGAGGGCCAGCGGGTCTTCGCTGAGGTGCTGAGCCAGCATCTGGTGATCACGGACAAAGTCTATCGCGATGAGGACTGGGACTACGCCGCCAGCCACGTGATGAGCCCGCCCTTCCGCTCCCACAAGCACCAGAGCGCGCTGTGGCGGGGTTTGCAGTCGGGCATGTTGCAGACAACGGCGACCGACCACTGCTGCTTCTGCGTTGACCAGAAGCGCGCGGGGCTCGACGACTTCCGCAAGATCCCGAACGGCACCAGCGGCGTCGAGGATCGCATGGGCGTGTTGTGGACCCACGGCGTCAACACCGGGCGACTGACGCGCACCGAGTTTGTGGCGGTGACGAGCGCGAACTCAGCTAAGATCTTCAACATGTACCCGCGAAAAGGCCTGATTGCCGCGGGATCAGACGCAGACATCGTGCTGTGGGATCCGAACGGGACCCGCACGATTAGCAAAGACACCCACCACCAGCGCATCGATTTCAACATCTACGAAGGCATGGAGTTGACGGGCATCCCCGCGATGACCTGGATGCGCGGCCAGCTGACGTGGAATCGCGGTGACCTGCGCGCGGTGAAGGGCTACGGCAAGTACATCGACCGCCCCGCGTTTGCGCCGTATTGGGAGTCCGTGAAGCTCCGTAACCAGCTCGCTGAGCCGACCGCCGTGAAGCGGAAGCCGGTGGTTTGAGGTGGTGTGAGTCATCGTCGCGCCGCCTCGTCGTCCCTGAATTGATCTCCCCGGAGCACCCATGAGCGGCGACGCCCAACCCGACCACAACCTGATCTACGGCATCGAGGACAAGCCGCCGCCCGGCCTGAGCTTGGCGCTTGGATTTCAGCACTACCTGACGATGTTCGGCTCGACCGTCGCCATCCCCCTGATCATGGCGAAGCCGCTGGGGATCGACAAAGACCCGGAGCAGCTCGCGGCGCTCATCGGCACGATGTTCTTTGTCAGCGGCATCGCGACCCTGCTGCAGACGACTTGGGGCAACCGGCTGCCCATCATTCAGGGCGGCACGTTCAGTTTTCTGACCCCCGCCATCGCCGTGTGTGGCATGGCCGGCATGGCCGACGCGGGCTTTGAAGTGCGCATGCAAGCCGTGCAGGGCGCGATTATCCTTGGCTCCTTGGTGGAGATCGTGCTGGGATTCTCGGGTCTGGTCGGCAAGATGACGCGGTTTGTGGGCCCCATCACCATCGCCCCCACCATCGCGCTCATCGGCCTGAGTCTCTACCCATTTGGCGCGCCCGAGGCTGGTAAGCACTGGCCCATTGGCGGGCTGACGATCGTGCTCATCATCCTGTTTTCGCAGGTGTTGCGGCGGACTCATCGCATCTTCGAGCTGTTTCCGGTGCTGCTAGGCATGGGCGGCGCTTGGATCGTGGCGGGGATCTGCACGTCCACCGGCTACTTTGGGCCCGAACATCCGGCCTACACGGACATGAGCAAGCTCGCCGCGGCGCCTTGGATTCGGGTGCCGATGCCCTTTCAGTGGGGCCTGCCGACGTTCTCCGTCGCCGCGACCGTCGGCATCATCGCTGGCTACATCGCGTCGATGGTCGAGAGCATCGGCGACTACTACGCCTGCGCGCGCATGGCCGGCGCGCCGGTCCCCAGCGGCAAGACCATCAGCCGCGGCATCGGTATGGAGGGCGTCGGCTGTCTCATCGCCGGCATCTTCGGCACCGGCAACGGCACGACCAGCTACTCCGAGAACATCGGCGCGATCGGCCTCACCCGCGTCGGCTCACGGCGCGTGGTGCAGTACGGCGCCGGCATCATGCTGGTGCTCGGCGCGGTGGCGAAGTTCGGCGCGCTGTTCACGACCATCCCGCAACCCATCGTCGGGGGCATGTACTGCGCGCTGTTCGGCATGATCGCCGCCGTGGGCATGAGCAACCTGCAGTTCGTCGACCTCAACAGCGCTCGTAACCTGTTTATCCTGGGTTTTTCGTTCTTCATGGGGCTGAGCGTGCCGGTCTACGTCAAGGCGCATCCGATCGCGTTTGACCCCACGTGGCTCGCGGACGTGCTGAACACGCTCGGGATGACCGGGATGGCGGTGGGCGCGTTCATCGCCGTGATCTTGGACAACATCATCCCCGGCACGGACGAGGAGCGCGGCCTGACGCACTGGCAATCCGGCGAGCAAGCTGTGGTGCCGACGGTCGACGCGCACCACGAGACGCATCACGTCGCCTAAGCGTCGAACAGGACGAACTGCATCGTCTCGGGATCCCAGCCGACGTTGCGGCCGTGGTTGTAGTCCAAGCCGACCTCACGCGTCTTACCGTCTACGCCCGTGTTGCCGACCGCTTCTCTGAAGTTGGCGCGGTGAAAGCGAATCACGGCGCCGGCGCTGTCGCGATAGAGCTGCTCCAGCGCGGCGACGCGGCTGAGGAAGTCGTCGGGCACGCTGAAATCGGCGCGCACCTGGCGGCAGAACGCGCCGACGGTCGGCAGCCGCTCCAGCGCTGCGCAGTCCTGCATGAACGCGCTGAGGCGGATGACGTCAGGCCCGATGCGTGTGACGTGGTTGTACTGATCCAGAAATCCCAGCACCCGCACCCGATTGATCCCGAACTTCGGCGCGTTGGTCCAGGCCTTGTCGCGCAGCGCGCCATCTGGGCCTTCGAGACCATGGAGCATCGTGCGCAGCGCCGAGCTGGGGCGAAAGGAGACGAGCTGCTGCACCAGCACGCCATCTTCGAGCGCCGCCGGGCGCAGGAGCCGAGCGATGCGCGCGATGCGACCCGGCGGCCCGGCTGGCGGCGTCCTGGGTACGGTGAGCTTGCCGTTGACGCGCATGGGTAGCGGCTGTCCCTTGGCGTCGCGCAGGTGACCACGCGCCGTCACCTCGTCGGCGATACGAAACAGCGTGAGGTCTCGCTGCAACCCGATCGCAGCCTGCGTCGCCAGCGCGGCGCGTGTGGCGGCGTCGTGGCCCTGCTGCAGCTTGCGCACCTTGGCGACGAAGCATCGCGGCCGGGTCGGGACGCCCGGCTGTGTGGCGGCGGCAACCGCCGTGCAGGCCTTCCAGACGACTTGGTGACCACCCTGCCCCAGCCGCGACAGCCGCAGGTCCGCGCCGAGCAACCTGTGGAGCAGCGCGGCCATGCTGGCCTCCGACGCCGGCGTCAAGGTGCGGCCGTGGCCGTGGTAGGCGTGAAACCGCACGCTCGTCAGCCCAGCATGGTGCCGCTTGAAGTCGATCTGCAGCGGCTTGCGGATGGACCAGAACCGATACGCCTTTGGCGCCGTTCGACCGCTCGGCGCCAGGCCGGCGTAGTAGACGTCCTCCACGTGACCCGCAGGCAAGGCCGTGCCGTCACGGGCGACGGAGATCCCGGCGCTGGGGCCACTGGGCAGCAATGGCCCCGGTTTTGCGGCCTGACAGCACGGACCTAACGCCACCGCGGTGGCCCTGTCCGCCGGGACAGTTGCCGCCGGGACGGCAGCCGGCGATGGCGTCGCTGCGGCCCAGACGCAACTTGACAGCAACAGGAAGGCCAAGTGGCGAGGCTGAGGCAGGGCAAATCTGAGAAAGGACGGTATGTGCATGGGATCAGAGTCGAACGCATTGCGTGAACACGCAAGGCGGTGCCTTGCCAATCGCGGCGCGGGGCCTCAAAGTCGGGGGCACGCTTGGCTAACTGCATGGGGAGGATGACGAGATGGATCATTACAAGGAATCATGGGAACTCATCAAG
>CALENB010000381.1 GCA_937910235.1 uncultured Myxococcales bacterium | reverse complement strand
GGAGGTGGTACGGGCCGTCGACTTTGGCAAATTGCCCGGATGCGGAGTCCCCGACGACGATCGCTGGCCGGAAGATGATCGTCGGAAGCGCTCGTCGGCAGACCTCCTTCTCAGCGTGAAATTTGGTGGCTTCGTAGTGATTGGCGAACGCCTGGCCGCGGTCGAGCTCCGTCTCCAGCACCTTTCCCGTCTGCGTGCCGGCGACGTAGCAGGTCGAGATGTACAGCAGCGTCTTGAGGTGAGGCATCGACTCGCACAGGTCGAGCACGTGACGCGTGCCGTCAACGTTGATGCGCCACGCGGTCGACTGCGCCACGGCGAGGTCGTAGATGGCGGCGAGATGCCAAACACGGGTCACCTCGGCGCGCAGTGCGGTCAGCGCCGCCTGCCCCAGCCCGAGATCCGGTCGCGTGATGTCGCCGACGACCACCTGCCAGCGTCCCTGCATCTGCGGAAACCGCCGCGCCATCGCTTCACAAGCCGCGCGCGCCGGATAGGCGAAGCGACGTTGGACCAAGAAGCAGTAGCGGCCCGGGTGAGGTTCGCTCGCCCACAGGCGCTGAACCAACCGACCGGCGATAAAGCCCGGAAAGCCGGTCACGAAGACCGTGTCGGGCTCGGTGGCGATGTGGGCCATGGCATCCTCCGTGGCGCCTTTACGCCACGATTTCGGAGATGTCGCGTCACGGTGACTCCGCTTCGCACCACCCGCCGACGCGAATGGTCTGCAATCCGGGTGGTCAACTGGTATGACCAATAGTTGGGTGGCGAGCTGGTGTCAAGGTAAAATCGGGTGTTCAAGGCCGGCGAGGGCGAGGCGGGGCGGTGAACGACGCAGGGGTGTCGTCACGTTTATTTTTGCACCCACGCCCCGACCGGCATCTAGGTTGTGAAGGCCAGCGCGACCATGTCGCTCGCCACCCAAGCAGCAGGAGTTCCCTATGAAAAAGCGTACTTTCATCATTGCCCTCACCGCGGCAGCCCTCAGCCTCGCAGCCCTCCCCTTGGTCGCTTCGGCCAACCCCGGCGGCGCGTGCCCGGCGGAAGGTTGGGGCCCGCACGGCGGCGGTGGGCCGGACGGTCATGCCAAGTTCAGCCCAGAGCAGCGGGCCAACTTCAAGAAGAAGATGCAGGCGCGCTTCAGCAAGCTGCTGCGCGAGAAGCTGCAGCTCCCCGACGCCACGGCGCAGCAAGTCGAGACCTTGGTTCGCACCAGCATGGAGAAGAAAAAACCCCTGCACGAGCAGATGCGAACCCAGCACCAAGCGCTGCGCAAGTTGCTCAAGGATGACAGCAACGACCAGCAGGCCTTCGCCGCCGCGCTCGACGGGCTGAAAAAGACGCGCGAGGCGCTACGAACCCTCCACGAGGCCCAGATCGCGGGCTTGCAGAAGCTGCTCACCCCCAAGCAGCAGGCGCAATTGCTCGCGGCGCACCGCAAGATGCGCATGCACATGGGCCGCGGTGGGCGTGGTGGCAAGCGGGGCATGCACCATGGCAAGCGTGATGGCCACGGTCACCGAGGCCAGCGCGGCGCGGCGGATAAGGGGACAGATGCTCCAACGAACAAGGGTGAGCGTTAGCCCGGTGAGGTAGCCCAGCGGCCCAGCCCAGGGCCACGGCACCAACCGCCCCCCAGGACACGTCGTCCTGGGGGGCGGTTGTTTTTTGTTGCGGTCTGAGCAAGAACGACCATGCTCGGAGCCGCGCCCGTGTCGGCGCAATCAACTTCGAGGAGTAGACACATGAGGAATCTCACACGGGCCATGAGCCTGGTTTTGACCGCCACTTTGGCCATCGCCTGCGGCAGTGATCCTGTGACCACGTCGGCAACCGACTCTGGCTCCGCAACGGACGCTGGCACCGCAACGGACGCTGGCACCGCAACGGACGCTGGCACCGCGACGGACTCCGGCGCTGCCGCAGACGGCGCGACGGCGGACGCAGGCGGCAGCGATGGCGGCGCGACCACCGACGCTGGCGCAAAGACCGATGCGGGTCCCGCGCCGTCCCTCACCACCTGCCCCGCCCTCGCTGACTGCGTCTTCGAGGCGTGCATGGCGACGAAGTTCGCGGCCGGGTGCGAGACCAAATGCCTCGGCGACGCCAACGCTGCGGCGCTGACGCCTGGCGCTCCGCTGCTCTCCTGCACGAAGGCGACCTGCCTCCCGGCCTGCAAAGACAGCAAGGACCCCGAGTGCGTGACCGACTGCATGACCGAGAAGTGCGGCGCCGACTTCTTCAAGTGCCTCGACGGCGGCACGGACGGGGCCGGGATTTGTGGCGACATCCTCGGCTGCGCTGATGGGTGCGACGGGAAGACCACCGGCAAGTTCTCCTGTTTCGCGGCCTGCTTCGACAAGACCAGCAAGGCCGGCAAGAAGGACTTTCAGGCGTTCATGACCTGTAGCTCGGGACCCAACGATCCAGACTGCGGCAAAGAGGTGGTGCAGTGCATCACCGGCGGCAAGACCGGCGCCAAGAAGTGCGGCGAGGCCATGGACTGCGCCGACAAGTGTGACGAGGTCAAAGGCGAGGGCGCAAAGGTCGCGTGTGTCGGCAAGTGCGCGGCAGAGGTCGAGGCGGCGTCGACGCTCCTGTTTATCGGCGCGGCCAACTGCGGCGGCACGTTTACGGCCGACTGCGGCCCGGTGCTGGCGAAGTGCTTGGCCCCTACCGGTACCGACAAGTGCGGAGACATCACCAAGTGCGTCGGCGCTTGCAAAGACGGCGACGACGCCTGCGTGCAAGGCTGCATCGCCAAGGGCAGCGAGCAGTCCGCCAGCGACTTCTTCGAGTTCGCGCTCGGCTGCGACGCCGACTTGCCGACCTGTGCGGCGTCCTTCCTGACGTGCATGGCGCCCGACGGCGCGGACACCTGCGCGAAGGCCATTCAGTGTGTGAGTGACTGCCCGAAAGGCGCCAACGAGAGCTCCTGCGTGCAGGCCTGCGTGATGAAGGTCAAGGCGACGTCGGCCGCGCTGCTCGGCCCTGCCCTGACGTGTGGCGCCAAGAAGGACGCCACCTCCACCGAGTGCAAAGCGGCGCTCGGCAAGTGCGTGACCGACAACTAGCAACCCCGCGACCAACCAACCCTGCTCGCGCTTCGGCGTGCAGCGCGCCCCCGGCACGGCCTCGTCCGTTGTGCCGGGGGCTTCTTTTTTTGCGGCGGGGACGCCAAGCTTCGCGGCCCAACCCGCCCGGTCCTTCGTTGCGACCCGGCACACCACGTGGAGAAAGCCCCATGAATGAAGCACCCAACCAGCCAGAGCCCCCCGTCGCAGCCCAGGAATCCAGCCCAGAAGTGGCGTCTACGGCCCTAGCGACTGAGGCGGTAGAGGCCGTGCCCGCGGTGACCGTCACTAGCTTGACGGCGGACCTGCCCTTCGTCGCGTACGTCGTGCCGGAAGACGAGCCGCGCGCGCAGCGGCTGTATCGCCTCCGCCATTCCACCGCGCACATCATGGCCGAAGCGGTCGTGGAGCTGTTTCCAACCGCGCAGGTGGCGACGGGCCCAGCCATCGAGCATGGCTTCTACTACGACTTCGATCTGCCCAGGCCGCTCACGCCCGAGGATCTCGGCGCGATCGAGCAGCGGATGAAGAAGATCATGAAGCGCAACTGGCGTTTCCAGACGCTGGAGCTGCCCCCGGCCGAGGCGCGTCAGGTGTTTGTGGACGCCGGGCAGGTCTACAAGGTCGAGGTGCTCGACACCATCGTGGAGAAGTTCAGCCCCGAGACAGTGACGTTGTTCCGCCAAAATAAGTTCGTCGATCTCTGCGCCGGACCGCACGTGAACGGCACGAAGACCTGCCGGCAGTTCAAGTTGCTGCGCGTGTCCGGTGCCTACTGGCGCGGCGACAGCGACCGCCCGATGTTGCAGCGCATCTACGGCACGGCGTGGGAGACCGCGGAGGATCTGGAGAGCTACCTGCACTTCTTGGAGGAGGCGAAGAAGCGCAATCACAAGCGCATCGGCACGGATCTCGATCTCTTCCACTTCCACAAACACGCCCCCGGCGCGGTGTTTTGGTCGCCTCGTGGCTACACGATCTACCAGGAGTTTCTGAGCTACTGGCGCGACAGCCACAAGGAGCGGGGCTACCAGGAGATCTACAATCCGATCCTCTACAAGAAGGATCTCTACGAGCAGTCGGGTCACTACCACCACTACAAAAGCGACATGTTCATCCTCAACGCCGATGACACCGAGTACTGCCTCAAGCCGATGAACTGCCCGGATACCTTCCTGTTCTACACCAGCAAGCGGCGCTCATTTCGAGAGCTTCCGCTGCGTGTGAGTGAGGGCGGCATCCTGCATCGCAACGAGCTGACCGGCGCGCTGAACGGCCTCTTTCGGGTCCGCCAGTTCACGCAGGATGACGCCCACATCTTCGTGACCGAAGCGCAGGTGCAAGCCGAGATCGCCGAGCTGCTCGACATCGCGCGCGAAATCTACGCCATGTTCGGTCTGCAGTACCGCTTTCTGCTCTCGACGCGGCCCGAGAAGTTCATGGGCGAGCCTGCGCTCTGGGACGAGGCGGAGGGCGCGCTGGCGGCTGCCTTGAACGCCAATGTGGGCGAAGGCAACTACACGCTCAACGAGGGCGACGGCGCGTTCTATGGTCCAAAGATCGACATCGAGCTGACGGATTGCCTCGGGCGGCGCTGGCAGTGCGGCACGATCCAGCTCGATTTTCAGCAGCCGATCAACTTCGACATGAAGTACATCGACACCGACAACACCGCGAAGCGACCGATCGTGATTCACCGCGCGATCTTCGGGAGCTTCGAGCGCTTCTTCGGCATCTTGCTCGAGCATACGGCGGGCGCGCTGCCGACTTGGCTGTCGCCGGTGCAGGCGGTGGTGGTGCCGATCAGTGACAAGGTCAACGATTACGCTTGGCAGGTGCACGGCTGGTTGAAGCAGGCCGGCGTACGGGTCGAGGTGGACGACCGCAATCAGAAGATGAACCGCAAAATTCGTGAAGCTGAGCTGCGAAAAGTCCCGTACATGCTGGTTGTTGGTGAGCGCGAGGCCGAGTCGGCGACGGCGAATCTGCGGACCTACAAGGACGGCGAGCGTGGCGAGGTGGCTGTCGACATGATCGCTGGCGAGATCAGCCTCGCCATCTCGCAGCGCACGTTCGACGTCGAGATCCAGCCGCTGCGCAGCTTCGAAGACCCCGACTCGGTCATCGAGAGCGACGCGATCGGCTACTGAATCAACACCCAGACGAGCAGCACTGCGCCAGCGACCAGGGCCGCCCACGGCCAGATCGGCGCTTTGTTGCCCGCCAGCTGAGGTGGCGGCGTCGTCGGCTTCGTGAGCGCCGGGGAAGGTGCGCTGACGGTGATGATCGCGCTTGAGGGACGCCGAGGTGGCACGGTCGGCGCAACCGGCGTCGGGCGGATGGTCGGCGCCACCCACACCCCGGACGAGCCGGTCGCGCGTCGCGATGTGGGCCGAAAGGCCGCCGTTGCGGTCTTTGCAGCGGGCGCTGTGGTCGACGGTGACCGTGATGACCCAGAGCGCGAGACAGCCACCGACAACGGCACGGCCTCATGCACAACGGTGTGCGCCAGCGAGGGATGTTTCCCGTCGGCGGGCGGCGGCCTCGCGGTGTCGCCCGGCAGGCGCAGCTCGGGCGCCCGCATGCGGTGTGCCTCGAGGTCTTCCGAGGTGACCTGCGTATACTTCGCGGTCGAGCGCACGCGGCCGGTTTGCTCGGTGTCTCGCTGCGTCGCCGCAGTCACCGGATCCTGGGCGCTCACACGCCATGAGCCCGTGTCTTTGGTCGGCGCCTGACTGACGATGACGCGCGGGATATGGGCGGACGACTGGGCTCGAAGGCGCGGCTGCACCGGAAGATCGCGGGCGGCCCGCACCACCGCCTCTCGCATCGCGCGCGCATCGTGAAAACGCTCACCGGGGTGCTTGGCCAGCGCGCGGTCGATGAGCAGCGCGAGCCCATCAGAGACCGCCGGCGACACGTCGCGCACGTCGGGCGCGTCTGTCTGGCGGTGGTGCTGCATGACCTCAAACACGTCGTTGCCGGTGAATGGCACGTGGCCCGAGATCGCGCGGTAGAGGATGACCCCGAGCGCGTAGAGATCGCTGCGGCCGTCGACGTCTTGGCGCGCGCACTGCTCCGGGCTCATGTAGTCGGGCGTGCCCAGGCTGACGCCCCGCGGCGTGATGCGGTCGCCCTGCAGGCTCGCGATGCCAAAGTCCAAGACCTTGACGACCCGCTCGCCGGCGACGGTATGCAGCACGATGTTCGCCGGCTTCAGGTCACGATGAACCATGCCGCGATCGTGGGCCTCGGCGAGGCTGCGCAACACCGCGTCGGCGATCTCAAGGACTTCGGTTTCCTCCATGACCCGGTAGCGGGCGGCGCGGTCGGCGAGCTCGTCCTCAAGCGTCGGGCCCTGCAGGCGTTCACTGGCGATGTAGAGCGCGCCGCCTGAGGTGCGGCCGACGTCAAACACCCGCAGCGTGTTGGGATGCTGCAGCGCCGCGGTGATCTGCGCCTCCCGAAAGAAGCGCTGCTCGGCGTGGGCGTCGCCGCACGGCAGGCCACGAAGCAGCATCTTCAGCGCGATGGGGTGCCCCGTGCGCTGCGCGGTCGCGCGATAGACGACAGACCACGTGCCGCGGCCCAACACGCCCTCAATACGGTAGCGACCATCGACCAGATCACCGATGCCTGCGTGGTGCGAATCGGACGGACGTCGGGGGCTGGAACCTGTCATGGTCCCAGTCTCTCCCTTCGCACGCGCCAGAACAACGGCCCAGCGTGCGATTGGGTGCCAGAGCGGTTGTACCCGGCGTCGCCGTCCCCGCACACTCGGCCGACGAGGCTCGGCTGAACGCTGCCGCGCAGCAGGCGTGCAGACGTCACCACAGGAGCGCGTTGCGCCCGGCCAGCCCGGCGCGAGAGAGGAGACCGGCGATGACGGGGCCCGACGCTTCAGACCACGACGAGCACGACGCCGATGAGCTGACTGACGCCCAGCGCGCGGCGCTGCGGACCGACTTGGTCGCGCTGAGCGCCCAGCTGCAGCGGCACATCTCAGTGGGCGCCGAGAGCGCTGAGGCCGTGGACTTGGACGCGCCGATCGGCCGGCTGACCCGTGTCGACGCCATGCAGCGGCAGCAGATCGCCGCCGAGACGATGCGCCGACAGGGCGTGCGCCTCGCCCAGGTGCGCGCTGCGTTGAGCCGTGTGGACACCACGGATCTGTACGGCCTGTGCAGTCGGTGCGAGGAGCCGATTGGCTGGCGGCGATTGAGGGCCCGCCCCGAGGCGCCGATCTGCATGACCTGCCAGCGCGCTCAGGAGGCGCGCCGATGATGTCGCGAGGGGTAGAACTCCGGCATTTGGAGCCTAACGTGAAGGGGCTGGTCCTTCTCGGCCTGATCTGTTTGACGGCGCCAGCGTGCTCAGGACCCGGATCTCCGGGCGCTCAGCAGCAAGTGACCGTGGACGCCGACGACAGCGTCGGTGTGCGCCTCGGTCCCGACGTCGAGGCCGGTGACGTCGAGGCTGATGGTAGCGAGGCAGGAGGCGTCGCCATGGATGCGGGCTTGGACGTGATGACGAACGACAGCGAGGCGACCCCTGTCGACGGGGGCGGCTTCGACGCTGGCCACTTTGACGCTGGCCACTTTGACGCTGGCCACTTTGACGTCGGCCACTTTGACGCCGGCAACTTTGACGCCGGCCACTTTG
>CALENB010000380.1 GCA_937910235.1 uncultured Myxococcales bacterium | reverse complement strand
GGGTGTTCGCGAGACTGCCTGGTCTACCGTCATGGACGAAACGAAGATCGAGGCCGTCGTCCAGGTCCAGCGGGACTTCACGGTCGCGACGGCGGCGGAGGGTTAGTCCGGTCGCGTCCAACATCACCGAGGCCCAGCGCCGGACCGTACTCAGTACCGATACTCCAAGCCGACCGTGATGTGCAGGCCGCCAATGCTGTTCTCCTCACTCTCGATGTACGTGGTCTTGCCATCGTTGTAGCTGCCCGTCTTCACGTCGTAGAGCGCCTTGGTTCGCATCGAACTACCACCAATCGCTGTGGTCAGAATGAAGGTCTCCGGACCACCGACTCCGCGGAAATACGTCCGAATGCCAAGCTCGCCCCACTGAATGCCGGTGGAGCCGCCGCCGGCGACGTACAGGTTCAAGGCGCGTCGCAGCGGAACATCGAGGTGGCCTTCGAGGTAGCCAAAACTGAACCGTCCGCCCTGAATCGCGAGGGCGTTGATGAGCTCGAGGTTGAGCCCGTCGACGCTGCCAAGGCGTAGATGCTGCACTACGCTGGGGCCGCTCTGCCGACAGTTGAAGACCGGTGGAACCGTAGGATCACCAGCTGTCTTTTCATCGGCCGCACCTGCGACGAAGCCGCTCTCGGTGCACTGCGACTCGCTCCTTGCCTGAAAGTGGTGGCGCCAATAGCCAGCGCCGATGCCAAACGCGGCGACGTCCGTGGCGTAGCTGACGATCGCGTGGGCGTTGATGGCGTCGACGCCGTAAGGCACGGAGAGCCCCAGCGGCGCCACACGCGCCTGCACGAGCAACACGCCACGCTGCAAACCCCACGACAGGTCGGTGACGCTGCCAACATCCACCTTGCCAAAGTTCAGCACCGGCCGCAGCGTCCCGCGCACCCACTGTGTGTAGTCGGCGCGCCGCGCTACCCAACGACTGCCCCACGTGCGCTGCGTGTTGTTGTCGGCGCGCTCGACCGTGTCGCCCGCGTGGGCTTGATCGCCGCGCTCCAGATCTGCCTCGGCCCGGTCGCCGTGAACCTGCCGCACCTCAATCAGCGCGACGGGCGCGTTGCTGATGACCTCCTCCGCTCTGCCGGTGAACAGGTTGTGCTGCACGCCGCGCTGCTGCGAGCGCACGAGCAGCTGATCTCCCGGTTTTACGGCACCGATCGAGCTCAGCTTCACCAGCAGCGTGCCGTATCGCACCTTGCTCACGGTGCCGACCACCGTCTCGGCCTGGGACGACGACGGTGCCGCCGTGGCCACGCCGTGCGCTGTGCCGAGCGCCACCGGGGGGCGCGGCTGCCACGGCACCAAGCGGCCGCCCTCGCCCGGCACGAGGGCCAGGATCCGGCGCTCCGCGACCACCGCGAACACGACGCCGTCGACCGCCCGCAGCGCGATGAGGTCGCCGTCCAATTTGCGCTCTGCCAGCTTCCGCGGTGAGGCCGGCGACGTCACATCGTACGTAATCAAACGACCATCTGCGGTGGCTACGACCATGATGTGTCCGATCGTGCGCGCGGCGATGGTGCCCGCCGGCAGGGCTTGTGTCGGAGGCGCGTGTTTCGGTGGCGCGGTGGTCGGCGGCGCGGTGGTCGGCGGCGCGGTGGTCGGCCCTGTGGCCGGTGGCGTGCTCGACGCTGCGCTGGGCGGAGCGGCCGCGAGGGCTACACACGGGATCGTGAGCAGCCATACAAGCCCAAGACAACCAAGAAATGTTCGCGCCATCGGTTGAACGCCTATCTTGATGATCCGCACCATGCCATACCTCCAGTGCCAAACGCGGCGTCCAATGTAGCCCCAAAGCTAGGCGAAGTCCGTACGAATACACAGCGCGAGGCCAAGCAGACCTCTTGATGACGGGAGCGGCGAATGCGGTTTCACCCGATCAAAAACACGATCCAACGGGGCTTTGAGTGGGCGCTCTCCGTGGATGCGCCGACGGAGCTTGATCACGTCGAACGCCTCCGCACGAAGTACCCAGACCACAGCAACGCAGCCCTCGCGAAGAAGCTCGTTCGGCGTGCGCGCTGGTGGGGCATCGGCGCCGGATTCGTCACCGGGCTCCCCGCCAACCCCTGGATCTCGATGCCGGCCGCGACGGCGGACGTGGGGGCGATGCTGCGCGTCGAGGTGGTGCTCGCCCAGCGCATCGCCCTGCTCTACGACCCGACGTATCTCGATGATGGCGCAGTTCCCTACGAGCTGTTGGTGCCGATTCTCGGCAGCCGAGCGGCCGGTGAGTTCCTGAAGGAGGTCGCGCAGCGCAGCGGTATGGGCATCACCCGCGTGGTGGTGAAGTCGGTGTTAACGAAGGCGACCCTCTCCCAGTTCAAGCGGATCATGCTGAAGTACTTCGGACTCAAAGTAACTCAGAGAGCCGTGCTCGGAAAGACGATGCCGCTGGTGGGCGGCGTCATCGGCGCGACGTGGAACAACCGCGAACTGTCAGCCGTGGGCAAGCGCGTCGTACGCTATTTCGAGGGCGAACAGCTCGAAACGTGACCCTCCCTGCAGCGGGCGCACCGGAGCTATGGTGATCTCATGACAAGATCCAATCGACCCCTCTCCGTTACGAGCGCTGAGCGTCTTGAGGTGCTCTCGGGCGTCACGCCATTGAAGGGGCTCAGCGATGAAGATCTGAGGATGCTGGCCCGCGTCATGCGTACGATCAGCGTGCCCGCCGGGACGGAGGTCGTGCGGGAGGGAGAGGTCGCTGACGCCTTGTACGTCGTGGTGGTGGGCTCGGTGCGGGTCATGCATCACGGCGTGGTGCTCGCCAAGCTGCGGCGCGGTGATCATTTCGGCGAGGTCGCGGTCGTCGTCGGCGGCAAGCGCACCGCGACGGTGGTCGCGGACGAGGCGTGTGTGCTGCTCTGCCTCGACGCGGCCACGTTCACGACTTTGACGGAGACGAACACGCCGCTCGCCTTGGCGCTGCTACGCCAGATCGTCGCAGACACGTCCGCTCATCTCGCCCGCATGAATGACGCGGTAGGCCAGCTGCTCTCCGAGCGCGCCCTCTCACGCCGCGTCGACCTGGAGGTGCGCCTCGGCGACGAGCGGCTTGTGGTGCGCTCAGGTACGGCCGCGGATGCCCTGCTCCCCGCCCAGATCGACGGCGTTCCTGTCGTCGCCGCCTTGGTGGACGGCCGCGCCCGTCCGCTAGGGAGTCCGCTCGTCGGCTCCTGCACGATCGCCCCGCTGACGACGAGACACTGGGAAGGTCAGCGCATTTTTCGCCAGAGTCTCGGCCTAGTAGCGCTAGAGGCCGCGCACCGCGCGGGGATGTCGCTGACGCTTGGACCCTCCCTCGGCTTCGCTCGACGTATCGATCTCGCGACGCCAGCGCAGGACATCGGCGAGACGGCGCGCCTGCTGCAAGCGGCAATGTTGGCGCTCGTGAAACAGGATGATCCACTGGTTCGCCAACAACAGAGCGTGCTGGAGGCGCTGGACTACTTCGAACGCCAAGGCGCCGAGGCGACGGTGCGCCTGCTGGAGACCACACATCGGCGTGAGGTCGCCTTGGTGTCGTACGGGCACGTGTTCGCCCTCGACAGTGGCCCGCTGCTGCCGCGAACCGGCCAGTTGACCGGGTTTGCCGTCGTCGCTGATGGCGCCAATCTGCTGCTGGTCTATGGCACGCTGGGGCGACCCAGCGGCGTGGCGCGACCCGTCTCCGCAACCGACCAGGGGGTGGCCGAGCGGGCGGGGGCCGAGCACGCTGGGGCCGGACGACCCGATGACACGCCCTGCCAGCCGGCGACGACCCTGGCGCGACAGGTCAGCCAACAGTACGCCAGGATGACCGAGTCTCAGCATCTGTGGCTGCGCACGATGCAGATCAGCTCTGTCGGCCACTTCAATCACGCCTGCATCACCGCCGCGGTCGAGCCCCTCATTCACGTGGCGGAGGGGTATCACGAGCGCCACATCGGCCGGATCGCCGACGCCATCGCGGCGCGGCGCGGCACAACCCGGCTGATCAGCATCGCCGGGCCGTCGTCGTCCGGCAAGACGACGTTCATCCGGCGCCTGACGGTGCAGCTACGCGTCATCGGCTTGCGCCCGGTTGGGTTGGGCATCGACGACTACTATGTCGACCGGCAGCACGCACCTCGAACCGCGAGCGGAGAGCTTGATTTCGAGGCCTTGGAGGCGCTTCACCTCGGCCTGCTCCAAGACCATCTCGCGAGGCTGGTGGCGGGTGACACGGTGCGGACCGCGCGCTTCGACTTCGTCACCGGCACCAGCTTCCCAACCGGCGGTCGGGAGCTGCAGCTGCAACCCTCAGACCTGTTGCTGATCGAGGGAATTCACGGCTTGAACCCACGACTCGTCGACGCCGTGCCGCCAGAGCAGGTGTTTCGCATCTTCGTGTGTCCGCTGATCCAACTGCCGGTCGACCGGCTGACGCAGGTGCACACCAGTGACCTGCGGCTGCTGCGACGCATCGTGCGAGATCGCCACGGTCGATCGCTCAACGCGGCGGAGACCATTCAGCGGTGGCCGGCGGTGCGCCAGGGTGAGCGGCAGCACATCTTTCCGTATCAACACCACGCCGACGAGGTCTTCGACACCTCGCTCGTCTACGAGCTCTCGGTGTTAAAGGTGTTCGCGGACCGCTATTTGCTCGAGGTGCCGTCCGCCGATCCCGCGCAGGCGACGGCGGAGCGGCTGCTGGATCTGCTCGACTCTTGGGTCACGATCTACCCGGACCACGTCCCGCCCACGTCGTTGTTGCGAGAGTTCATCGGCGGGTCTGGGTTCTCATACTAGCCGGCCACGAGCCGATGCGCTCTACACCGTCACGCCCTTCGCGGCATACCAGCTCACGACGGCCGGATGGTGCGCGACCGCGTTGTAATGCGCAGTCAGGCGCGGGAAGTTGTCAAAGACCGTCGCCGGCACGTGGTCGAGGCCGCCGCTACGGAACCACTTCATCACCACAAACAGCTTGAGATCCGCGACAAAAAGCGCGTCGCCGCCGAGGAACCCTGTAGCGGGCAGCTGCGCCTCAAAGCGTTGACCGAGGTCCTGCAACATGCCTGCGGCCATCGCCTCACGAACGATCTTGCGTTGCGCCGGGTCCTTCTCTTCCATGACCCGCTCAACCTTGTGACGCAGGTCCTCGACGGCGGCCATGATCGCCTCTTGGCGCGCCGCCTCCCAGAGATCAGCGGGGTGCATGCCGTTCTCTCGGCCGATGAGCGCCAGGATCGCGTTGCCGTCGCTGATGCTGCGACCGTCGCGCGTGAACACGGGCAACGCGCCGAACGGGGTGCCGGGTTTGCGCTCGGGCCAGCCGCTGCGCACGCGGTCGTCTTCGAAGTCGACACCAGCGGCGTGGAGCGCGAGCCGGCAGTCTTCGCCGCGACCGCCGTGGAAGTCGAAGTAGGTCAGCGTGCACGTGGTCATGAGGGCTCCGGGGCGAGTTGTCTGCTTGGTGGCTATCCCCGGCGGAGACTAGCGACGGACCGTGCGCGTGACCAGTAGCTGACGTGGCGAACAAGTCCCCGACGAGGCAGCTCGCAGGACAGCAGAGGTTGGTCACCATCACACAACGGGCGGGCGTGGCCATGAGCGGCACCTGCAAACGAGGCGCCCCAGTGGTGGGTCTCGGCATCGTCAAGCTGCCCTAGCGCGGCGCGTCATGCATCCGCGTGCTCAGCGAAGTCTCGCCTAGTCTGAGTAAAGGGTGAGCCGCATGCACAGCACAACAGCGCAAAGCGCCAGTCAGACCTCACGCGCTCGCCGCATCGGGATGCGCGGCGCAGTCTTGGTCCTCACGGCGCTCACGTTCAACGCGGGCGGGGCAACGCCTGACTCCGCAGGGTTGCCGTCAACTATCCCGCCGATGCGCGTGGGCGACTGGTACCGACCGGGGGCCACGACCACCTGGCAGTGGCAGCTCACCGGCGACGTCAACACCAGCTACGCCGCCGCGGTCTATGACCTCGACCTCTTCGAGACCAGCGCGGCGCAGATCGCGTCCCTGCATGGTCAAGGCCGCAGGGTGATCTGCTACTTTTCGGCCGGATCTTCGGAGAATTGGCGCCCGGACTTCGCGCGATTCGACCGGCAGTGGCTCGGCGAACCCCTCGACGGTTGGGCCGGAGAACGCTGGCTCGACATCCGACACCGACCGGTGCTTGACGTGATGGTCGGCCGCTTGGACCTGGCGAAGCGCAAAGGTTGTGACGGGGTCGAACCAGACAACGTCGACGGCTGGGCCAACGACACGGGGTTCCCGCTCACGGGCGACAACCAGCTCGGGTTCAACCGCGCCCTCGCCAACGAAGCGCACAAGCGCGGGCTCGCGGTGGGGTTGAAGAACGACACCGGTCACGTCGGACAGCTGCTGCGCTATGTTGATTTCACCGTGAACGAGCAATGCCATCAGCACAACGAGTGCGCTGCCGTCCTGCCTTTTGTCGCAGCGAACAAGCCGGTGTTCAACGCTGAATACGCCGCCAACGCGGCCGCCGGAGCGCGGCTCGCCAGGGCCGTATGTGCCAAAGCCAAGTCCGCCGGCCTGCGGACGCTGATCCTGCCCGTCAAGCTGGATGATGCGTTTCGGGTGACCTGCGAGTGAGCCACGGCTGACGGCCACGATGGCCGCGACCACGACGGCTACTCGGTGCGACACCACGCCTTGGCCGGCACGCGCGACCGCGCGCTGGCGATAGCGTTCGCCCGCCGCGAAGACCGCACGTCTGGGCTGGCCGCAGCGTTTGTCGTCGTGTGGATGACACGTGCGGTGGTCTCGCCGTCACAGGCGCGCAGCTGCGACCGCGCGGCGCGGGCTGCGACCATGGACGACCCCTCCTCCCATCGATAACAGGCCTGGCGGCGCGGCAGCGCCGTGAAATAACGTTGGGCGGCGCCGAGCGTCGCGAACAACACCTCACTGCGCCCACGGTCATACGGCGCTGGTTCGACACCAAACGGCCACAGGCGCTGGGAGGTGCCGACCCTGTCCACGGCGCACAGGCCATTCACGGCGCCGCCTTGCGCTGCTGGGTCCTGGATCGCCGGCGCCTCGTACCGATTGTGGCCGGCGCGGATGTTCTCGAAGTCGCGACCGGTGCCCATGTCTACGTACCGCATACTGCGCCAAAAACGTCCGGGGACCGCGTTGGGCGGGGGCGACGCCGCGACGCGGTTGTTCGACCAGAGGATCGGTTGTACGCCGTCGAACGGATCGACGATGGCGCGCAGGTTCGACGAGCGAGCGCCGCAGAAACCCGAACCGTTCGCGGCTCCAAACGCGCTGCATGCCGAGGTGCCCAGGAGCGTGAGTGGATCGCCCAATGAGCGAGGACCGGGCGGCCGCGTGCGGCGCAGCCAGCTCGGATTGACCTCGGTGTTGCTCAGGCCGGTGCTGGTGAATCTCGCTCCGACCGAGACGTGGTCGATCGCGTTGCCGACAACGCGGATCGTATAGCGCCGCGGCGCGGGATCGGTGTCCAAGTAGGGCACAACGTTGGCGCCCACGCGGATCCCGGTGAAGTGGCCCGACCACTCCGCGTCCGCTCTGCGCGGCATCGCCGCCTGACCGCGAGGCACGCCGCTGGCGCCCCATCTGTCCGCCGCTCCGACCCGCGCCCGTGCGGTGCTGACGTAGCGGAGCTGGCTGCCTTCGATACGATTGCTGCAGATCGAGGCGTCATCGACCCACGACGTCAACCAGAGCGCGGTGCCGGCCGCGGCGGTCACCGATCCGGTCTCCACGCCAGTGCAGGTCGCCGCGCCACGCTTCGACTTGCCGCACACGGCTCGGGCCAGCGCGTCGTCTTTGAGGGTGATCTGACCGGCGGTCGCGCAGATGGCGTTGTCTTCAAACCGTAAGCTGCGCGTCATCCCCAACTCAACGTTCGCCACGTGGTGAAATAGGTTGCCGCGGATCCGCACGCAGCGATTCCACGGCGTATTTCGGGCGGTTTCGGTCCCACCCGGGCCCGTCGCGATCTCTGGCTGCGCGCCATTGTGGGTCAACGTCAGGCCCTTCAACGCGCGGCGGATGACGTTGCCACCAGCGCCAGTGATCGCCGCGATCTTGGCTCGGCTGGGTAGACCGATGCGCGCTCTTGCCGTGTCGCCGGGCCGCGAGGGCTCAAAACAATCCCGCTCACTCCGAACTTGGTGGGTGGGCGTCGCCGCCGCCGCGAGCGCGCCAGGCCTGAGTCCGTCGGCGGCGCTACAGACACTCGGCCGCGCCGCGCTCAGGCTCCCGATCGTCACCAGATCGTTCGTGCCCGTATGAAGCATGATCCCCGCGTCCCACTGGCCCCAACACGGCCACGGACGGCCACCTTCCATGAGGTTTCCCGAGATCTGGAGTCCACGCGACCATCGCTCGCTGGTCTCGGCTGGGCAGTCGGGGGGGCCGCCGTGGCTAGGTGACTCGGTCAGACGCGCTTGGGTGTGAACGTGCACGACCTTGCCGGCGGCGAGACCGATGTAGGAGTCGAAGAGACCGATTCCGCCGCTCGATTGCGCTACCTGAGCGCTGCGTTCGAGCCCGTCGATGCTCAGCAGGCGCTGCACCGGCTGGCAAAATGCGCTGCGAGCGACCCTGATGTTGGCGACACGGACCCCGAGCCCTGCCCAGATGAAGCGCAGGCCGGAGAGATCGGGTGGCAGCGGCGCCTGCGTCCCGAGCGCATCGCCGCGCCACGCCTCGACCCAGGCCTGGTTGTGAGCTGGCGCGAACACACGGCAGCCCACAAAGCTGAAGTCCTGCACGCCGGTTCGCGCTGGTCCGGGTTCAAATCGGAACATCGGCGTCGCGCGAAGGCCTGCGTAGGAGCTGGCGAGGGGTTCATCCTCCGCGCCCAACACAAAGTCGATGCCGCGAAAAGACAGGTGCTGCGCGCCGGCGAACCGCAGTCCACGGATCCGCTGCGAGAGGAGCGCGGTGTGGTTGGCGTTCCACTTGGTCTCAT
>CALENB010000379.1 GCA_937910235.1 uncultured Myxococcales bacterium | reverse complement strand
TGGCGGTTTTCGGCCTGGGTGAAGGCGAAGAGCAGCAGGCGGCGATCGGTGAGGCGGTCGGGCAAGAGGTCTCCGTGGTTGGGCGGCGAGATTGGAGCGTTGGGCGGCGCTGCAAGTCAAGGGGTGGTTGGGAGGATGGGCACGCGGTGGTGGGGATGCGATGGGAATGTGATGCGGTGGGTGTTTGGCGCCATCGCCTGCTAGGATAGCCGTGGCGCGATGAGGCCTGAAGGAGGGCGAAGATGGCAGGGGCAGACATCGATCGTGAGAAGCTGAAGGTGCTGATTCAGTCCCTGGACACCGATGCGCTTCGTGAGGTGCTTGAACGAGCTGTCGACCTGCTGCCGACCGGCAAACTACCAGCGCTGATCGAGGGGTATGCGCGACCTGCGCAGCTCCGGCGAGAGGGCGGGTCACCCGCGAGTTTGCTCGCGACTATACGGCGTTTTCACGACAGGAGCCTAGCTGGCAGGTATTTTGAGAGCTTCAACGTGAACTCCAGAAACTTCATGAATAAGTCCCGAGGCACCGACACATGGATCGCCGAGTTCTTGCGTCTGGTGAAACGCTGCGTCTCGACCCCCGCCGCGAAAGAGCCGCTGCTCGTTCGGACGGCGTTCGAGACGCTGTTCAATTTGCTGCTGGAGGTCGATGAATGCCGGGATGACATCATCTTTTTCGCCGATGAGGGCGGGTCCTGGCAGGTGCCGGTGGTGTGGGACGAGGTGTTGCCGGCCTGGTTTCAGACGCTCGCGGCGACAGCGAATCCGGCGGAGTATGCGAGCTGCGTCCGCTCGACCATCGCCTACTTCGCGCACTACGACACCGAGCCGCTGATGGCGGCGGCGTTGGAGGCCGCGACGGGTGAGCAGTGGGCGGTCTTGGCGCAGATGGCTGATCCTCAGAAGTCGTACGGGCGACCGAGTTTTCTGAGTCTTGATGGGAGTGACCAGCCGCCTGCGTCTGGCGCTGCTATGGACCCTGGGCGCACAGGCCGATCCGGCGCTGCTCGATCTGTGGCGTGAGACGCTGCAGTACCTGCGACCACGCGACCAAGAGGGGCCGCTGCGGCGCAATATCGCCCTCTCAGCGGTCGGGCTGTTGCTGCTAAAACACGAGGATCCCGGGGCAGAGGCGCTGTTGCTACAAGCGTTGAGCCACCGCAACGCGCAAACCGTCGGTGACGCGGCGCGCGTGCTCATGGGTCTGCACGAGCTCATGGACCGGCCGCCCAAGGAGACCGTGATTGACGCGCTGCAAGCGAGTCTGGCGACGGCACAGAAACAGCCAGCCCGACTGCGCTTGCGTCGCGCGCTAGACGTCATGGGGGTGGTGCCGAACGACGTTGGCTCTTGGGTCATCCGGGTGTGGCTGAAAGACCACGCGAAGACGACGCGCACCCTGGAGGTGGGCGCGGCGC
>CALENB010000378.1 GCA_937910235.1 uncultured Myxococcales bacterium | reverse complement strand
GCTCGTCAACGCAATCCCACGAGTCGAACTCGCTGGCGCGGTCGTGCCGCGGCGCCGGATCGACCATGATGGTTGCGGGGGCGGCGCGTCGGTTCCGGGCAACAGCAGAGGACCACGTCGCGATTGATACACGGCCCGTAGCTTTCATGTCGTGTTCGCCACAGGGGCCTGATGACTCTGGGTTTACGACGGCTTCATTTACACGGAAGCGCTGTGAAGAACTGGCGACGCCCGAAGACCGCGCTGGCTGTCTCACTCGCCCTCACCTTGTGCTGACGAGCCGTGGCGACGGTGGTGACACCGCCGGCGAGAACCGTCGGCTTAGTTTTGACCTCGCGCCGGCTGGAGATCGTTACCTCGGCTACATCACTGAGCTTGCATCTCAGCACACGACCTTCGATCTCGCGACCGAAGGTTGTGAGGGCTACGCGAAAGATAACAAGCTTGGCCCTGAGTTCCCGGCTCGATGTCATACGTACCGTGTGTGGATCCGCTCGGCGGCGCTCGCCTTCTTTGACGCGACGCTGCGGGATGATGCCAAGGCGAAGGCCTACCTGGCGTCGGGCAATATGAGCGTTTTAAGTGGCGGCGCGCTCGAGTGGACACTGAAGTAGCCACGCGGAGCGATCGGAAGATCGAGCGCACCGCGGCGACCCATCCAACGCCGTACAGGTACCATTAGGCCGTGCGCAGCCTCGCTTTTTTGCGCTTTTTTGCCGGGTGTCCGGGGTTAACGGCGTGGTAGGCTGCGATCATGGCGGTGGTGGATGGATCCGTGGACACGGCGGCGCGGGACGGCGCAAGGACAGATAATCTGTATTATGACAACTACTTGCAGCCACCCGGCGAGGCGTTCGCCGGCTTGCACCAGATCACCTCAAGATCAAGCACATGCCGGCCGTCTGGACCCAAAAGTGCGTTCATCGTGCCTATCCGTCGCAGCCGTTGCGTCTTTCGTTGGTGTGGAGCCCGCGTCGGAAGTTGTTCCGGCGTCCAGCTCAGTCGCGATGTCTTCATCGGGGCTGCCGGCGTCGTGTTGGCAGCCAGCCACTGGGAGGTTCACGCATTGCCCAGTCGACGGTTCGCACTTGTCGGTCGTGCAGGGATTGCCGTCGTCGCAAAAGCCGATGCAGCCGGCGGGACCACTCGCGTCATTGGGTGTGACGACCGTGCCGCCGCCGGAGTTGGAACCGCCTGTGCATCCAGCGATGACGATGCTCTGCCAGGCGACAAGCGCCAGCGTTCGGTGAGTTGCAAACCTTGTCATGCGAGCTCCGTCGTGGGGTTGCGCCAAACACATCGGTTGACTCCGCCCGCGAGGATTCTCATTCTGGCGCAGTGAAAGAACAAGATTCGGTTGCAAGCGCGAGCTCTACGCAGGGGTTCGCTTCATTGGCGCGCAGGCCGCGACGGCTGCTGTTGACGGCGGCGAAGGGCGTCGCTGCCGTGGTTTTCATTGGCTGCGGCAAGAGCGGCGGCACCGAGGATGGGAAGGACGACGACGTTGTTGT
>CALENB010000377.1 GCA_937910235.1 uncultured Myxococcales bacterium | reverse complement strand
GCCTCACACAGCAAGCCCGCCGGACACCACGTGGATGGCGGCGTGACGCTGGGTTGGAGAGACGCGGCCCGATGCGACCGCGACGGCGTGAGCCGCGGCGTCTGTACATCCGCGCAACCGGCGCACGTCGCGAGCAGCGCAGGCACCAGCGTCGCGCACCACAACCGGATCAATCGAGCAGCAGATCCCATCCCGTAATCACCGTGGTCGAACGGGGTGTCGACAGCCCCCGTGTGATGGTCCCCACCTTTGGTTGCGAGCCGGACGTCGGCGACTGGTACTTGCCCTGGGTCTTCGTGGCGACGCTCACGTTCGCCTCAAACGTTGGTTTTCCGGCCGAAGCGGCGCTTTTCTTGGCCTTGATGAGGCACTTCAGGTCGGTCGGCGTGCACCCAGCCACGCACGCCGGCACGGGCACAATCTCGATGGGCGACGGTGGATCTGAGCCCACCACGAGGTTGGTCAGGGTCTTGCCGCTCAGGCTCGGCGAGCTCGCGTCCGACGTCGGGCTCGGGAACGCGCCGACGATGCTCTCCGGATCCGTCGGCGTCGTGAGCCGGGTGTAGTGCGCCCCCCACATCCGACCGGTGCCGGTCGAGCAAACGCCGCTCGCCGAGATCGTGTAGCTGGAAAAGTACGCGTTTCGGCTGAAGATCGTCGGTGGACCGACGTAGCGGGTGCTCTCGGTCATCACCTTCATCCACAGCGCCCCCGCCTCGATCTTCGCGGCGACGCCGTTGGCGCCGAGCGTGAGCTTCTCTTTGACCGAGAAGACGATGTGCCGTCGCGACAGCTTCGCGGCGTCTTTCAGGCCGCCGGTGCCATACACAACCACCAGCGATCCGTCTGTGTCGGTCGACAACACGGGCGGTGACAACACCGGCACACGGCCGCTGCCTTTAATGTTCTGCACCAGTGACGACGGCGTATCCGCGGCGGAGTAGGCGTCGTGAAAGAACGTCAGCTTCCACTTGCTGGGGTTGGCGTCAGAGACGTCGATACGCCACACCATGCCCTTGGAGTCGCCGATGAAGCAGCGCGAAACCAGCTGCCCCGGCGCCACGTCGTAGCAGGCCGGCTCAGTCCAGAAATAGCCCAGATCCTTCGTCTTGCTGTTGACGGTGACCGTCGTGCCGGTCAGGTCCATGTCAGCCGTGGTCAGCTTCCGAATCAGGGCGCCGGTGGCCATGTCAACGATCCAGACCGCCCGCTCGCCGGTGCCGTCTGCGCCGGCGTTCTGGACGGCTGAGTCGAGCGGCGGCTTGCCGCCTGCGATAATCGCGACGGCCCGCGGCGTCGTGACGCCTTGGAAGGTGACGTAGGCCGACGCCAGCACCGGTGTCGCCGTCGACCGTCCAAGCCCTTCGTACGTGTTGACGAGCAGGCACTTGGGGCCCTTCGCGGCGCCGAGCGAGCCCGACCCGAAGCAGTGATGGGCTGGCGAGATCTCCCACAAGAGCCGCGGATCGTCGGCCGATGTGACGTCCAGGGCGAAGTACCCCGACCCCGCCTCGCCTGCGCCGGCGACCACCACCGAGCGCCAGTTGTCGGACAGCTCTGACACGGTGTTGCCGAGCCGGGTGAGCTGCACGTGGCCCGCCACCAGACCTCCGCCCAGAAACGAGCGATCGGCGTCTGCGACGAGCTTCAGCTGCCGTACGCGTTGTAGGTTGAACAACGGCAACCAGCCCCACAGCTCGTCGCCCGCCACCAAGCTGTCCTTTGTGGTCACCGCCGCGTCACGGTCGGAACGGAAGGCGTGCATCATGCCTTCGTGTGTGCTGGCGAAGAGGAGCGTTGGGCGGCCGGTCGATCCAGGACGAACCGAGGTCGAGTAGTCGGCGGAGCCTGGCGCGTCGCGCGCGGCGAACGCGCGAAAGGAGGGGTCGCGCAGCGCGATCTGGTCGGCGCCGCCGAGCACAACCGGTCGCGCGAAACCGACCGCGCCGAGCTGTCGATTCGCACGACATGAGCCCTTGTCGCCCCGAACCTGAGCGAGCACATCCACCGCGTACTGCGCCCGCTCAAGCGGGTTGGAGAGGTTAAAAGTGTTCGGCTTCGTCGTGCAGTTGTTGGACGCATCGAGTTGGAGCTTCGGCGCCAAGCCGACCTTCGTAATGTTCAGATCATCCGGTGAAATGGACGTCGACGTCAGCGTGCGACGCGCGCCGCCGACGTGCGTATACATCCGACGCGCCGCCGAACGGTTCTCCAGCTTCCAGCCGTAGTCCACCACGCTGCAGACCTGCGCGCGACCGGGCGTCTTCGCGTCGACGCAGGCGCTCTCACAGCCGAAGAAGCGCTGTTCCAGCACGCCCCAACTCTGCATCGGCTCCGTGATGTCGAAGTTGCTCATCGCGTGGAAGCTATGCTGCACGTCTTGATCGCTGCCTGTTGAGGAGGTGTATACCGTCGGAGTGAGGACCTCACCCGTCGTGCCCGCCGTCTGCAACACACCCTTCAGCGCCTTGGTGAGGTCGGCCGCCGTCTCGACGCGCCACGCGTTCGCCGTGCCACCCGCGGCCGCGATCTCGTCCGCAAAGTCTAAGTCTTCCTTCGAGATGTTCTTCGAGCCGGGCACCACAACGTAGAGCGCGACGCCCCGTGTCAGCAGCAACGCCGCCGCTTGGACCGCGGCGGCGCGACCGTCCGAAGCGCCCGTGTGTAGGTTCGCGCCGCCGTCTGTAATCAGCAAGGCGAAGCGCGTGCGGCACTCGTAGTAGGGATCACCGTTTTTGGGGTCAACACTCAACGACTGGAAGTGCGGATCCTGATTCTTGTCCGGACCGAAATACGCCGCGATGTCCTCGATCAAGGCGGCGAGCGGCGTGCCGCCGACCGGCTTGATGGTGGGTAGGTTGGTCGTGATGGCTGCGATGCTGTTGAGGCGCGCGGCGGACGTGTCAGCGCGCGGCATCGGTACGCTGTCCGTGCCGGAGACAAATGGATCCGCGCCGCCCAAGTTGACGTTGCCCCAGTAGCTCCCGAACGGATTGCCAAACGAGTAGCCGCCGGTCGCGTCCTTGTTCACGCTCAGCACCGTGTCGGACACCAGGAGGCTGAATTTCGCGGCGTTGGCGTACTTCGACAGCACACCATCGGTGCCAAAGGCGCCGACGGGCGCGTAGTGCACACCCGGCCCCTCGCGCTTGCACTGTTTACCGACGTCGATCGCGAATTGCGGCCGCAGCTCCGACCAAGGCGCTCCGGGACCGTGAAAGCTCAGATCCACCTGCTCGCTCAGGTCATCGCCGCGGCCAGAGCAGTCCGCTTTAAACCAAGCTTTCTGGGTGATCACGGCGAAGTAGAACGCCTTCTGGCCACCCTTCGCCGCCGTCTGCATCGCCTTGAGATAGGCCAAGCTGAGCGGAAACACCGTCACGCCGCCGCCTGTGTTGGCGATCTTCACGGGCGCGCTGACCACTTTGCTTTTGAGTTGCGTCATCAGATCGCAAACGAAGACTTTGCCGTTCTGACCCGCCGGGTTTTTGTCGAAGCTCACGAGGTAGGCCCAGACATCGGCGCTGGTGAGTGTGGACTTGTCTTTGGTCACGACCTTCAGGGCGCCGGTGACCCACGTCTCGCCCGTCGGCACCGCGTCTGCGTCATAGGCAAAGTACGGCACCGCGGCGTCGTTAGTTGTCGTGAGCAGCCGCAAATACGCGCTGGCGTTCGCGATCGTGCCGGACCAGCTCTTGACCCCGATGGGTTCAGACAGCGACCCCGACGCCGACAGGAGGTGATTCTCTGCGATCACATGAGCGATGCCGCCGATGCAAGTCTTCGCGCCGATCAGCTGCTTGGGCGGCGACGTCGCGTCCGGGTGCGCTGCGGCCGTGTCTTTGATGCACTTGTAGGCGCCGATCGTGCCCAGCAGCATCTGCAGTGTCGCCGTCCAACGTGTGCCACCGGGGTTGAGCGTCGAGCAATCCGGCGCTGGACCCGGGCTCAGGGGGGTCTGCATGGACTCCGACGTGTCGACTGCGATCACGACCTCGGGGAGCACACCCGCCGCGGCGAACGCGGCATGCGGGCCTGCGACGGCGGCGACCACGACCAGGCACTGCGCGAGCCAAGCCGGCCGACGAATCGCTCGCCTCCGCCTGCAGACGGAGGCGCGGCGCGATGCCCGACGAGCGCCCAGCACGCCACCTTGTGACGCAAGGTGAGCGACGCGCGCCTCACGCTGGTTCCTGCTCATCGCCATCGTCAACGCTCCTACAACGCCTTGTTTCGGGCTCAATTGCTGCACAGCACAGGCCCCACAACGACCTGTGCCACGAGTCCAGCCTCTCCAGCGGTTGCGCGTTCGCGTTCGTTTTTCGAGTCGGCGTCACCGATGTGGCCGACCGTCACCATGCGATAGCTCTGGAAGCAGTACTTCCCGGACTGATAGCCGACCACCGACGTCGACAGCTCAGGGTCACCGACCTTGATGGTGAACCGCGACGTGCCCATGCTGTTGAGCTCGCGCCCGAAGCTGCCGAGGCCCGTTTGTCCCAGGTCTAGCAAGCTGCCAGAGAAGTCGTCCTCGGTGATTTGGCCGCTCTTTGATGTAGCAAAATCATCAAACTTCGCGTTCATCTGCCCGGCCAGACCGACCGCGCCCATGGTCCCGGCTTCAGCGATGCGAAACACGGCGCGCTCGATGCGATGCGCACCCGAGTCGCGAAGATCGTTCGACGTCTGAACGATCGCCGCGCTGCCCAGCAACGTGAGCAGGGTGATCATGAGCATCGTCATCACCAGCACGACGCCGCGTCGGTCCGCGTCGCCGTGCCAGCGCGCGCCAAACGCGGCCGCGTCTCGCACCAATCGCGCGCGCAGACGGGTCAGCCCAGCGGGTCGCGGGAGCGCGGTCATAAGTTCCTCGCGACCATGGTGGGCATGGCGATTCGGCCGACGACGGTGTGTACGTTGCACGCGCCGTCGTCTTCGGCGTCCAGTTGATAGGTGACCAGCGGCGACTGCGTGTGGCTGCGTGGATTGTGCATGCGGCCGCGGACCGATCGCTCGGTGCGGACCGTCAACACAACATTGAGCGAGCGCAGCCGTTCCGGCATCGGCGTCCCCACAGAGCCGAGGTAGCCCGCCCCGCTTGTGGTGATCAGCTTCGACTTCTCGAAATCTGGCAAATTGGTCGGCCCAACCTTGTCGGGATCCGCGTTGCTGTCGAAGATCGCGTCGTAAATGCCGATCTCGACGGCGTTCTCAGCCAGCGGCAACGCCCCCGCGACCTTGACACCGTCCACCTCGAGGCGCTCTCGCACCAGCAGCGTCCGCGACGCTTTTCCCTTCGAATCGGTGGGCGCACCCGGCCGCGTGTCGGCCACGATCCGGTAGCGAACGAAGCCCTGAACGTCGATGGAGAGCCCCGATCCTGTGCCCTGAAAACCACACAGCTGCGAACCGGACACACGCGGCGGCGCCGAGGTGAGCGTCACCTTCTTGCTGCCAAAGTTGCTGCTCTTGATGGCGAAAAACATCATGCGCCCATCTGGCCCGGAGATCCGGAGGAAGCGGTCGTCCGAGAAGATGTCGTCCCACTCAGCGCTCGTCGCGGGCAGCGTGCCGTCGTTCTCAAGGATCACGTCGGTGCCAACGATCGACGTGGTGCGGAAGCGTGTCTTCACGTCGAGGCTGCCAAACAGGCGAATCGACAGCAGGCGCACAAACGGGTTGAGGAGCGGCGCGACTTGGTAGCCGTCGTTCATCTTGAGCTCGATGGCCCGAATTGGGATCGCGGGTTTGGGGCAGACCCAGCCGTCGACCACGCTGTTCGGCGTCGTATGCGACCCCATCGTCATCAAGTCACGCCGCAGATGCTCCATGGCAAAACGCGCTTCCCGGTCCATGGTCGCGACCTGAAACTGAGCGCCCAGGCTCCGCGCCTCGTAGGTGTACAGCAGCGTGATCGCCATGAAGATGATCGTCGCCATCGCCATCGCCATGAGCAGCTCGATCAGGTTGAAACCGCGCTCCCCCGGCCGGAGAGCGCGCGGGTCGTCAGAAGGACGGCGCGACGATCTCGTTCGCATTGAGGTTCCTCATGATGGTGGCGGCGAGGGAGACGCTGCCATATTTCTTGTCCGCGTCGATGTCGGTGACGATCGAGGTCTTGCACTTGTCGATGCTGTCGACGCCCGTCGTTGGGCGGGCCCAGCTCACACGCACCTCGATCCGCGCGAGATCGGCGCTCACACGGGTCATTCGGTAGTGGCCGCAGAAGTGCTTCTCGGCCCAGCCCGACGCACCGTCGATGACCATGAGCTGCGCGCCATTGTCCCAGATGGTGTCATTGCCGAGCCGCCCGACGCGGTTGTTCTTGGAGAACCCCTGGTTGGCGTGGTTGTAGAGCTGCCAGTCCGTGGAATCACCGATGTTGAGCGGCACGCGCTTGAGCTCCTCAGCGGCGCCGTACGGCACCTCGTCGACCCAGAGCAGGCCTTGCGATTGGGCTGAGGCGACCAAGTGTTCGGCGAGCAGCTGGGCTTCGCTTGAGATGCGCAGATCGGTGTTGCCGCGGGTGACCGAGGTCGTCATGTTTAGCGTCGCGAACAGGCCCGTCGTGGCGATTCCCGCGGCGACGAGGAGCTCAACCATCGTGTAACCGCGGTGCGCGCGATGCGGGTCCGCACCTGTGCTTCTGAACAGGGCTCGTGTGAACAGGGTCGGCTTCAGGGATGCACGCATCAGTTCACCCCCTGCAGCTTCGACAGGTCGACGCCGTAGGTGAGCCGTGCTGTGCCGTTGTAGCCGAGCTGCACCTGCACTGCTGTGCCGACCGCTACGGAGCCGTTGACGCGCCTGAGTTCGTAGTACACATCGCCAGCGAACCAACCCTTCTCGGGCGGTCGGAAGGGGAGCCCCGTATCCGAGCGAACCATCCGGCCATCTGGCTTAAAGCAAGCAAATACGGTGTTTGAGCTCAGTTCGGAGGGCGCGCGGGTGACGATGGCGATCTCGGGCCGGCCGGCCGCGTTGGTGGCCGTGTACTCGCGGGTGTACTCAACGGAGCCGCCGCCGAGCGTGTCGCATTTGGTCCCCGTGCCGCGCCGGAGCGTGATGGTGAGATACTCGCCCTTGCTGCCGACTTTGCCGACCTGCAGGCCATAGGCGCGACGATTGGCACGCGCACGACTCCGCGCCAACCCCGCCGCATACAACACGTCCTCCGCCGCGTCCCGCAGGTTCTGCCGACGGACTAGCGCCGCGATTCCCGGTGTCGCGACGGCTGTGAGGATCGTCAGGATCATCAAGCCGATCATCAACTCGAAGAGCGTCGTGCCCAACTCACCGCGGCGATCCGAGGACACCGTTACGCGAGACGACCCAATCTGCGGCACGGCGAGCGACGACGTCGGCCTGCGCGTTGGCTGAGCGGTAGTCTGTGTGGCGGTGGGTACGGCGTTCATCTGCATCGCTTGGCTCAGCGCGGTGGTGCGCACCTTGAGGTATCGCAAGCACTGTGCCATGTCGAAACGACCCAAACCGACTGAGATCACTAGCGCGAGGCACGATACAAGGGCTTAATTTCGCATAAAATGCGCAATTACAGCGTGGATTGCGTAGTTGTTAGGACAGCGACTCACCTGTCAGGAACTGGAATCGACCACAGGAAGACGCGCGATGGGCAGCAGACGCTCGGTCGCGAAGAGGTCGGCGACGTCCTCCCGCGGCCGGATCACGGTCCACGAATCGCCGTGCACCATCACCTCCGCCGGGCGCGTTCGGCTATTGTAGTTCGAGGCCATGCTGTAACCGTAAGCGCCGGTGGAGCGCATCACGAGCAGATCGTCACGAACCAACGCTGGCAGGGTGCGGTCGTGGGCGAAGAAGTCGCCGCTCTCACAGATAGGACCGACGACGTCGACGACTTCGTCCGGGCGGTCGGGGTGATGGTTCACGGGCGAGATGTCTTGCCACGCTTTGTAGAGCGACGGTCGGATGTTGTCGTTCATCGCTGCATCGGTGATCACAAAGGTGCGATCGCCGTTGGTCTTGGTGCCCAGAACGCGCATCAGCAGCACCCCAGCGTTGCCGGCGATCACACGGCCGGGCTCGACGAGCAGACGCAGCCCACGCGGGGCCAGTCGCGCCGCATAGGCTTCTCCGATGGCGCGCGGTGGCGCTGGCCGTTCGTCCTTGTAGGTGATACCGAGCCCGCCCCCCATGTCGACGTGGTCGAGATGCACGCCCTCGGCTTGCAGCGTATCGACTAGCTCCAGCACCCGCTCCAACGCTTCGACGAGCGGGGCTGGTTCGACGATCTGGCTGCCGATGTGGCAGTCGATCCCGACGATGCGCAGGTGCGGCGAGGCGTGGGCTTGGCGGTACAGCCGCAGCGCTTCGTCAAACGGCACGCCGAACTTGGAGCTGCGCAGCCCGGTCGAGATGTACGCGTGGGTCTTTGCGTCCACGTCGGGGTTCACACGGAGGCTAATCGGCGCCGGCAAACCGATCTGCTCCGCGACGATCGCGCAGCGCGCCAACTCCCAGGCTGATTCTACGTTGAGGCAGTGAATCCCGGCCCGCAGCGCAGCGGCGATCTCGTCGTCGCGTTTGCCGACACCGGAGAAGACTACCTTCGCCGGGTCCCCGCCGGCCGCCAGCACCCGCCTCAGCTCGCCGACGCTGACGATGTCAAAACCGCTGCCGAGCGAGGCCAGCAGCTGCAGCACGGCGAGGTTCGAGTTGGCCTTCACGCTGTAGCAGATCAGGTGGTCGACACCGCCGAGCGCCTCGTCCATCACCCGATAGTGCCGTGACAACGTGGCGTGGGAGTACACGTACGTCGGCGTGCCCACGGCCTGAGCCAAGGCGACGAGAGACACGCCCTCGCCATGAAGGACGCCGGCCGCGTCGTACTCGAAGTGGTTCATGGGTCGCTCCGCGGACGTCCGTCGCTCAGAACCTGTCGCTCAGGACCTGTCGCTCAAAACATAAGGACCGAGGTCAGCATCAGGCGCCATGCGTTGCCGGCCTCAACGGTCTTGCCGATCGCACCGAGCCAGCGGCCGCGGTTGCTCTCGTCATTGCTGCCGATGACGTCAAGCGCGTCTCCTGGCAACAAGTAGCTGAAGCTGAGCGAAGTGATGAACAGCCCCTTCTGGCCGATGAATCCGCGCAATTCGAACTCCGTGCCCAGCGTCGAGCCGTTGCCGGGCGTGCCCTCCGGGTTCATAGCGCCGGCGAACATCACGCTCAGATCGGCGCCGAGGAGATCGGTCGAGGAGTAGAAGGGGTGCGCGTTGATGCTGAAGGTCGGCTTGATGTACCAGGCGTTTGTCACCGCCCCGATCACGTCGCGAAAGAGCAGATTGTCGACGCGAAAGTTCTTGTGGAACTTCATCCCGGTCAGGATCTTGTTGGGATCTCCCGCGGCGTCATCGAGCGAGCAGTTGCCAGGCCCGTACACGCCGAAACAGCGGGTGTCGTCGCCGCTCGCCACGCCAGCGTCAAAGTAGATGCCGAAGTTGTCGATCTGAAAGCTGGCCTTCAACGCACCGCCCCACATCTCAATGTCCTTTTGCTTCGGCTCACTCGACGCGGAGGGCACCGGGCTCGCGTCACCGATCTGGCCGCGCAGGTAGACAAACTCCGTCTCGGCGACAAAGCGTCGGTTAAAGCTCAATCGCTTCTCGTACCGCAACCAGAGATCACCGACGAACACCCACGCATCGCGCGGCGCGAGGAGCGTATTTTTCGCGTCAGTCGCGTCGGACTCGGCCGGCGCGTTCACGCCCTTCGCGGTCGTCGACAGATCCTGCTTCCGGTAGATGCCGTACACGCCCCAATCGAGCACCCCGCGGTACTCCTCCAGCAGCGCCTTCTTGCGACCCACGATCTCGTCGAGGCTCAGCGGCTTCGAGAAGAGCGCAAACCCCCACTGTTGCACGTCGTCGGCGTCGGTCATGTCCCAGGCCGGGCTGTCGTACCGAGTCGGATCGATGCCGAGGGCGCCCTGGCCGATGAAGTCCCAAAACAACGCCAGGTAGAGGCCCTTGATCTTGGTCACGAACGCGGCGCGGTCCGAGAAGTTCGAATAATCGGACGTATAGCCCATCCCGTCTGCAGGCTTGAGCGCGCCGCCGTAATAGGCGATCGGGCGGCCGTGATCCCACGTCGAGCCCATGCCGCCGTTGGCAAAAAGTCCCAACCCCCAGTGCGACGCCTGCCGACCCACGCGCAGGACACCGACTGGTGTCAGCCACTCTCCAAACGCCTCGTGGATGCGCAGCGCGTTTGGCTTTGTGGTCATGGCAAACGCGGACAACGGCACATCTGGGCGCGCGATCGCGCCGGCATAGTCGGGGTTGCTGCCGAGCACGTAGTTGTCGAAGACGTCGGCGGTGAACGTCAGTCGAATCGTCTTGGTGACGTGTAGCGTAGGCCGCAAACGCAGCCGAATGGTCGCGCCCGAGATGCTGTCATCCTCGCGCGACTTGCCAACTTTGCTTGAAAAGCCGTTGTTACCGCCGTTGTTTTGCGGCCACAGGCTCAGCGGCGGCTTGATGTTGCTCGCGGTCAGGACCGGGTACTGCTGCAGTTGACTCTCGACAGCCTGGCCCAGGTGACCGTTGCTGATCGTCTCCGGGCGAAAACGAAAATAGCCGTGGAACTCGACGCGCGGGTAGGTGGGGAGCGGTGGCAGCGTGACCTGCGCCATCATAGGTGCGTGGGTCGGCGTGACACCGCCCGGCGTACGCACGGCGGCGACGGCCCCACCCATATCGAGGGCCAGCACGGCGGCGGCGATGGCGAAGATGGGCAGGCGGCGCATGGGGCCTCCGGGTAGATTGAAAGGGGGGCACCCGCCACGGATGGGCGGGCAGCGGCGGCAGTATTTCATGCTCATGCACGGGATTCGTCAACCTGACGGGCGCTTTGACGCGACGCGCCGGGGCGAACAGACGCGGCGTGTCCATCGGGAGGAGGACGTCGCCACGCTAGCCAGATGGCGACTTGTGGCCTACAAACGCCGGCCTTGCGGCGATCGGAGCGCCTGCTCCACCCTGGCCGACGACCGGGGAGTCGCCGCACCCAACCCGCAAACGCGAGCGCAGCCATGACCGCCCTTCGGCCCGCCATCTATCTGGATCATCACGCGAGCGCGCCGCTGAGCGACGCCGCGCGTGCTGCCGTCATGGCGCTGATGGCAGCCGGCCCCGGGAATCCGTCGTCGATTCACGGCGCGGGGCAAGCGGCGCGCCATGCGTTGGACCGTGCACGGGGCCAAGTCGCGGCTGCAGTTGGGGTGGCTCCGCGGCAGGTCGTCTTCACGAGCGGCGCGACCGAGGCCAACCACGGCGCGATTCGTGGCGTTGCGCTGGCCAAGCCGCGCGCGGCGGGCGCGGGCGTGGCGGGCGTGGGCGTGGCGTGGATCAGCGCCGCCGAGCATGCCTCCGTTCACGCCGCCGCGGCGACGCTGGCGGTGGCGAATGGCGCTGTGGCTTGGGAGATTCGCGCGATGGGCCTCGATCCTCTGGGCTTCATCGATCTTGAGGCGATCGCCGCGGCGCTGCATGCCGTCAGCCCTGGCCTCCCCCGTCCCGCCCAGCCCAGCGCCCCCCAAACCACGCACCTCGTGAGCGCCTGTCTCGTCAGCAACGAGCTCGGCACGACGCAACCTGTCGCCGCGCTCGGTCGGCTGTTCAAGGCCCGAGACCCAGACGTAATCATCCACTGCGACGCGACCCAGGCCCTCGGTCGGATCGCGGTCGACTTTGCGGCGCTCGGGGTCGACCTGCTCACGCTCAGCGGCCACAAAATCGGCGCGCCGGCTGGCATCGGCGCGCTGATCGTGCGCGACGGTCTGGCGATCGATGTGCTGCTACCGGGTCACCAAGAGGAGGGTCGTCGGGCGGGCACGGAGAACCTGCTCGGGGCGGTCGGGTTGGGTGCGGCCTGCGCGGACCTAGCGCCACGACGCGCGCAAATCCCTCGGATTCGCGGCCTGCGAGACGCATTGTGGCGCGGCATCGACGCCCTGCCCTGGCCGTCGCACCGGCACGCGCAGGTCGCCGCGGAGCGGGAGACCGGCACGTGCCTGAGCGTCGCGTTCCCCGGTTGTGACGCCAGCGACTTGGTCATGGCGCTGGACGTGGAGGGCGTCGCCGTCTCGGCCGGGTCGGCGTGCAGCAGCGGCACCCTGGCCCCTTCGGCGGTGATCGAGGCCATCTTGAGTGACGCAGATCAGGCGCTTGCTGCCGCGACGGTGCGTTTCAGTTTGGGTCCCGAGAGCACCGCCAACGACGTCACCGGCGCGCTCACCGCCTTACGCCGCGTGCTGACCCGAGTCGCGCCCGCGCCGGCTCCCGACTAATTCTCGGTAGATCCAATGGCCGCGGCGATGCTAGCTTGCGCGCCCGCGGCGGACAGCCGCTCGCCACGCCTCTCAGGAGCTCTTCGACCATGTCGTCTCGCGCCCCCACCGCATCGTTGATCGACCTCATTCGCGCGGACATCGCCCTCCCTGTCGGGTCGCGCGTCGCCGTCGCCATGAGCGGTGGCGTGGATTCAAGCGTGGTCGCCGCGTTGCTCGTCGAGGCCGGCTATGAGGTGATCGGGCTGACGGCGCGCCTCTATGACGTCGACCCCACCGAGGTGGTTCGCGCCGGGTCGTGCTGCGCCCCGGAGGACGCCCGTGATGCCCGCGGTGTCGCTGCAGACCTGGGAATCCGGCACTACGTGCTCGACGAGCGCGCCGTGTTTGAGCGGGATGTCATGCAGCCGTTCCTGGCCGATTGGCGCGAAGGCCGCACGCCCAACCCCTGCGTCGCGTGCAATCGCAGCCTGAAGTTCGATCGACTCGTGGGGCGCGCGCGCATGCTGGGCGCCGAAGCGTTGGCGACGGGTCACTACGCCCAACTCGACCGCGACGACGACGGCCATGCACGGCTACGTCGCGGGCGTGATCGCGGCAAGGATCAGGCCTACTTCCTGTACCCACTGCAGGCCGACGTGGCCGGATACTTGCGGTTTCCGCTCGGCGCGATGACCAAAACCGAGGTGCGCGACCACGGCGATCGCCTCGGCCTCTGTGTCGCCGACAAGCCGGAGTCCATGGACATCTGTTTCGTCGGCGCAAAGAAGCCCGCGGAGTGGGTGGCGGCCAACGGCGGCGCCCCCAGCGGCGCGCTGGTCGACCTCGCTGGCACACGCCTTGGCCAGCACAGCAACCTCGCGCGCTTCACCGTCGGACAACGCCGGGGTCTCGGCTTACCTGGCGGCGGCGAGCCGCACTATGTCGTCGACAAGTCGGCGGATGGCACCGTCGTGCTAGGTCACCACGAGGACCTGCTCGTCGCCCGCTTGACGCTTGAGGGATACAACAGCGTCACCGGCAGCGTGCCCGCCACCGGCGCCCGTGTCGGACTGCAAGTGCGCCATCGCGGCCGCCCCGTTGAAGCCGAGGTGGTCGGCAGCGGCGCCGATGGGCTCGTGCTACGCCTTTGCGCCGCTCTCGACGGTGCCGCCCGCGGCCAAGCCGGCGTGCTCTTCGACGCCGATCGCGTGCTCGGCGGAGGCACCATTCAACAGGTGACGCGCGCCTCGGAGCGCACATGAGTCCGGTGCGGGTCGCGCTACAGACCCTGGGTTGCCGGGTCAATCAGGCTGACACGATCGCGCTGGCGGACGCGCTCCGAAGCCGGAGCGCCACGCTCGTCGATTCGAGCGAGATCGCAGACATCTATGTGCTGAACACCTGCACCGTCACCCACGCGGCTGACGCAGACGCCCGCAAGATCGCCCGGCGGATGAAACGCCTGAACCCGAGCGCCCAGGTCGTGGTGACGGGGTGTTACGCCCAGGTGGCGCCCGACGCGCTGACCGCGCTGCCCGAGATCGACCTGGTGGTCGGCAACGACGGAAAACACGGCTTGGCAGACCAGTTGCTCGGTCTGCACCCGACGCAACAAGGCGACGCGCACGGGGCGACCACGCACGGGGCGGCTACACAGGAGGCGCCTGGGGCGGCGACAGACGTCGCGCCCCGGGGCCGCCGTGGACGCAGTTGGCCGGCTCGCGTGCGACCGGCGTCCAGCCGCATCACGGCGTTGCCAGAGACCCACACGAGGCCGTTTCTCAAGGTGCAAGACGGCTGCGATTACACTTGCGCGTTCTGCATCATCCCCAAAGCGCGCGGCGTCTCGCGGTCGTTCTCGGTCGACGACGTCGCGCGTCAAGCGGCGCGCTACGCTGAACTCGGCGCCGTAGAGTTGGTGCTGACTGGCATCCATCTGGGCCACTGGGGCCGCGACCTCATCCCGCGGGTGCCCTTTCACGTCATGTTGGCGCAGCTCGCCGATCGCCTCGCACGAGAGGGCCAGGTTCGCCGTATCCGGCTGGGATCGGTCGAGCCAAACGAGGTGACCCCCGAGCTGATCGCGCTGGTCGTGGAGCATCCGCTGCTGGTTGAGCACCTGCATGTGCCGCTGCAGAGCGGCGATGACGACGTCCTAAAGCGCATGCGCCGCCTCTATTCGACCGATCAATACGCCCGTGTGCTCACCGATCTGCGCGCTGCGTTGCCCACCGCGGCCTTGGGCGCTGACGTCCTGGTCGGTCATCCGGGCGAAGACGCCGCGAGCTTCAAGCGCACACTCGCGCTGCTCGACGACCTGGATTGGACGTACCTCCACGTCTTTCCCTTCTCTGCCCGCAAGGGGACGCCATCCGCGGCGATGCCCGACCACGTCTCGAACGCCGCGAAGGGCGAACGCGTACAAACCCTCGTTCGACGCAGTGAGGTGCGGCGCCACCTGTTTCATCGTCGCGCCGTGGGTCGAGAGCAGGAGTGGCTGGTGATGAAGCCCGCCGGCGATGGTTTCAACGCCCTCTCTCGAACCTATATCCCCGCTCGGATCAACAGCGATACGCGCTTGCGCACCGGCGATCTCGTCCGCGCGAGCGCCCATGACGCCGGCCCCGGCCACATGCAGGTACAGCTATGAAACGCCCGTCCGCCCCAAGACCCGATCAAGCCGCCTACAGCGAGCTGTGCGCCGTGCTGGGCCACGTGTTTGCCGCGGAGTCGCTGCTGCTTGAGGCGCTGACGCATCCGTCGTACCGCAACGAAGAGGCGACCTGCCGTCGCGACAATCAGCGCCTTGAGTTCCTGGGAGACTCCGTCCTCGGCCTCGTCGTGGCCGACGCGCTGTACAAGATCCGGCCCAACGCCGCCGAGGGGCTCCTGACCACCGTGCGTGCCCGCGTAGTGAGCGCGCCGGTGCTGGCCGCAGCAGGCCGCAAAGCGGGCATCGGCCCCGCCCTGCGCGTAGGTCGCGGCATGCTGGCGGAGGGAGGCTCGGACCGCGACTCGGTGATCAGCGACGCATTCGAGGCCGTGATCGGCGCGATCTACCTCGACGGTGGCCACGACATCGCGCGAGACGTCGCGCTGCGGCTCCTCAAACATCCGCTCGCCGCCGCCCTCGCCGCGGCCGACGCTGGCAAAGGCCTCAATCAGATCCATCTCCATTCACTCAACTGGAAGACAGCGGCGCAGGAGCACCTGCAGGGGACGGGGCACGAACCGCCCGTGTACACGCTCGTCGCGACGTCGGGACCGTCCCACGAGCGCACCTTCCTGGTGGCCGCCGCCGCGACCCATAACGGCGTCGCTTTGGCCTCCGAGGGCGAAGGCCGAACAAAAAAGTCCGCAGAACATGCGGCTGCTGAGGCCCTGCTTGATCAGTTGACGGAGATCCCGACTCGGCCGACAACCCAAGTCGCCGCCGCAGAGAACTGTGGCAGCGACGCCTGAGGAGTGCTACTCTGCTCGGCGCTTGCGCCCGCAACGGCGCGAGTCTGACGGAGCCTGACTGCTCCTGTGGAGACAAAATGTTCAGCATGATCGACGCATCTGGTGTCGTCCCGGTTCACGAAGCGATGCTCGGTTTGCCCGAGATGCTGGTGATCCTCGCGATTGTGGTCGTCCTCTTCGGCGCGACGAAGCTGCCGCAGCTCGGCAAAGGCATGGGCGAGGCGATCGGCAACTTCAAGAAGGCCCAACGCGCTGCCAACGAGGAGTCGCCAGAGGAGATCGACGCGACTCCCAAGCTCGAAGCCAAACAAGACGACGTGGTGAAAACCGAGTTCGAGAAGGAGCACACGCACTCGTAGCCTCGGTGGTCGCCCCACCCGGCACGTCTCGTCGATACGCGCTGTAGAAATCGCAGGCGACGCGTGGGAAATCGAAGCAAAGCGGGGAAAGATCGGACGTGAGTGGTTGACGGAACCTGGATCAGGTCACTAGTATTCGGCGCCCTGGTTCGGGTCGGTAGCTCAGCTGGTAGAGCAGCGGACTTTTAATCCGCCGGTCGTGGGTTCGATCCCCGCCCGACTCACCGCGCGAGGCGTTTGCCTCGCAATGACGCGCGAAGCTTCGGCATCGCCCTAAAAACGAGGCATCTCCTCGTACGGCCCTATCGTCTAGTCTGGTCAGGACACCGGCCTTTCACGCCGACGACGCGGGTTCAAATCCCGCTGGGGTCACCGCGACGGGGGCGCATTTTGCGCCCCCGTCGCTTTTTTTGCGCTAGCTTAACGACCGCTACGTCATCACCCAGGCCATCATGTCCGCCGCCGCGACCGAGCACTCCGCGCCGCCTGCGTCCCCGACCCCACGCCTCGCGCTGGTCTTGTGCGGCGGAGGTGCGACCGGCGCGGCCTACGAAGTCGGTGTGCTCGCAGGCCTCGAAGCGAGCATTCCCGGCTTTCGCGTCGAGGCGTTCGACATTTTTGTGGGCACGTCTGCGGGCGCGCTCATCGCGACTTTCATGGCCAGCGGTGTGTCCGTCACCCGGTTTTTCAACGCGCTCGTGACGAGCGACGACTTTTTTCCCCTGCGCCGAAGCGACGTCTATGGCTTCGACAGCGGCGAGACGCTCGCAAAAATCGGACACATCGCGCGATTTGTGTTCCGGACGACGCTGATCGCGCGCCATGATCCGGTCGGGTTTCTCAACGGCGTCGACCCGGCCGCCTTGTCGCGCGCGCTGCCTGATGGCCTCTTCTCGCTGCGGGCGTATCAGCGCTTCATCGAGCGCTTCATGGAGCGAAACGACCTGCCGCGCTACTTCGAGCAGATCGACGCCCATCTTCTGATCCCGGCCAACAACCTGGACACAGCGCACCGCGAGGTGTTTGGCCGTGGCTACCGACTGGACGCAGGGCTGTCGCAGGCGATTATCGCCTCAAGCGCCATTCCGCTGTTTTTCAACCCCGTACGGATCGGCGATAGCGACCTGATTGACGGTGGGTCGGGGAAAGTCGCCCACGTCGACTTGGCACACGCGGCCGGGGCGACCCATACGCTTGTGATTAACCCGGTGGTTCCGTGGAATCTCGACCGACGTCTGACGCAGATGAGCCTGCAAGGCGAGGAGCTCGGTGAGCTCGTGCGCATTCGCCAACGTGGCATGTTGGGGGTGTGGAATCAGAGCTTTCGCATCTCGACGGCCGCACGCCTGGAGATGGGGCTGCGGGCGTTTCAGGTCGCGCACCCAGCGACCGGGTTGGCGCTGATCGCCCCCAGCGAGCTGGACGAGACGCTCTTCGTGACGAACCCGATGAACACGGCCGCCCGCGCGTTGGTCGCACAGCGCGCGTATGACAGCACGGTCGCGCGTGTGCGTGGGGTGCACGGGGACGCCATTCGGGCGGTGTGTCTCGGCCACCCAGACGCGTCGCAAGTGGACGGGATTCCGAATTCAGACGAGGAATGGCGCACGCGGTCGCGGGTGTGAGCGCGACAGTACACGCCGCGCGGAGCCCGCGACGAAGCGCGTTCGCTGGCTGGGTGGCTTTTCGTAGCGGCGGCGCTGCAGAATCGCGGGGAACACGGTAGGCTACGGACTAGCCAGTGGAGCCGTGGCGGCTCTGCGAGTTGCGGCGCGAGCGAGCCACCTCGATGGGAGGACCCTGAACATGGGCCAGATGAACATGACGACGACACAAACACACCCATGCACCCCCGGCCGCTGGCTCTCGGCGCTCCTGGCGCTCTCCGTGATGGCGAGCTGCGGCGTCGACGCGCCGGCCGACCCTGCCGTGGATGCCGGCTCCGCTGACGACACGTCGACCGCGCAGGACTCTGGTGGGACGCCGAGCGACACCGGCGCGGCGACGGACGTCACGACGGACGCGACGGCGCCGACCGATGTGGCTGCCGTTGACACGACCGGCACAGATGCAGGGCCGGCCGCCGACACCACGGGCGCCGACGCGTCGACCACCGACGCGGGCGCCGACAACGACGCGACGACCGATGCGGGCGGCGCCGCGGACGCTGGTACGCCTGACGCTGGCAAGACGCTGCCTCTGCCGAGCTGCGCCAAGACGTGCGCGGACTGCACGCAGTGCGCCGACACCCCGATGTGTGCCAACGGCCAGGAGTTCCTCAACGACTGTCAGGCGATTTGCAAGCTCCAGGCCTATGACTGGCCGACCGGCGTCACGCTCGTCCAGGGCAAGTGCCCTTGGTGTGAGAAATGCCAGACCGCTACCAAGCCCGACGCGCCCGACGCGTTCTGCGCAAAAACCGCTGGCGGCGCCTACGTGCCCGTAAAACAGGAGTGCGAGCTGGAGTGCACGAAGTTGGCGACCCCCGAGACTTGCACTGCCGGCAAGTGCCCGACGTCCGGTCAGGCGTGCACGAAGGACTGGCAGTGCAGCCCGAAATCCGAGGTCATCAAAGGCAGCTGCGGCAAGTTCAACCTGTGCATGCAGCCGGTTGCGCAGGGCGGCGCGGCCTGCCCGGTCAACGCGTACAACCCGGTCTGCTCGAAGAAAGACGGCACGACCTACGCCACCGAGTGCGCCATGCAAGCTTGCGATCTCTCGGGCTGCTTTCCTCTCAACGAGACCGTGAAGTCGGCGCAGTGTGACCCAGGCAAGATGGTCGCGGAGTGCGGTGGCGAGTGCTACGACAAGACAAAGTGGACGACTGGGGCGGCCAAGTGCCCGGGCGACTGCAATCCGGTGTGCGCCGTGATCAGCGGCAAAAGCTCAGGCATCGCGCGCACGTACCGCAATGGCTGCATCGCGAAGGGCTCAGACGCGGCCGTCTTGAACTGCGAGGGCGTGAGCGCCACAGCCAAGGATAAGTGCTCGGCAGAGCTCTATGAGGCCGCGACCACCGGTGCATGCTGCCCCGACGTGGACTACAGCATCGTGAAGCAGGTCTGCGCGTCGAAGGGTACTGGCGCGACCGCGACTTGGTACACGTTTCGGAACCAGAGCGAGTTCGATTGCCTGACCGTCACCGAGAAGGGCGACTGGACGTTTCAGTACCTCGGTCCCTGTGTCTGCAACTGCCCGCAGACCAACAACCCGGTGTGCGGCGACGACGGCCTGACTTACCAGAACGCGTGCCAGGCGCAGTGCTACAATGGCGACAAGTTCAGCTGGAAGTCTGGGGCCTGCAGCCCCTAGGCGAGACCGCACGAGCGACTGCGGATCGCCTGTGAATGGCCGCGGATCGCTCCAGCGGCTATGGATTGTAGGCTGGCACCGCTTCCAAGGCCGCGACCCGGCCAATCACCGCCACGGTCGGCGCCGTTAGACCAAAATCGGTTGCGTCCGCCACACACTTCGCCAGCGTCGTGCGCAACGTGCGCTGTTGCGGGCGGCCGGCCCACGTGACAAACGCGACGGGCAGGTCATCAGGATAGCCGAGCGCTGCGAGCGCCTCCCGCCAGCGCGACAGCGCGTGCACACCCATCAGCACAACCACCGTAAGTCTGGGCTGATAGGGCGGAAACGAATACGTCTGCTCAGGGCCACGCGGGTGGGCTGAGACGACGCAGAACGCGTCGGCGAGGCCGCGGTGCGTCACAGGAATCCCCGCGAGCAAAGGACCGCCAACGGCGCTCGAGACGCCTGGCACCGCCAAGCAACGCACGCCGTGATCGGCGAGCCACGCGGCCTCTTCGCTGCCGCGGCCGAGGACAAACGGATCGCCGCCCTTCAACCGCACGACCTTGCGCCCGGCTCGCGAGAGCGACACCAGCAGCGCGTTGATCTCAGCCTGGGTGCGCTTGTGATTGCCCGCGCGCTTGCCGACGTCGATGCGCTCACAGGCGAGCTGGCTGTACAAGCGGTCGTCCGCGAGACTGTCAAACACCACTACATCGCAGCTCTGTAGCAGCCGCCACCCGCGCAGGGTGATCAAGTCGGGCGCCCCTGGCCCGGCGCCGACGAGGTAGACGACGCCAGCGACCGCGCTGCCATCCTCGCCCATCCAAGCCGAGCCGTTCTCGTGTGTGTCGGCCATGTGCGGCCCTCCGTGCTACGAATCAAGCGCCGTGATCAGGCTAGCTTCACCGAGCGCGCTATCGCCCCCGATCGATCGGCCGGCAGCATGGCACGGTTGCCGGGTGCGGCGCCTGCTGGCGCCGAAAAAGTCGCGTGATCAGGGAAGTCGACTACCGTCGACCTCGACTTCAGCGAGCCGTCTGCGCTGAACAATCGGGAGTCTTGGATGTCCGGTGCGCGGCAGGAGACTGAGAACTACAACTTCGCCGTGCGTGCGGTGCGAAGCCTGATCGCCGTGACGGTCGCGAAGCTCGACGCCATCGGCACCATCATCCTCTTCGCGATCTCCGCTGCTTTGCGGATCACGCAGCGTCCGTTTCGATGGCGCGAGCTCATCGTCGCCATGGAGTTCGTGGGGGTCGGCTCGCTGCCCATCGTCCTTGTGAACGGCGTCTTCACGGGCATGGTGTTCGCCATCCAGACCTCCGTCGCGTTTGAGATCTTCAACGCGAAGAGCCTGATCGGCGGCAGCGTGGCGATGGCCATGGTGAGGGAGCTCGCGCCGTCCCTGACCGCGCTGATGGTTGCGGGACGCGTCGGCTCGGCGATGTGCACCGAGCTGGGCACGATGCGCGCGACGGAGCAGATTGACGCGTTGGAGACGATGGCCGTCGACCCGGTTCATTACCTCATCACGCCGCGGCTGATCGCCTGTACCGTCATGATGCCGTTGCTGTGCGTGGGTTTTAACGCCGTCGCGCTCATCGGCGCCTACGTCGTCGCGACGGGGATGCTGGGCGTCGACCACGCGATGTTCTTCTCGCGCATCTACGAGTGGGTCGACCCCGAAGACATCCTCATGACGCTTGTAAAGGCGCTGCATTTCGGCGTCGTCATCGGCGCCATCGCCTGCCATAACGGCTACTTCGCGTCAGGCGGCAGCCGTGGGGTGGGCCTCGCAACCACCCAGACCGTCGTGATGAGCTCAGTCACCGTGCTCGTCGTCGACTACCTCATCACCACGCTCTGGTTGGGGTAGCGAGCGGCCGTCGCCCGTGTCAGGATGCCGCTCCTTTGGAGGAGGGCAGCCATGGCCACAATCGCCGAACTACGGTCCCGCACAGCTGAGGTGGCGTCGCGCCTGCTCAAGCTGCGCGGGTATCTTTGACGTTCCAACCAAGAAAGCCCGCATCGATGAGCTCGAGCATGTGAGCGCAGAGCCCGACTTCTGGGACGATCAGACGCAAGCGCTGGCGTTGATGAAAGAGCGCCAAGACCTTGTGACAGCCGTTGAAGGCCTCGAGCAGTTTGAATCCAGTGTGCTGGAGTGTGATGAACTGCTCGAGTTGGCCGAGATGGAGGCCGACGAGAGCCTGCTCGCTGACATTGAGGCGCAAGTCGTCACGATCGAACACGAGCTGGATCGCGCCGAGTTTGAGCGCATGATGACGTCTGCCAATGACCGCAACTCCGCGCTGGTGCAGATCAACGCGGGCGCCGGCGGCACCGAGAGCTGTGACTGGGCGTCGATGTTGCTCCGCATGTACACCCGGTGGGCCGAAGCGCAGGGCTAC